>CBFIFL010000020.1:0-42942 GCA_965661855.1 Flavobacteriales bacterium
TTGGATTTCTTTACTGAGCCAAAGAATGTTTGTATAGCTTATTAATTTGCTAATTGTAGAATTTGCTGATTTGCTAATTCGATTGGAAATAGGTCTTCGCTCAGCTATGCTCGTGTAGCCCCCACGATAATTTGTAACAAGCATTGTAGGGGCTACCCTTGCGGTCGCCCGTTTATATCCTTTTTCAGTCAAAATCTCTTATCTTTGCACAAAATTCAACAACTATGGAGAAAAAGGTAAGAGTACGTTATGCCCCTAGTCCTACAGGTCCTCAGCACATTGGAGGAATTAGAACAGCACTATATAATTACCTATTTGCTAAGAAGCATGGAGGTGAATGTATCTTAAGAATTGAAGATACAGATGAGAAAAGGTTTGTGCCTGGAGCAGTTGATTACCTTTTGGATTCAGTAAAATGGTGCGGGTTTGAATTTGACGAAGGAGTTCATGTTGGAGGAGACTATGGTCCTTACCAACAATCTCAAAGAAAAGATATTTACCAAAAATATGCTCAGCAGTTATTAGACTCTGGTCATGCATATTACGCTTTTGATACTTCTGAGGAATTAGACGAAATGAGAGAGCGTTTGAAAGCAATGAAAGTTGCTGCTCCTCAATACAACGGAACAACGAGAACGAGCATGAAAAACTCTTTAACTTTATCTGAAGATGAGGTAAAGAGAAAGCTAGAAGCTGGGGATCCTTATGTATTAAGGTTAAAGGTGCCAAGAAACCAAGAGATCAGAATTAAAGATGAAGTAAGAGGTTGGGTTGTGGTTAACTCTAATCAAATCGACGATAAAGTATTAATGAAGGAAACGGGTACGCCAACCTATCACCTTGCCAACGTAGTGGATGATCATTTGATGGAAATCACACACGTTATTAGAGGAGAAGAGTGGTTACCATCTGCTCCATTACACTCGTTATTATATGAGTTTTTAGGATGGAAAGATGAAATGCCAAAGTTTGCTCACCTACCATTGTTATTGAAGCCAAACGGAAACGGAAAGCTTAGTAAAAGAGATGGTGACAAATTAGGTTTCCCAGTATTTCCATTGAACTGGAATGATCCGGTAACAGATGAGCTTTCTTCGGGATACAAAGAAGGAGGATATTTCCCAGGTGCGTTTTTGAATATGTTAGCCTTCTTAGGTTGGAATCCAGGGACAGAGCAGGAGCTTTTTTCTATGGAGGAATTAATCGAAGCTTTCAGCATTGAAAGAGTTGGTAAATCTGGAGCAAAGTTTGATTTTGATAAGGTAAAATGGTACAACCAACAATACCTTAGAATGCTTTCTGGAGAGGAATTAGCAAAGTTAGCTGCTCCTATTGCAGAAGAAAAAGGATACGATTTATCGAAGCTTGATTTTGCTGGAATCTGTGAAATGATGAAGGAAAGAGCAACATTTACTAAAGATTTAATCGAAGAAGGATCTTATTTCTTTGAAAGACCAGCAGAGTATGATGCTAAGACAGTGAAGAAGAAGTGGAAAGAACAAACACCTGCTATAATCGAAGAGTTCTTAACGGAGTTAGAAGGGATTTCGGATTTTAAAGCCGATAATATAGAATCAACATTCAAAGGGTTTTTAGAAGCTAAAGAATTAGGAATGGGATCAGTTCTACCTAACTTCAGAGTATTAGTGACGGGAATGGGAATGGGTCCATCAATGTTTACTATTTGTGAGCTTTTAGGAAAAGAAGAAACGATTGAAAGAATCAAGATTGGTAAAGCAGCGATTACTGAATTAAAAGCAGTGTAATGCAAATCAAATCTGAAAAATTATATCTGAAGGGCATGAATTTTCATGCCCTTCATGGTGTTTACGAAATTGAAAGAAGGATTGAAAGACTTTTCATTGTCCATCTAGAATTGACATTAAACCTTGACTCATCCGCTTATCAAGAAAACCTTGAAGCAACAGTTGATTATCAGTCTGCTTTTGAAACAGTTAAAGAGGTGATGAGCGAATCATGTGAACTTATAGAGGCATTGGCCTTTAAAATCAACGAAAACATCTTAAATCGCTTTGGAATTGTTTCTGAGGTTAAAGTTCAAATCATTAAAACGAATCCACCGATTGTTGCTGATATGGAGGAGGTTGTTTTTGAGTTGACTTGTGAGCGTTAGGGAATAAGGCTTTAACCACTGATGTTCTTGGATGTGTGTTCTGAGTGAAACCGAAGGATATTCCGATTCAAAATAAAGGAATCAAATTCATCCTGAAAGGATTTTCCCTGGGCTACCAAGGGAAAATCCCTTCGGGATTGGTTTCAGCAAAGGTTATTACGTGGTTAAAATTCTGAATCTAACTTAATCAAACAACACTCCAAAAACCTCTTCAATTCGTTTTACGAAACGAACTTTTATATTTTCAGCGTTGAAATTCTTTAAAGCTTTACGGTTGCTCTCAGCAATTAGAATCATTTCGAAACCAAGTTTTTCAGCTTCTTTAATTCTGTTTTCAATTCTTTGAACAGGCCTAACTTCTCCAGACAAACCTACCTCACCGGCAAAGGCAATTCTACTACTAATGTTTACGTCTTGGTTAGAAGATAAAATAGCACAAATTACAGCTAAATCTAAAGCCGTGTCCTCCACCTTGAGTCCACCAGTAATATTAAGAAAGACATCCTTTCCAGCTAGATTGAAACCACATTTCTTTTCTAGAACGGCAAGAAGCATATTTAATCTTCTACCATCATATCCGGTTGTTGAGCGTTGAGGTGTTCCATAAACAGCCGTACTAACCAAGGCTTGTATTTCTATCAACAAGGCACGATTACCTTCCATTGTGCAACCTATAGCAACTCCTGATAAATCTTGATTCATCTCAGAAATCAGCAAGTCAGAAGGGTTTTCAACAGGTTTTAATCCATATTGATTCATTTCATAGATCCCAAGTTCGTTTGTTGACCCAAAACGATTTTTGATACTACGAATAATTCTATACAAGTTATTTCTGTCTCCTTCAAACTGAATCACTGTATCCACCATGTGCTCCAAAACTTTTGGACCCGCTAAGCTTCCTTCTTTGGTAATATGTCCAACTAAGAAAACGGCAATTCCATAGGCTTTAGCCATTTGAAGAAGTTCAGCAGTACAATCTCTAATTTGAGAAACAGTGCCGGGAGCAGACTCCAATTTGGAAGAATATAGGGTTTGAATGGAATCGACAATTAATAAATCAGGTTCTTGTTCTTTAACCTGTTCTAAAATGTGTTCTACGTTGTTTTCGGTAAGAACTAAAAGGTTGTTGTGATTACTACCAATTCTTTCGGCTCTAAGTTTAATTTGCTCTTCACTCTCTTCTCCAGAGATATAAAGCGTTTTATAGTAAGCGTGTTGTAAGCTGATTTGTAATAAAAGAGTAGATTTTCCAATTCCTGGTTGACCTCCAAAAAGGATAAGAGACCCCGGTACAATTCCTCCACCAAGAACTCTAGAAAGCTCAACGTCTTTTAAAGGAAAACGACGTTGTTCATTCAACTCGATGTCCTTTAGAAGCTTGGCTTCTTTTTTCTCTATTTTATTTCCTCTAGTAAATAAGGAGCCTTTTTGATTTGCAGGCTCATTGCTTTGAATTTCTTCCTGGAAGGTGTTCCATTCTTGACAAGAAGGACATTTACCTAACCATTTAGCTGATGTGTTTCCACAAGATTGACAAACAAAAATTGTTTTTTGTTTGGCCACTAGTCTTCTTTAGCGAATTCGAAGTACTCTAAGCCAGCTCCTTGCAAAATCAAAGTCATGTGATTCTCATCAATACTATTTATATCCCAATCCCCCATGAAATAAGGGATATTTGTAGACCCTGTAATTGTTAATATATTATTCTTTAAAATATATTGGCCTGTGATAATAGTATCTTGTACTCCATTTGTTTCTCTAATCATGAAGCAATCACCAGTATTGTCAAAGGACCATGTGTCATAAAAAGGGCTGTTATCACTAACGATATCAATTTTATTCCATCTCCCTATAATTCGACTCTCTCTATCTATTTCACAGCTTGAAAGCAATACAATCAGGGCAATAAAAGGTAACAACTTCTTAATCATAACAATAGCTATTTGAAGCAAATATAATTGTTTTCTCTAGTGATTTCTAATTTTTGACTCTAAAGAGCTTGTTGAGTAGCCATCTAAAAACGAAATAAGCTCAACTTGTCCTCCACGTTCGATAGTCTCTTTCGCCCCAACCACTTTATCTAAAGTATAATCAGCGCCTTTAACAAGGACATCAGGCTGGATTGTTTCGATTAAGTTTATAGGAGTGTCTTCATCAAAAAGGATTACCAAATCAACGAAAGAAAGGGATGCCAAAATAGTAGCTCTTGAAATCTCGTCTTTAATAGGTCGGTGAGTTCCTTTTAATTTAGAAACGGACTGATCTGTGTTGACACCAATGATTAGTTTGTCTGCTAAATCAGCGGCTTTTGACAAATAATCAATATGACCCAAGTGTAATAAATCAAAGCAACCATTAGTGAAGCAAATTTTTTGGTCGGACCACTTGTCTGTAAATTCTATTATTGAATTGAAGGCAATGATTTTCTGATTAATTTGCTTTAGCCACGTCATGCTTTTTTCCTTTAAACAGATAAATTGAAGCGACAATACCAGCAGCTATCGTGAATACAGTAATTAAAGTATGTACTGAAAAAGCATAAGCCGTAGCGACTTCTCTAGATGTTTCGAGAACTTGCGTCATGCCTTCTATTACAGCAGCATGATAAGAGCCAATTCCTCCTGGTGTTGGAATGGTCATACCAATACCTCCTAATATGAAAACGAAAAGACCTTTAACTATTCCATAATCTGCTGTTGCAGCGAAAGATTTAAAAGGAAGGAAAGCCATCATTAAATACATAGACCAAATAAATAGGGTATGAAAGACGAATTGTCCCTTTCTTTTTAACTGTTTTAAGGATAGTAGACCATCAAGAATACCACGAATGAATTCGTAAATCTTTGTCATGATAGGAAACTTGTTTCGCATCTTATAAAGGACAAAAAGACCAACTAATCCTGCTACAAGCAAACTAATTAATATAGGTACTACACTGGTAAATTTCTCATTTAAAAACGTCCATCTTTCAGCAAAAAAGCTTCCGAATAAATTAAAGTCTAAAAACAAAACAAGAGTTATACAAAGTAAAAGCATGACTAAGTCGATAACTCTTTCTAAAACAATTGTACCTAAAAGTTTATCGGTTGGTAAGCCGTATTTGTAAGAAACAGATGTACATCTTGCTAACTCCCCACCTCTTGGAATAAGGATGTTTATGAAGTAGCTAAAATAAGTGGCAGCAATTAAGCCTTTTTTATCCACTTTTAACCCTTGGTCTTCTAATAAAATAGACCATCTCAATCCTCTTGAAACATGAGATATTAATGAGCAAGTAATTCCTATTATAAAATAAGTCCAGTCAATATCAGCTATGTATATCATAACTTGTTTGTAGTCTATACTGTTTGTTAGGTATAGCACTAACATGGTACTGATTAACAGACCTACTAACAGTTTAACTATATTTCCTAAGTTCTTTTTCACTAGTCGATTAGGTTTGATTGTGAGTTAGGAAAAACAACATGAGGTTTAAAGCTTTTTGCTTCTTCAAACTCCATTTGAGCATAAGATATTATGATGATCAAATCATTTACTTGAACCTTTCTTGCGGCAGGACCATTTAAACAAATCTCTCCAGTACCTCTTTCTCCTTTAATGGTGTAAGTCTCAAGTCTTTCACCGTTATTGATGTTTACAATTTGAACTTTTTCACCATCCAATAAGTTGGCTGCGTCCATTAGGTCTTCATCAATTGTGATGCTACCAATATAATTTAGATCCGCTTCTGTAACTCTTACACGGTGGATCTTAGATTTCATGATCTCCACTAACATGCTGCAAAGGTATTAATTTAAAAGCATATTATCGATGAGTCTTACTCCTTCTACCTTAGCACAGATACAGCATCGTAAAGACACTTTATCATTTATCTTCTCAGCAGGTTTAATCATACCGTTTTCAACTAATTCGAAGTATTCCATTTCTACTCCTGTAAGCCCTGTTTTAATATCAGATTTCCATTTTTTAAAGTCAGCATAGTCAGAAAAAGAGCTAACATCCTTCTTTAACTGATTCATTAATTGACTTAATACCAAACTATTTGTAATGGATTTAGGCGATAAACGAGTATTTCGAGAAGACATAGCTAAGCCATTCTCTTCTCGTTTCGTAACAGCGATTATAATTTCCGTGTTCTCAAAAAAGGTTGTTGCTAATTTTTTGATTAAAACACATTGCATGTAATCTTTCTCACCGAAGACTGCAAAATCAGGCTGAATAATATTTAGGAATCGATAGACAACATTTGCCACTCCATTAAAATGTCCTGGTCTATGCTTTCCTTCCATGTAAAGATCAAACTCACTGATATCAAAAGAATCGTATAAAGGAATAGCGTCCATTTCTTGTTGAGAAGGAACGAAAACGATATTGCAATCTGCTTCATTTAGCTTTGCAATATCTTGATCCAGTGTTCTTGGGTAATTATCAAAATCACTTGATTCGTTAAACTGACTCTTGTTCACGTATATGCTTGATACAACAACACTTGCGACCAATTTTGCTTTATTGATTAAGGAGATGTGACCTTCGTGTAAAGCTCCCATTGTTGGAACAAAACCGATGGTCTTTCCTTTTGATTTTAAGACAGACAAAGTAGAGCTTAGCTCATCTATAGTACGAACAACTTGAATATTCATTTGTCGGAATAATTTAAAGATTAGCCGGCATTTTAGCTTTAAACATAGGCTAAAACCCTTGATTTACTTGTGTTTTATTCGTATTTTCGCCCAAATTTATAAATAAGGGTCGGAAGATTATGAAAAAAGCGAGAGTTTTGTTTGTATCTCAGGAGATGGTTCCATATTTGGAAAGTACTTACATAGGAGAGATAACAAGAAACCTACCTCAGGGAATCCAAGAAGCCGGAAAAGAGATAAGGACTTTTATACCAAGATATGGTTGTATCAACGAAAGAAGGAATCAGTTACATGAAGTAATTAGACTTTCAGGGTTAAACCTAGTCGTGAATGATGAAGATCATCCACTGATTATTAAAGTTGCATCAATTCCTGCGGCTAAAATGCAGGTATACTTTATTGATAATTACGAATTGTTTTCTAGAAAATCAGTTTTAACTGATAAGTTAACAGGCGAGTATCATGAAGACAATGATGAAAGAGCAATTTTCTTTTGTAGAGGGGTCTTGGAGACGGTGAAAAAACTAGGATGGGCACCAGATGTTGTTCATTGTCATGGTTGGATGTCTGCTTTAGTACCAGTTTATTTGAAGAAGGCTTTCAGCGAAGACCCGATTTACGCAAACACAAAAGTAGTATACTCTTTATACGACAATGACTTTGGTGATAGCTTGAATAAGTCATACAGTAAAAAGGCAATAATTGATGGTGTTGACGCTTCAGATGTTACTTTATCTGATGATGCTTCGTTTATAGGATTAAACAAAATGGCCATGGATCATTCTGATGGAATTATTCAAGGATCTGAAACAGTAAATGAAGAGTTGTTAGCTTACGCGAAAGAAAGTGGGAAGCCGTTTTTAACTCACGTTGGTGAAGAAAAGTATATCGAAGAATACAATAACTTCTACGACACAATGCTTTCTGAGAACTCTATCTTAGCAGAGTAAAAGAATATGATGAAAATATTATCTATGTACAGGGCTCATATTATTATGGGCCTTACATTTTTTCTCTTTAACGCTTGTGTTAAAGAAAGTAATGTGGGATCTGGTTTATTAACCGATGACCAATTATTATCTCACACGTTTGTAGACACAGTGTCTATTCAAGCGATTACTTTAGAAATGGATAGTTTTAATACTACAGGTTTGTCAAAAGTTGCGCTGGGTGAAATAAATGACGCTGACTTTGGATTAAGCTCTGCAGGTTTTGTTTCGGAGATAAACCTTCCGGGAAACAACTTTACTTTTGGTTCAGATGCTGTTATAGATTCAGTTGTTTTTACCTTGAAGTATATTGATGTTTATGGAGATGAGGGTCAAGAGCACTTGATTTCTGTAAGTCAATTGGATGAACCGTTAAACGATACTTTATCTTATTATTCAGATAATAATGTAACAGCAACAGTAGTGCTTGGTGATACTTTAGTGTCTTTTAATTCTGAAGACTCTATTACTGGTCCTGATGGGATTGAGAACAATATTTTAGCCATTAAACTTAATAGTGAATTGGCTGATCAAATAATGAGCGTTGACGGAGGATTGGAACTTGCTGCTGATGATGCGTTTCATGATTATCTAAAAGGAATTAAAGTTAATATCGTAAGTGGTGGATTAGCTGTTGATCAAGGAAGTATGGCAAGGTTTAGCCTGCATGATCCAGACTCACGAATAATAGTGTACTACACAAGTAATGCAAGCTCCTTAAGCGCTGAATTTCCCATTAATTCATCAGCTAAGTCTTACATATTTGCCGATTATGATTACTCTTCAATGGCTTTAGTGGAAAATCAATTATTAGACACACTAAGTAATTTCGATCAGTATGCTTTATCAGGAATAGGAGGAGTTAAAACGAGATTAAGCTTTCCGTTTATTAATGAATTGCAAGGTCAAAGCTTGGCTATAGCAAAAGCGCAGTTAGTATTGCCAAAGGGAAGAACGTCATCTGTATTTGAAAATCCTTCAGAAATCTGGATTCAGAATATTTCAACAACCTTATATACTGCTAGTTCAGATGAAAACTTTTATTACATTGATATCACTGAGTACCTTCAACAGGTAATTTTAAATGAGCAGAGTTCTAATTATTTAGACCTTGTCATTTCGGATTATTTTGAGAATATTAGTCGAACAATTATAAACGGTCCTTTGAATGAAGAGCCATTGAAATTGTCAATAGATTTTACTGAATTTTAAGAATTAACATATGTGTGGAATTGTTGGTTATATAGGTGAAAGAGAAGCTTTACCGATTATCATAAAAGGACTTAAAAGACTTGAGTACAGAGGGTACGATAGTGCGGGTGTTGCTATTCATAATGGAGACACGACAAACTTGTATAAAACAGCTGGAAAAGTAAGTGATTTAGAAGATCATATTGGTAATGGTGATAAAACCGGAGGAACAGGAATAGGTCATACAAGATGGGCTACTCATGGGTTACCTACTGATGCTAATGCTCACCCACATCAAAGTATGGACGGTAGAATTTCAATGATTCACAATGGGATTATTGAAAACTACGATTCTATTAAGAAAGAGTTGATTTCAAACGGACACGTATTTAAGTCAGAAACGGATACAGAAGTATTGGTTCACTTAATTGAAGAGGTTCAAAAAAATACAGAAACTTCATTGTTAGAAGCTACCAGGTTAGCATTAAGCAGAGTTGAAGGAGCCTATGCAATTGCTCTATTCGATGTTAACAACCCTGATCAAGTAGTAGCTGCAAGAAAAGGTAGTCCGCTAGTAATTGGAGTTGGAGAAGGAGAGTTCTATATTGCATCTGATGCATCTCCTATTATTGAGTTTACCAACGATGTGGTATACTTAGATGATGAAGAGATAGCTGAACTGAACAAAGGCGAAAAGCTGAAAATCGTTAATATTAACAATGAAACGGTTAACCCATACATTCAAACTTTAGAGTTAAAGCTAGAAGCTATTGAGAAAGGCGGATATGAGCATTTCATGTTAAAAGAAATCTATGAGCAGCCTCGTTCTATATACGATAGTTTAAGAGGAAGATTATTACCTCAAGAAGGGACGATAAAAATGGGAGGTATTGAAGAGTATGAGGATACTTTTGTAAATGCTAAAAGAATCATTTTTATTGCTTGTGGAACATCTTGGCATGCTGGTTTAGTAGCAGAATATCTTATTGAAGATTTAGCGCGTATACCAGTTGAAGTAGAATATGCATCAGAGTTTAGATACAGAGACCCTATCATTTATGAAGATGATATTGTAATAGCGATTTCTCAATCAGGAGAAACAGCTGATACTTTAGCAGCTTTAGAAATGGCTAAAAGTAAAGGAGCTACTATTTTTGGAATTTGTAATGTAGCTGGATCTTCTATATCTAGAATTACGGATGCCGGAGCTTATACACATGCTGGTCCTGAGATTGGAGTTGCATCTACTAAAGCATTTACAACACAAGTATCTATCTTAACGTTAATAGCAATTAACCTAGCTAAGAAAAAGGGAAAGATTTCAGAGTCTGAGTATAGAACATTATTATATGATCTAGAAGCTGTTCCGAAATTGGTTCAAAAGACTTTAGAATTAAGTGATTCTATTGAGGAAATATCGGCTAAGTACAAGGACGTATCAAATGCACTTTATTTAGGTAGAGGGAATTGTTTCCCTGTTGCCTTAGAAGGAGCGCTGAAGTTGAAAGAGATTTCATACATCCATGCAGAAGGGTATCCTGCTGCCGAGATGAAGCATGGTCCTATTGCGTTAATTGATGAGAACATGCCAGTGATTGTTATTGCAACGAAGGATAACTCTTACGAAAAGGTAGTTTCAAATATTCAAGAAGTTAAAGCAAGAAAAGGACAAGTAATTGCCATTCTTACTGAAGGGGATACAACGGTAAGCGAGTTTGCTGATCACGTGATTGAGATTCCAGAATGTAATAAATACTTGACTCCTATATTAGCATCTGTTCCTTTACAATTATTGTCATATCACATTGCTGTTATGAGAGGTTGTAATGTTGATCAACCAAGAAACTTGGCTAAGTCGGTTACTGTAGAGTAGTAACAACATTGATATAAAAGAAAAGGTCTAGTGTTTTGCACTAGACCTTTTTTATGGAATGGTAGGGGCAGGCTTTACACCTACCCGCAAAAACCACAATATTTTTATATTCCGTAAATGTTTTATTCATTACCATTTTCTTAATTCGGATGAATACTTAAAATGGATTACCGAGTAAGTATATAATCTATTCCTATAGGAGCAAGTCAGTAAGCAAAGTCTATCACAAAAAAAGTGGTTAACCCCTAAGGACTAACCACTTTTCACTAATAACTTATATAAAACTTACTTAGCAGCAATACTTGCTTTTAAGAAGTCTTTATTCATTCTAGCAATGTTCTCTAAAGAAATCCCTTTAGGACATTCGATTTCACATGCACCAGTGTTAGTGCAGTTTCCGAATCCTTCTTTATCCATTTGTTCAACCATGTTTAAAGCTCTTCTGTTAGCTTCAACCTGACCTTGAGGTAAAAGAGACAACTGAGACACTTTAGCTGATGTAAATAGCATTGCAGACCCATTTTTACATGTTGCAACACAAGCTCCACATCCAATACAAGTCGCAGCATCAAAAGCTTTATCCGCATCATCCTTAGGAATAGGAATAGAGTTAGCGTCTTGAGTGTTTCCAGATGTATTAACAGAAACAAAACCTCCAGCTTGTTGGATTCTATCAAAAGAAGATCTATCCACCATTAAATCCTTAATTACAGGAAATGCAGTTGATCTCCAAGGCTCGATGTAAATAGTATCACCATCCTTGAATTTTCTCATGTGTAACTGACAAGTAGTAACTCCTCTATCAGGACCATGAGCTTCACCGTTAATGTACATAGAGCACATTCCACAGATTCCTTCTCTACAATCGTGATCAAATACTACAGGTTCTTCTCCTTTAGCGATAAGTTGCTCGTTAAGAACATCCATCATTTCTAAGAAAGACATGTGTTCTGAAATATCAGTAACCTGGTAAGTCTTCATTTCTCCTTTCGATTCAGGAGAAGACTGTCTCCAAATTTTCAAAGTCAAATTCATATGTTTGAATTTAGTGGCTAGTGGTTAGTTGTAAGTGATTAGTGATTCACTCACAGTTCCATTATCCTTGATTTTTGTTTTAATCTTGTTAATTAAACCATTGAGCATTTTATGTATCTCAACAGATTGTTTAAATATCACTTCTGATTGATCTATGTACTTTAATCTATTTGCAATCTCCAATTGCGTTTCTAATTCTGCCAAAGAACCTTTCGCAATTTGCAGAAAATGAACGTAGAACTTAGCGGTTCCTCGTCCCCAGCCTTCTGCAATGTTAGAAGGTATAGATACGGCACATCTTCGCAATTGGTTCGTTAGAGCAAATTTTTCTGACTCAGGAAAAGACTTTGTAAGCGTATAAACCTGTTCAACTAAGTCCATAGACTTTTGCCAAACGATTAACTCTTTATATGTCTTTACTGTTGCCATCTAATCCCTAAACACTAAGAACTAATCACTATTTATATGACCTCTGTTTCAATTCAATATCGTTAAACGTTAATTGCTCTTTATGAACAACTGCGTCTGCTGGTTCACCTTTGTATTCCCAAGCTGCAACGTAAGCGAAATTCTCATCATCTCTTAATGCCTCACCATCTTGTTCACCTCCAACTTCAACAGACTCTTCTCTGAAGTGACCACCACAAGATTCGTTTCTTTCAAGAGCATCTTTAGCGAATAATTCCCCTAACTCTAAGAAATCTGCTACTCTTCCAGCTTTCTCCAGTTCAGGATTCATTTCATTCATTCCTCCAGGAACAGAAACTTCTTTCCAGAATTCCTCACGAATTTGTTTGATTTCAGCCATAGCTTCTTTCAACCCTTTTTCGTTTCTAGCCATTCCAACCTTGTCCCACATCACTTTTCCTAATCTCTTATGGAAGTGATCAACAGACTTAGTCCCTTTATTATTGATAAAGAAATTTAATCTTTCTTTTACTTCATTTTCTGCTTGTTCGAATTCAGGAGTATCCGTTGGAATTGCTCCAGTTCTAATATCGTCAGCTAGGTAATCACCAATTGTATAAGGTAATACAAAGTAACCATCAGCTAAACCTTGCATTAAAGCAGAAGCTCCTAATCTGTTAGCTCCGTGATCAGAGAAGTTTGCTTCTCCTGCTGCATAACAACCAGGTACTGTAGTCATTAAGTTGTAATCTACCCAGATACCACCCATTGTGTAGTGAACTGCTGGATAAATCATCATCGGAGTTTTGTATGGATTGTCATCAGTAATCTTCTCATACATCTGGAAAAGGTTACCATATTTAGCCTCTACAACTTTTTCTCCTAATTTTTTGATTCTAGCTTCAGAAGGATTCTTTTCACCATCTATAGTAGCCTTCTCTTTCCCGTATCTCATGATAGAAGAAGAGAAATCTAAGTAAACAGCTTCACCTGTTTCATTCACTCCGTAACCAGCATCACATCTTTCCTTTGCAGCTCTAGATGCAACATCTCTTGGTACTAAGTTTCCGAATGCAGGATATCTTCTTTCTAAGTAGTAATCTCTATTTTCTTCTGCAATTTGAGTTGGCTTTAATTTACCTTCTCTAATTGCTTTAACATCTTCCATGTTTTTTGGAACCCAGATTCTTCCGTCATTTCTTAAAGACTCAGACATCAAAGTTAGCTTTGATTGATAGTCTCCTGAACGAGGAATACAAGTTGGGTGAATTTGAGTATAACAAGGGTTAGCAAAATAAGCTCCCTTCTTATGTATCTTCCAAGCAGCCGTAACATTTGATCTCATCGCGTTAGTCGATAAGAAGAAAACATTTCCGTATCCACCAGAAGCAATAACAACAGCATGTGCTGAATGTCTTTCAATATCCCCAGTAACTAAGTTTCTAGCAATAATTCCTCTTGCTTTACCGTCAACTTTAACAAGATCCAACATTTCGTGTCTGTTGTACATCTTGATTTTTCCTTTACCAATCTGACGAGACATAGCTGAGTAAGCACCTAATAAAAGTTGCTGACCAGTTTGACCTTTTGCGTAGAATGTTCTTGACACAAGTACACCCCCGAAAGATCTATTGTCTAATAATCCACCATAATCACGTGCAAAAGGAACTCCTTGAGCAACACATTGGTCAATGATATTTGCAGAAACCTCAGCTAAACGATAAACGTTAGCTTCTCTTGCACGGTAATCTCCACCTTTTACAGTATCATAAAATAATCTGTAAGTAGAATCACCATCATTTTGATAGTTTTTTGCTGCGTTGATACCTCCTTGAGCTGCAATTGAGTGAGCTCTTCTTGGAGAATCTTGGAAACAAAATGCTTTTACATTGTATCCCATCTCTGCTAAAGAAGCAGCAGCGGAACCACCTGCAAGTCCTGTTCCAACAACGATAACGTCAATTAAACGCTTGTTAGCTGGAGCAACAACATTAATTTTATTCTTATGATTGGTCCACTTATCTTTAATTGGACCTTCAGGTATTCTTGAATCTAAAACTGACATATAACTCAATTTTTAGTGACTAGTTAAAACGTGGAACCATGCGATAACGATGAATAAAGCTGGTATGATGATAGCGTACCCTTTACCAATCTTTTCTAACATTACTGTTCTTTTTGGATGTCTTAATCCCATTGACTGGAACATAGATGCAAATCCATGTTGTAAGTGCAGTGATAGGAAAACGAACGCTACAGTGTAAATTCCTGATCTAAAAGGATCAGACATTTTGTGCTGTAATTCAGTAAAATACCTGAATCCTTCCACACCGTCCATTGTTCCTGACCAATCTTGCTGGATGAATTTCGCATTGATCTCTGGAATCCAGAAGTCATAAAAGTGAACTCCTAAGAATAACATGATCATGATCCCAGTGATCACCATGTTTCTTGACATCCAAGACGAATTTGTTTCAGGCTTGTTATAAGCGTACTGAACCGGACGTGCTTTTTTGTTTTGAAGTTCTAAAATGATCCCGGTAGCTAAATGGAATAAAACTCCAAATAACAACACTGGTTGAAGACCAAACTGCACTATTGGGTTTGTACCCATGAAGTGTGATACCTCGTTAAATAAGTCTGGACTTAAAATCGACAGCATGTTAATCGCTAAATGCTGAAGTAAGAAAAAGACTAGGAAAAAACCTGATAACGCCATGGCAACTTTTCTACCAACTGACGACTTAATAAATCCTGAATTACTCATTATATGATAATTGTCAAATTAATTTACGGGGTAAAAGTATAGTAGAATTAACATTTCAACAAGCCGCTAGTTTATTTAGACTCTTTCTAAACAGCAAAAGTAAAGGGTTTGGAATGGCCATCGATTCAGGATATGACTTTAATTTGCATTCAAATTGAAACAAATATTTTTAATCTGCGTTTGTAGACTGCAATTCACGACATATGAAACATTTTCTTCTATCAACACTAGTTTCCGTTGCTTTCATGGCTTGTCAGCCAGTTGAAATGAAAGGAAAGGTTGAAAACAATGTAAATTTTGTCTTTGATGAGGCAAATGAAAAGTTTAAAAGAATCGCTTTTAAGGAAGAAGGAGATTTAAGAGGGTTGAACATTGGTACATCTTCAAATAATCTTCTTGACAGAGAAAACTTTTTAATCTTAGAGGATGATTTTTATAAGCACTATCAAATAGACTTAAATAGTTACGAGTTTTTTGACTTAATCTATTATAAGTATGATGGAAAGCTAGATGAGATTACCGTTGATATTCACTTAGAAAGTGATCTTGAGGCTTTAGAAATTCACGATGATTTTGTGAATTGGTTAGATTCAAAATATGGTAAATCTGTTTTGGACTATAACGGAGACTTAGTTTGGAATAAGAATTTGAACGATTCTACGGTTATTGCATATAACCTTAAGATGGTAAGTTCGTTTCCTGATGCCGATAAGGCAGGTTTAGAAAAGAAAATTGAGTTGGGTATTATTACCCTAGCGAAATAGTTTAGTTAGAGTTAGTTTAGTTTGGTATGAAAAAGCCCCGTTAATACGGGGCTTTTTTATGCTTCGGTCTATTAATTCTTCTTACACCAGTAGACGATTTCGTCTTTTGGTAAGGCATACCTCTTAACTAATTCTGGTTCTAGCTCATGAATTAATCGATCTTCGATAACCTCGAAGCCAGCTTCTGCTAAAATCTTTCCGTAATCTAATCCGTAAAGCCTAACGTGATCATCTTGCCAGTAATGCTTTTCTCTTTCTTTTGGATCAGTAATAGTTGGATCATCAAAAGTACTTTCTCGCCTATAATCGATAGGAACTTGGAAAATTCCCCACCCACCTTTTTTCATCACTCTATAAAACTCTGACATTACTTTTCTGTCATCTTCAACATGTTCTAAAACATGATTACACATGATTACATCAAAAGACTCTTCTTCAAAAGGGATTTCATGAACATCAAAATGAACATCAGCCCACGGAGAGTTAAGATCTGCAGTGGTATAGTTTAAATTCTTTTGTTTTTTGAATAGCGGTATAAAACAGTATTCAGGGGCGATATGAAGGAAAGTTAATTGATCCTTAAAGAAGTTGGTCCTTTTGTTTAGAAATAACCACAAAAGTCTGTGACGTTCTAAAGACATTGAATTAGGAGCAAGGGCATTTTCTCTTGGCTGCAATCTACCGTATGGTAACAGCTTTCTGTAAGTCTTACCATTAATTGGATCTTCGAAGTTATCTCCCTTCATAAAAATTGAAAGGATTCGAAGAAAGAAATGTGAAACTCTATGTAAATAATGTCTCGGTACAAGACGAGTAACAATGCTAATGATCAATTTCATGCTCTAAAGATAATTATTATTGCGAATGCTCCATATCAAGCCCAATCACTTGATTAATGGATCAATTTTGAGCAACAAAAAAGTCCTGCTTATTAGCAGGACTTTGATATATTTCAAAGTAGCTAGTCCTAAACCCTAACCACTAATAACTATAAATTAAAGCTAGCTTTAATCTTATCTACAAAGTCTAATCTTTCCCAACCAAAGAATTGAACTTCTTTTTGCTTGCTTACACCATTTTCGATTACTTCTACATTTCCTGTATAAGCTTCTCTACCCATGTGTCCGTATGCAGCAGTTGGTAAGAATATAGGATTTGTTAATCCGAATCTATTGATGATAGCCGCTGGCTTCATATCAAAGATTTCATTCACCTTTTTTGCTATTTCACCATCCGATAAACTAACCTTAGCTGTTCCATATGTGTTAACATATAAACCAACTGGTTCAGCAACACCAATTGCATAAGCAACTTGTACTAACGCTTCAGTACAAACACCAGCAGCAACTAGGTTCTTTGCGATATGTCTTGTAGCATACGCAGCTGAACGGTCAACTTTAGATGAATCTTTACCAGAGAAAGCACCACCACCGTGAGCTCCTTTTCCTCCGTATGTATCAACGATAATTTTTCTTCCTGTTAATCCTGTATCTCCGTGAGGACCTCCGATGATGAAAATTCCTGTTGGATTAATGTGATACTTGATATCAGAACCAAACAACCCTTGAATTTTAGCATCTAATTTAGCCTTAACTCTAGGGATAAGGATGTTTTTGATGTCCTCGTTAATCTTAGCTAACATTGTAGCTTCATCAGCAAAATCATCATGCTGAGTTGAAACAACGATAGTATCTATTCTGATAGGCTCGTTATCACCATTGTATTCAATGGTAACTTGTGCCTTAGCATCAGGTCTTAAGTATCCGATTTCTTTGTTTTCTCTTCTAAGCTCAGCCAGCTCTTTTAATAACATGTGAGATAACTGTAAAGCTAAAGGCATGTAATTTTCTGTTTCGATAGTTGCGTATCCAAACATCATTCCTTGATCTCCAGCTCCTTGCTCCTTATGTAAACCTTCTCCTTCTTCAACTCCTTGAGCGATATCAGGTGATTGTTCATGAATGGCAGAAATTACACCACAAGAATTTGAATCAAACTGATATTCTGATTTAGTATATCCAATCTTCTCGATTACATTTCTTGCAATCTGCTGAACATCAACATAAGCTTGAGTTTTTACTTCCCCAGCTAAAGTTGCTAAACCAGTTGTAACTAGTGTTTCACAAGCCACTTTTGATTTAGGGTCTCTTCTTAAGAACTCGTCTAATAATCCGTCAGATATTTGATCAGCTACTTTGTCAGGATGTCCTTCAGAAACCGACTCTGATGTAAATAAGTAATTCGCCATTTAAAAATTAAATTTCGTCTAAATTAATAATCTTTGATTAGTTCTTAGTCAATTCTTTGAAGTAGTCTTCTAATCTATTCGTTTCCTGCCTTATTTGTCTGATGATTAAATCATTTTCAAGAGACCATTTAATGATTTCTTTTTCTTGATTTCTTTCTATTTCCTTGTCTGTCAGAACTTCATACAAACAGGAGTCTATAAGCTTAACATCAAGTGTTAAGTCTTGTTTAAATTTTGCTTGATCGATTGGTTTGTCAAACTGTAATATCAATCTACCCGATTTTTCTGTGGCTTCTTTGATATTCTCATTGGCAACAATACAGCCTTTGTCTATAATAATAACTCTATCACAGATAGCTTCTACTTCTTGCATGATATGCGTAGATAACATGACTGTTTTTGATTTACCTACTTTTTTAATTAGGTCTCTGATTTCCTCTAACTGATTTGGATCAAGACCAGTTGTAGGTTCATCTAAAATCAAAACTTCCGGATCGTGGATTAAGGCCTGCGCTAAACCAACTCTTTGTCTATATCCTTTAGATAACTGGCCAATTTTTTTATGTTGTTCTCTAGTTAAACCAGTCAGTTCAATCATTTCATGAACTCTTTCCTCGATACCTTCAATTTTATAAATTCTAGCTACGTATGAAAGGTACTCTTTAACATACATGTCTAAATAGAGTGGATTATGTTCTGGTAAATAACCAATCTTCGATTTAATGTTTAAATCATCAGACCCTACTTTTAA
The DNA here is from genome assembly GCA_965661855.1 of Flavobacteriales bacterium. Classification (GTDB taxonomy): domain Bacteria; phylum Bacteroidota; class Bacteroidia; order Flavobacteriales_C; family CBFIFL01; genus CBFIFL01. The sequence goes on from CBFIFL010000020.1 coordinate 18,801, forward strand.
AGAACAAACTTCCGCTTCACCTGAACTAGATGGAATAAATCCGGTTAAGATTTTCATGGTTGTCGACTTTCCTGCTCCGTTTGGACCCAAGAACCCAATAATCTCTCCTTTTTTCACCTCAAAACTAATTTGATCAAGAGCGGTTTGCTCTCCATAGATTTTGCTGATGTTTTTTACCGATATCGACATGATCTCAAAGATATAGAAAATAGTATTTACTTATTTTTACATCCTAATCAATAGTAACATGAATGGGTGATTTTCTAAAACAAGGTTTAGTAACGAAATCTACAGGTAAACATTATCAGGTTTTTGTGGATGGTGAATTTTACACTTGTGTGATTAGAGGGAAGATCAGACTGGCTGGTATAAAGTCAACAAACCCTGTTGCGGTTGGTGATTTGGTGAATATTGACGGAGATGATGAGGTGAAAAAGATCATCAGTGTGAAAGAGAGAAAAAACCATTTGGTTAGAAAATCAGTTAACCTCTCAAAACAGCAGCACGTTATCGGTGCTAACATTGACGAAGCCATTTTATTAATAACTCATAAGTTTCCTGAAACCTTAGATGCCTTCATTGATCGATTTTTAGTAGCTACTGAAGCTTATGGTATTGATACTAGGATAGTATTAAATAAGATTGATTTACTCGATGGAGAGTTGTTGGAAGATGCTGAAGATAGGTTAGCTTATTACAATGCTATTGGATATAAAACGTCTATTATATCTGTTGAAACTGGACATGGTTTAGCAGATTTAGCAGAGGAATTAAAAGATAAAACCATCATCTTTAGTGGTAATTCCGGTGTTGGAAAAACGAGCCTTTTGAATAAGTTGCAAGAAGGTCTGACTTTAAGAACATCCGAAATCTCGGATTCGCACGGACAAGGAATGCATACAACGACTCACGCTGAAATGATATTTACCGATTTTGGAGCTAGGATTATTGATTCCCCAGGAATCAAAGGTTTTGGTTTGACAGGTATTGAAAAGGAGGAATACAGAAATTATTTTAGAGATTTTAGAAGGTATGATAGTGAATGTAAATTCCACAATTGTATTCATTTAAATGAACCAAAATGTGCGGTTAAAGAAGCGCTTGAGAATGGTGAAATTCTTCATACCAGATATTTAAGTTATTTGGGTCTTGTGGAAGAAGATACTGACAACCACTTTAGAAAGAATATTTACGGAGGATGAGACTTGTTATTCAGCGTGTTTCAGAAGCTTCAGTTAATATAGATTCCAATGCGGTTGCTTCAATCAATAAAGGTCTACTAGTCTTGGTAGGTGTTGGCCAAGAAGATAGCGAGGAAGATATTGACTGGTTGCTGAATAAGTTGTTGAACATGAGAATCTTTATAGATGAAGAGGGTAAAATGAACTGTTCGATATTGGATGTGAAAGGACAGTTACTTTCTGTTAGTCAATTCACTCTTTTCGCAAAAACAAAAAAAGGAAATCGACCAAGTTTTATTAATTCTGCTCAACCCGAAATTGCGAAAATCATGTTTGAATCATGGTGTGAAAAAGCATCAAAATTAATTGATCATCAATCAGGTATATTTGCTGCGGATATGCAGGTGTCTTTAATAAACGATGGACCTGTTACAATAACAATCGATTCTAAAAACCGAGAGTAATGAGAATTAAGGAATATCAAGAAGAAGTTGATCAGTGGATCAAGACTGTGGGTGTTAGGTATTTTAATGAATTGACTAACCTGGGTATTTTAATGGAAGAATCAGGAGAGTTGGCAAGAGTAATGGTCCGTAAGTTTGGAGAACAAAGCTCAAAAGATTCTGACCTTAAGGTTAAATTGGAAGAAGAAATTGGGGATGTGTTATTCGTGCTTACTTGTATTGCAAATCAAACGGGAGTAGACCTAGAAAAAGTGATTCAAGAGAATTTTGCGAAGAAGAATAAAAGAGATCAAACAAGACACCTCAACAACGAAAAGTTGAAGTAATTATAATCTAATACCAATTACAAGAACGTCATCAGTTTGTTCGGTTTCTCCTTTCCATGCAAGGAATTCTTCTCTAATGATCTTTTCTTGATCTTTCATTGGTAAGCCACTGATCCTGATAAGTAGATCTTTCATCTTTCTTACCTTAAATTTCTTGTCTTTTTCACCACCAAATTGATCTTGGTATCCATCAGAGAATATATAAACACAATCACCTTTCTTAAACAAGATGTTGTTATAGTCAAAAGACTTGGTCCCTTCATAGTTACCACCTATCGACGTCTTCGTTGATTTATACTCTTTTAATTCACCGTCTCGTATTAAAAATAACGGACGCTGAGCTCCAGAGAACTGAATCACTTTTTCCTCCATATTGATCATTAACAGAGCTAGATCCATTCCATCTTGACTCTGCACCTCAGAGTTTTCAAAAGCTAAATTGACTTGAGCATCAATTTCATTTAAAGCTTCCCCTGCATTTTGCACTTCATTTGTATCAATACCGTTAAGCATGGTCATTCCAATCATCGACATTAACGCTCCAGGTACTCCGTGTCCGGTACAATCTACTGCGGCTACCATAAACGTGTTCTCTAGTTTTTTAAACCAATAGAAATCTCCACTTACTACATCACGTGGTTGATAGAAAATGAAACTGTCTTCGAATGTTTCGAACAATTCTTTTTTATCCGGTAAGAAAGCTGTTTGAATAGTCTCTGCATAACGAACAGATGAATTAAACTCTTCGTTCTTTTGCTCAATGATTTCGTTTTTCTGAACGATTTCATTGTTTACCAACTTCATCATTCTGTTCTTTTCAACAACCTCTTTTGTTCGGTCTTTGATAATGTCTTCCAGTTTTTCATTTTCTTTTTTCAATCGATCTTCTCTGATTTTAACCAAGAAATAAGAACCAAAAATCACTGATAATATTGCAATAGTGATGAACCACCATGTCTTCCATATAGGTGGACGAATAGAAAATCTAAACTCTAATGGTTCAATGGAACAGTTATCGTCATTTGAACAAGCTAATAACTTGAAAGTGTATTCTCCGGCAGGTAGTTGTTGGTAAGTAACTTTTCTATCCTTAGTAAGCGGAGTGTAAGTGTTGTCATAGCCATCTAGCATCCAACTGTACTCTACTTCCATCGGAGCATCCATTTCGATACCTATAAATTCAAAGGTTAATTGGTTTTCACTATGACTTAATTCAAAGCTTTCAGGGAAGTTCCAGAAAGGGCTCGTTTTTACATTTCTACTTTTCCAGTCTATGCTTTCATACCTAACCTGAATATCAGTAAAGTATAATTTCGGAGGACTAATTTTTTCTTCATCTACACTTATTTGATTGCATTGTACAGCACCTTTTACTGTTCCAAACCAAACACTATTATCAGAAGCGTGTAGTCCTGCTCCTCTGTAAATCTGAATCCCAATTAATCCGTTATCACCATTAAATCTTTTAATCGAACTGTATAGTTCACCACTTGCTCTTTGAATCTGCGGAGGATTAAGCGTAATTCTATCCAACCCATGTGCTGATCCCAACCACATTTTGTCATTTTGGAACAATATGGTTTCAATCGAAGAAGTACTCAAGCCATCATCTAAGCTATATACTTTTAAGTCTTTGTCATAGTGAACCAATCCTTTTTCCGTACCTAACCAGATATCACCAAAAGCATCTTTTGCAATAGACTTAATGTTATTTGAAGGAAGACCATCACCTGTACTTACAGCTGTTATATCATTCTTGGAGATTATGTTTAATCCTCCTCCATAAGTAGCTAAAAGAATGTCTCCTTCTTTGTTTTGATCAATATCAAAAATGATATCGTTGGTTAATCCAGATTGGAAACCATAATTGATTAACTGTTCACCATCAAACTTAAAAACTCCTTGACCATAAGTTCCCATCCAAATGTTCGAGGAATCATCTTCAAAAAGAGAAATTACCGGAGTTTTAATTCCTTCAGAAGCACCAACATTCTGCAGTACTTCTCTATTTTCTAAAATAGAAACACCTCGATAAGTACCCACCCAAATAAGGCCAGACTTATCTTTAAGCATGCTGTAAATTTGATTATCAGCTAAACCATGCTCCCTGTTTAAATAAGAAAAATTACCATTTTCAGAAATAGTAATTCCGTCACCCGTACCAATCCAAATCGCTCCACTATCCTCAAGTAGCGTGTAAACGAAGTTGTTTTTTAAACACGATTCATCTGTATAGTAAGTAAAAGCATCTCCTCCATATCGAGCTGCACCTCCGCTTAATGTTCCTATCCAGATATTCTTTTCATCATCTACAGTTAGTTCTAAAATGAAGTTACTTGGTAATCCATTTTCATCTGTAATGTTATAGATCTCCTTGTTTTCGTCAATTCGAATAATCCCACTTCCTTGAGTACCCACCCAGATTCTTCCTTTTTGATCTTTCCCGATGGATTGAATAATGTTGGAAGGAAATGGATGAAACATACTGAAATCAGTCATGGTTCCATCTTCGATATAATTCAAACCAGTTAATGTACCAATCCACGTTTTCTTACCATCCTGAAACAAACAAGTAACCGATCCAAATCCAAAGCCAGGATATTTTTCAATTTCTCTAAAGATGTTTCCATCATATAGAAACAAACCATCGTTCGTTCCTAACATGATTTCGCCATCTTTCTCGCTGATAAAGTTTACCGATTTTGCATCAAAGAATTTACCTGAGTTAAAGTTGTTCATTTTGGCACCGTCGAACATGCAAACACGTCCTCTTTCTGTACCAAACCAAATATTACCGTTGCTGTCTTCGAAAATGGTTTTTATGATGTTAGCACTTAGTCCATCTTCAAAATTCCAAAGGTCATAAGTAAGACCGTCGTATTTAACTGCTCCCTCGTTGGTAGCTATCCAGATATTTCCTTTACTATCTTCAAAAAGATCATTAATTCCGTTTGTCGGAAGATGATTTTCAATGTTTAAATAGGTTCTGTTTACACCATCAGAAATAGTAACCCCACCAGACTCGGTACCAAACCAAAGTCGACCAAATTGGTCTTCCATGATACAAGTAACGTTTGAACCCGAAAGTCCGTTCTCTACATTAAATGGAGAAAAGTTGAACTTCTGAGCTGATAGACAGATGGTTACAAGACTTAATACGATATATAAAAGAAACTTCATATTTCAACTTGCAAAATAGTAAAAAAGGGCACGCGAAAGCCTGATAAATGGAGGTTTTCCTTAGAAAGAATAATTCAGCTGAAACATGTAAGTTCTTGGAGCTTGAGGAAAGGCTGGTCGGCTTGTATACTCCTCATTCAATGCATTTTTGATAATGAAACTTAGTTTAACACCTTTGATATCGTAAGATGCATTAACGTCTAGAATGTCATTTCCATGTTGATTTGCAGCTCTAAAATCAATTACTCCAGGTATTAAATCCACGCCAAATAACTGACCTACAAACACTTCGTCTACATTATTAATTTGACTGTTAAATCGATAAGCTAATCCTAAACCAAATGATTTCCACTCCAATTGAAGATTGGCTTTGAGTAAATGATTAAATCGGTATTTCAATATTTCGTCACCTTCAATATATGTTGAATCGCTGATGTCTACTCCAAGGTTAATCGGATTCAAGAAGGTGTAACCTGCTAAAATACTTGTCTTTACCGGACCAATTTTTCCTTGTCCCATTATCGATGTTTCAATTCCGGTAATTCTAGATTGATCCACATTTGTTCCTGTAAATCCTAAGCTGATATCTCCGGCGAATAGGTCAACAATTTGTAAAGAGTCAAAAGCAAATTCGATCATATTTTCATACTCTTGAATGAAACCGGCTACATCAAACATTCCTTTCCATTTTCCAAGTTTCAGCCCTTGCTTAAAACCAAGTTCCGCAGTCCATCCAGATTCAGATTTCAATTCCGGATTTGGAATAAAGAAAAGACCAGGAATGGAAGTGTTAATGAATCTTTCAGCAATACTCGGTGTTCGATAAGCTTGTCCTATTGAAGCTCTTAAATAAGTTGCTTTTGCCAGTTTATAGTTCGAACCAAATCTGAAATTAGGTTGGAAATTGAAGCTTCCTTGATCGGTTTTAAACCCTTCGTATCTTAAACCCGTTGAAATTACCCATTTGTTCTTTTTGAAATCCCCTTGAACAAAACCGGCTGCATTTTGCATGTTATGATCACTGTAAATCGGTGAGCTAACATCAAAGTATTGATATACCGCTCCACTAGTAATCAACCAGTTTTTCAAAGATTTCTGAAAGTTGTATTCAGAATAATAGGTACTTGCGTTTGTATTCTGGCCGTTGTCATTTTGATTGTTGACATTGAAAAATCGACCTTTAAATTGATGCGCATTTCCCTTTTTGTCTAGGTAGTTGATGAATGGATCAAGGTTTATTCTTTTATTATGGAAGTTATTTACAGAATCATTTCTAGCCATGTACATTCCGCTGTCTGCATCGTCCCAAATAAAAATTTGACCACCTTGTAAATCCAGAATGTTTCCGTTGATTCCCCAGTTAAATCCGTCGATTTTGGTATTGATTCGTGTCTTAAAAGTTAGCCTTAAACGTTCATCCGTTTCTCCTTTTCTATAACCCTGATCATTGTGATAATTTCCGCTGATCACCATGTCATTGCCTTTTATTTTTCTAGAGTGATAAAGGTTTACCCCTCTACCTTGTGGATTCTTATCCCACCAGATTCCATTGGTATTTCTAGGGTCGTCATACACGGCATTATATAACCTAAATTCAGTTTTTGCAGAATCAGCTGCCCATTTGGTTTTCACATTAATAACACCATTTAATGCTGATGATCCATATAAAGCAGAAGAAGCTCCTTTTAAAACTTCAATTTGATCTAAATTTTCAAGAGGTAGGGCGTCCCATTTTACATCTCCAGCATCTGCACTTATTAATGGCAAACCATCTAATAAGACTAATACTCTACTTCCTGCACCATAAGAGAAACCACTTCCTCCACGAATATTGGCTTGTCCGTCAGCAACATGAACTCCTGGGGTTTTGTCTACCGCATTTTCAATATTGGTAACACCATTGCTTTTGATGAATTCAGGCTTGAGAACTTCTATAGAAACACTACTTTCTTCGACCTTTTGTTTAAACTTATTACTACTGATATGTACTTCATTCAACAATTCAGAGCCTTCCTTTAAAACGATATTCCCAAGTTCGATATCAATACTTCCCTTTTCAATATGGATAACCTTGTCTTCATGACCTAAATACGAGAATTGTATTTGATGTGCATCATCATCTAGCTCGATCGAAAAAGCTCCAGATAAAGAGCTTTGAAGAAATGTCTCACCATCTACCTCTATGTTTACCATAGGTAGACTTTCCGAAGATTCGTTAATTACTTTTCCAGTAATTGTTCTTCCAAACGAAAGGAAAACACAACACTCAATCAATAAAAACAAAAAGTATTTCAAGCTATTCATAAAGTCTTTAACATTGCGTAAAACCCGATGATGAATTCTGAGTTATTAGCACGAATAAAATTAATGCTTATTCCTGGCATTGGTCCAACCTTAGCCAGACATTTGATTACTTATGCCGATTCTGCCGAAAATCTATTTCGATTTTCACATCAAGATTTGCTGCAAATTCCTGGATTAGGTACGGTTGTAAGTAAAGAGTTATTAAAGCATAAACAATATGAAATTCGTGCCGAAGATGAATTAAAATTCATTGAAAAGCATGGTGTAAAAGTACTTGAGTTTGACCAGGATGATTTTCCATATCGATTGAATCAATGTGATGATGGTCCTTTCATGTTGTTCACCAAAGGAAACATGGATTTAAATGCTCATCGAATGTTATCGGTGGTAGGTTCAAGGAAAGCAACCTCTTATGGTAAAAACTTTATTGAAGAATTGTGTGAGCTACTTCAACCTTATCAAATAAAGCTAGTTTCAGGTTTGGCATACGGGACCGATATTCATGCGCATAAATCTTGTTTAAAAAACAATATTCCAACCTATGGAGTGGTAGCACATGGCTTAGATAGACTTTATCCTGCAGCTCATAAATCATATGCGAAGGAAATGCTGAAGAATGAGGGTGGATTAATAACCGAGTTTTTATGTAATACGAATCCCGATCGAGAAAATTTCCCGAAGCGAAATAGAATCATAGCGGGACTCTGTGATGCAACAATTGTCACCGAGGCAGCTGAAAAAGGAGGAGCATTAATAACCGGAAACCTAGCCTTTGATTATGGTAGAGACGTTTTTGCTTTGCCCGGAAAAAGGAGTGATGAATTTTCGAAAGGATGTAATCGACTCATAAAAAGCAATAAAGCACAACTGTTAGATTCAGTAGAAGATTTGGTGAAAGCTATGGATTGGGAGGAGTTGGATAAAGGGCAGCAATTGGATCTTTTTGTGGACTTAAATGAGCAAGAAAAGAAGGTAATTGATCTACTTCGAGCAGGTAAAAGTTTTGTCGATGATATTGGAATTTGTCTCCAAATGTCCTTTGCTCAAACCCAAGCGTTTTTATTTCAAATGGAAATGAATGGCTGGATTCGACAGATACCGGGAAACAGAGTTGAATTGAGAAGATGAAAATCTGCTTAAAAAGGCGTAAATTTGCAGAATGAAGAATATCCGAAATTTCTGTATTATCGCTCATATTGACCATGGTAAATCAACTTTGGCCGATCGTCTTTTACAAGAAACTCAAACTGTCGGAGAGAGAGATTTGCAAAATCAAACTCTTGATGACATGGATTTAGAGAGAGAAAGAGGGATTACAATTAAGTCTCACGCCATTCAAATGGACTATGAATTGAATGGAGAGAAGTATGTTTTAAACTTAATTGATACTCCTGGACACGTTGATTTCTCTTATGAGGTTTCAAGATCAATCGCAGCTTGTGAAGGAGCTCTTTTGATTGTTGATGCAACACAGGGAATTCAAGCACAAACGATATCCAACTTGTACTTAGCAATGGAGAATGATTTAGAGATCATTCCTGTATTGAATAAAATGGATTTAGCTTCTGCAATGCCAGAAGAAGTTTCTGATCAAATCATTGATTTGATTGGTTGTGAACCAGAGGATATATTAGCAGCTTCAGGAAAAACAGGTTTAGGTGTTCCTGAATTATTAGAGCAAATCGTAAAAAGGGTTCCTGCTCCAGTTGGAGATCCTAAAGCACCATTGAAAGCTTTGATTTTTGATTCTGTTTTTAACTCGTTTAGAGGTATTTACGCTTACTTCAAAATCCTTGATGGAGAATTGAAGAAGGGTGATAGAGTAAGATTCATGGCGACTGAAGGTGTTTATAACGCTGATGAAATAGGTGTTTTAAGAATGGATACAGAGCCAAGAAAAGTAATGAAGACAGGTGATGTTGGATATATTATTTCAGGGATCAAACAGGTAAACGAAATTAAAGTAGGAGATACAATTACTTTAGAAGAAAACCAGGCAGCTGAGGCAATCGACGGATTTGAGGAAGTAAAGCCAATGGTATTCGCCGGTATTTATCCTATTTCAACTGACGAATATGAAGACTTAAGAGCGGCAATTGAAAAGCTTCAGTTGAATGATGCTTCTTTAACATTCGAGCCAGAGTCATCGGCAGCATTAGGTTTTGGTTTCCGTTGTGGATTCTTAGGAATGCTTCATATGGAGATCATCCAAGAAAGATTGGAAAGAGAGTATAACATGTCTGTTATTTCAACGGTACCTAACGTTGGTTACGTTGCATGTAATAAAGACGGAGAGGTTTTCCCTGTGAATAACCCATCTGAACTTCCTGATCCGAATCACTTAGAATACATTGAAGAACCATTCATTAGAGCTCAAGTTATTACCAAGTCAGATTACATTGGTGCAGTAATGAATTTAGCAATGGATAAAAGAGGAGAGTTAACCAACCAGGTTTATCTTTCTACAGATAGAGTTGAGTTATCATTCATCATGCCTCTAGCTGAAATCGTATTTGATTTCTACGACAGATTAAAGTCCATTTCAAAAGGATATGCATCATTTGATTACTATCCAATTGAGAATAGAAAATCAGACTTAATTAAGTTAGATATTTTATTGAACGGAGAACAAGTAGATGCTTTATCTGCTTTGATCCATAGAGATAGCGCATTTGATTTAGGAAAGAAAATCTGTTTGAAGTTGAAGGAATTAATTCCTCGTCAGCAGTTTGAAATTGCTATTCAGGCAGCAATTGGAGCGAAGATTATTGCAAGAGAAACTGTAAAAGCGGTAAGAAAAGATGTTACTGCGAAATGTTACGGAGGGGATATCTCGAGAAAGAGAAAATTACTAGAAAAGCAGAAAGCGGGTAAAAAGAAAATGAAGCAGGTAGGTAACGTTGAGGTACCACAATCTGCATTCTTAGCAGTGCTTAAGCTAGATTAAGAAGAAATAAATAAGAGTTTGAATCCCGGTTTTTGACCGGGATTTTTTTTGGCCCCAAAAACAACAGTTCCTACTTTCACATAACCATTTTCAAAGTAGCTAATCAACGAATTAGCAAATTAATAAGGTGACCTTTTAAAAATTAGAACACTCATTGGAAAACGTATCGATGACTCAAGATCAAATTGTTCAACTAATCAGCTCTGGTAATAGAGAGAAGGCCTTTTTGAAGCTCTATGAGTATTTTCCTGCAATTAAGTCTTTAGTTCTACAAAGCGGAGGTAGTGAGGAAGATGCTTATGACATTTTTCAAGAAGCACTAATCGTTTTGTATCGAAAGGTTCAAAAAGAAGATTTTAAAATTTCTTCCACTGTAGAAACCTACTTATACGGTGTATGTAGATTCATGTGCTATGCGCAAAATAGAAAGAACACAAAACAAGTGGATTGGAAGGTTTCTTTAGATCAAAACCAAGAAGATCAAATCGAGGAAATGTTTCAGCAAGAAGCAAAATTTCAACTTGCAGAAACGGCTCTAAAAACGCTAGGTGAAAAGTGTTTGGAGATTCTGAACATGTTTTATCATCGAGGAATTACTATGGTTGAAATTGCAGAGAAGATGAAGTTCTCTTCCGCTAAAATTGCAAAGAACCAAAAGTACAAATGCTTAGAGCGAGCGAGGAACAAGTACGTTGAGTTAAAATCTAAACTTTAAACCGTCACCATGAGAGAAGAATTAAAAGAAATAGAATTGATAGATAAGTATTTAAACAATGACTTATCTGAGCAAGAAAAAGCTGATTTTGAAAAGCGATTACAGGAAGAACCTGAATTGAGTCAAGCTGTGCAAGATCAAATAGACTTGAGAAGTGGTTTAGAAAGAATCCAACTAAATAAAGAGATCAACTCCATAATAAGAGGTAAAAAAGGAGGTGGTTTTAGCAAGTTTATGGGTCCTGTTGTAGTCCTAATAATTGCTGTGGCAGCTGTCTTTTTAATCAACAAAAAAGAAGCGATTACTTCACCGGAAGAGACAATAGTTGAAAACCAGACTCAGTTTGAATCAACCGATAACCCGAGTGTTTCCAGGGAAAAGAACATTAAAAAAGATAAAAAGGAAAAACACAGTAAAAAGAGAAAAGGAAAGCTTTTTAAGAAGTATGATGTAGAACTACAAAAGTTCATAATTACTAATAATGAGGAGTCAACTATTACGGGTAAAGATGGCACGGTTATTACATTTCCAGCGGATGCATTTTCGGTAGATGGTAAGATTGAAATTAGCTTGAAAGAGTACCTAAAACCAGCTGACATCGTTTTATGTGGATTATCGACTAGGTCGGGTGATCATATATTGGAAACTGGTGGAATGATAGATATTCGAGCGTATTCAAATGGAAAGGAAATAACTTTAGATGAAGACGTTTCTTATGAGATTAGCTTCCCAGAGACACCTAATCCAAATGCTCAATACAAAACCTTTTATGCGTCTAGAAATGACTCAACCGTAAATTGGAACGTTGATCCAAATTATGTTTTTAGCGGATTAGAATTCATAAGCACTATAAACGTAAATGACCGAGCTCGATGTTGGAGAAACACAGGGAGAAAGGCAGGAGATAGATATGGCAACTATCGTAATAATAGACTAGTAAAGTATATGTCTTCGTTTATATTCTCTGATGAAGACTTACGCTATTTGAGTACGAAAATGTTAATTCCTGGTGTTAGAATAAACATGCAAGTGGAGGGCGGAAAACTAAAAAGTACGGATGTAATTACCCAAAGTAATTATTTAAAATCAAGGATAGGAAAGCACGTAGCTGAGATGGCTAAATTGGATAGCTTCCCTAAGAATGATACCACTGAGTATAATTATTGGATAGAAGGAGCTTTTGGATATTACCCAGACGAACGAATTCCTTTGGCAGCAGAACAAAGTAAGTTAAATCAAGCTGCAGTCAAATCTGGAGCTAAGACTATATATGCTGTTAATTTAGGCTTGGTGAATTGTGATGCATATTTAGAATTTTGGCGAGAACTAAAGTCAATAAGAGTTACCAATACGTTTAAAGGAGTTCCCATGATGGTTTTCAAATCTCAAAATGGCTATGTAGATCCAAATAGATGGAAAAGCGGAGTATATGAGTTTATGGGAGTTCCAGAAGGCTTGTCTGTTATCATGATCATTTACAAACAAATAGGAAAGAAAAAGTATAAAGTAGCCATAAAAGAGTTCGAAATTGGTGAGGAAGAAGTGCATATAGGAATAGAGCAAATAATGACAGAGGATGAATTGGTAAGCACTATAAACAGTATTAAAACCTAAATCGTAGGGGCTACCCTTGCGGTCGCCCGAAAAACCTCCGAAAAATCATACGGGCGACCGCAACGGTAGCCCCTACAATTTGAATAATCCTTACCTTCGCAAAACCATTTTCAAATTGAGGAATTAAAAATTTTCAAATTAATCTGGTGACCTTTTTAATCTTCCACCATTAAGAAGAAAAATAACTAATGACTCAAGATCAAATCATTCAACAAATTCAATCCGGAAATAGGGAAAGAGCTTTTAAAGAGCTGTACAACTATTTCCCGAAAGTTGAGGCTTTAGTACTTAAGAGTGGAGGAAGTAAAAACGATGCTTCCGATATTTTTCAGGAAGCCTTGATTCTTCTTTTTAGAAAACTTCAAAAAAGCGACTTTGTCTTAACCTCATCAGTGGAGACCTACTTGTATAGTGTTTGTCGTTTTATGTGCTATGATCAAAATCGAGCAAATGCCAAGATAAGCGATTGGAATATCGAATTAGAGGAAAGCGATGAAGATGAAATAGCCCTTTTATTTCAAGAAGAAGAAAAGTATAAGTTAGCAGAAACAGCGCTTCAAACACTTGAAGAAAAGTGTCTGGAAATACTAAAGATGTTCTACCACCATGGTGTCAAAATGGTTGAAATCGCAAAGAAAATGAAGTTTTCTTCAGCGAAAATTGCCAAGAACCAGAAGTACAAATGCTTGGAAAAAGCCAAGCAGAAATTTATCGAGTTAAGAACAACGAAGTAAAACCAATCACCATGAGAAGAGAATTAGAAGAACTAGCAATACTAGATCAATATATAGACGGACAATTATCTGAGTCTGAACAAACAGATTTTGAAAAGAGAATAAAGAACGAACCAAGTTTAAAGCAAGCTTTGGATGATCAAATAACGCTGAGAAAAGGAGTAGACAGGATCGTTTTAAAAAAAGAAATCAGCTCCGCAAAAGGTAATGGTGGATTTGGTAAAAAGAGATTCGGATTGATATTTATTGCGATTCTAATAGCTACTTTGTCTGTTTACTTTGCAACGGAAAAAGAGGAAATAAGCGAAAAGAAAGTAGTCAAAGAAGAGCAACTGTTACCTGTTATTGAATCTGAATTAAATGACACGATTGTTCAATTTGAAAATAACCCATCAGAAGATATCTTCTTAGAAGACACCACTAAGGTTGTTGAACAAGTTTCAATTAAAGAGGAGGTCATTGAAGAATTGGGATTTGACGTTGAGACTCAAGTTTTTGTAATTAATAATGCTGAGTTTTCAAGAATAACCGGTAAAGATGGAGTGGTGATTTCATTCACAGCAAATTCTTTTGAGGGAGGTGATTCAATAGAAATAAGATTGAAGGAGTACTATAATTACGCTGATATTTTGATGAGAGGCTTAAGTACTACTTCAAACGGACAACTGATTGAAACCGGTGGAATGATTCATCTGGAAGCTTTTTCAAAGGGAGAAAAAGTGAATCTTAAAACAGGGAAAGATTACGAAATAGCCTTTCCGAAAAGAGCTGGTATAGACCTTGATGCAAAAACGTTTTATGCTGAATCAGAAAAAGACTTAAACTGGGAAGTAGATACGAACGGCTTATTGAAACAGCATTGCAGAATGATCAGGTCTGGAAGAAACCTTGTTGAGTTTGCTTCTTTACCAGGTATGCAAGCTTTACAAAAGTTTAAACCCGTTCAACAGTACATGCTTCGTTTCGGATTCAATACCAAAGAAGCTTTGTTGTTTTCAAATTCTGCGGAATTCCCAACGGGAAGAGTTACAGTGAAGATTGTCAAAGGAAAGATTACAGAAGTTAAAGTGGATACTAAAGACAAAAACTTTAAAATGGTTTTACTAGCCTACCTTAAAAAACTGGATAAAGAGGCTATTAAAAAAAGAGCTTTGACTTACGATGTGGAGATTTGGTATGAGAATCCTGACAATTGTAGAAGTAATCAGGTAGTTTTTAAAGGTGACTTTAGCTCTGAGGAAATAGAAGTAGCCGGTAAATTAAACCAAACACTTTACGTTAGTGAGTACAACATCATCAAGTCATTAAAACTAGGCTTGGTTAATTGTGATGCTTTCACTAATATTCAAGAAGAGTTGATTAATTTAAAATACTTGACTTCAGTCGATTGTAAAGTAATGTTGATGTTTAAAAACAGAGATATTTTCCTAAGCAATTATGGTTTTTCATATAAGGAACGATCATTTAATCGTATACCTGTTGATACAGAGGTCATTTTAGTGGCATTTAGACAATCAGAGGATGATGATTTGGAAGTATGTATTCAAGACTTTACAACAAATGGAAAAGAAGAAAGCATTCCATTGGTCCATTTTGCTAAAATGACAATTAAACAGTTTACCAGAGAGATCAATGTTTTAAAAGAAAAATAATAGGAGACCTTTCCTTGCTTTACTATACCAGCATATTAAGGTATTATTTCAAAGCTCAACTGAAAAGCTGGGCTTTTTTCGATTCTCGTAGGGGCTATCCTTGCGGTCGCCCGAACACCTGCAACTAACAACAATCACAGGCGACCGCAAGGGTAGCCCCCTACCATGTATGGTAAGTTCTATCTATTTGAATTCCCTATATTTAGGTATCACAAAAAACACCTAATGAAAAAAACACACTTAAGACTTTCACAATTAGCCTTGGCTTCTGCCATTGTATTGGCTTCTTGTGGTGGTAAAGAGGAGAAAAAGACAACGTTTAAAAAAGTTGAAACTGTTGCTCCTAAAAAGAATGAGGTTAACATTCCTTACACAAAATATCAGTTTGAAAATGGTTTAACATTATTGGTTCATGAAGATAATTCTGATCCGATTGTACATGTTGATGTTACTTACCATGTTGGTTCAGCAAGAGAAGAACTTGGGCGTTCTGGTTTTGCTCACTTCTTTGAACACATGATGTTTCAAGGATCTGATAATGTTGCAGATGAAGAGCATTTCAAAATTATTTCTGAAGCTGGTGGTACATTAAACGGTACAACTAATGCAGATAGAACAAACTATTTTGAAACGATGCCATCGAATCAGTTGGAAACGGCTTTATGGCTGGAGGCTGATAGAATGGGATTCTTATTGGATGCCGTAACTCAAAAGAAATTTGAAGTTCAAAGAGGTACGGTTAAAAATGAAAGAGGACAGAATTACGATAACAGAGCATATGGTTTAAGGTATGAGAAAGTAGCGCAAGCGCTTTATCCATACGGACACCCTTACTCTTGGCCAACTATCGGTTACATTGAAGACTTAAATAGAGTTGATGTAGAAGATTTAAAGAAATTCTTTTTAAGATGGTACGGACCTAACAACGCTGTTTTAACAGTGGCTGGGGATGTAAAAGCGAAGGATGTTGCTGGTTTAGTTGAAAAGTATTTTGGAAACATACCAAGAGGTCCGGAAGTTGTGGATCAAGTGGTAGAAGCTCCAAAATTAGATACAACTAGATATATCTCTTACGAAGATCAAAAAATTGTATATCCATTTTTATCGGTATCCTATCCTACAGTATCTAAAATGCATCCAGACGAAGCTCCTTTAGATGTTTTAGTTCATTTGATTTCAGGAGAAAAGAACTCTGTTTTTTATGATACGTTCACTAAAACAGGATCTGCTGTACAAGCAACTGGTTTCAACTTTTGTCAAGAACTAGGTGGTTATTTAAGTTTCGCGATTATCCCAAATATGGGTCCTGATCGTAAGCCAACTAAGCTTACATCTGTTGAAGAGCAATTTAGATCGGCTTTAGCTGCTTTTGAAGAAAAAGGAATCAATGAAGAGGATTTACAAAGATTCAAATCAAGCACTGAAGCGTATATGATTAAATCTTTGGCGAGTGTTTCTGGTAAAGCTTCTTCATTGGCTGCTTATGCAACTTTTGAGGATACTCCGGATATGATTGCAAAGGATATCAAAAGATACATGGATGTTTCTGTTGAGGATGTTATGAGGGTTTATAACAAATACATCAAAGGACAACATGCTGTGATTCTTAGTATCTACCCTACAGGTATGCCTGAGTTAGTTGCTGCTGAAGATAACTTTAGTCCTAAATTACCAGATCCTGCTGAAGCAGATCACGCGGAATACCAAGGTTTATCTTACAACAAAGCAGTTGATGATTCAACTGTTATCAATAGATCTGTTCAGCCTGCTAAAGGACCAAATCCTGTTGTTAAAGTCCCTCCATTTTGGAAGAAGGAGTTGAAAAATGGATTGAGAATGATTGGTACTCAGAACACTGAAATTCCTGTAACTACTGTTCGTTTAAGTGTTGATTGTGGTCATCATTTAGAATCAGTTGATCAAGCTGGTTTGGCTGACTTAACTGCTAGTATGATGAACGAATCAACGGAGCAATTTACTTCTGAGGAAATCGCTAGTCAATTAGAAACTTTAGGAAGTAGTATTTCTGTTTATGGTAATAAAGAGTCTATTGTAGTTAGTGTTACAGCTTTAACAAAGAACATGGATAAAACCATGGAAATAGCGGAACAAGTAATGTTTCACCCTGCTTTTAATGCAGAAGATTTCACTAGATTAAAGAAGAAGCATTTAGCTGGTTTACAGCAGAGTAAAACATCTGCAAGATCAATAGCTTCTTTAGCGGTTAATCGAGTAATGTATCCTGAAGAAAGTATTTTCTCTGTACCTAATGGAGGGACAGAAAAATCAATTAAAGGAATTACTGTGGAAGATGTGAAAGCGTTTTACGAGCAAAACTTCTCTCCTTCAATTGCAAGAGTTGTTGCTGTTAGTGACCTTAAGAAAGGTGATCTAGAGAAGAAGCTGACTGTTTTTAACCAATGGAAAAAGAAAGAAGTACTTGCTCCAGTAGCAGCAATTGAGGCAAAGCAAGTAGATAAAACAAAGGTTGTTTTCATCGATCAAAAAGGGGCTGCACAATCTGAAATCAGATTAGTGAAAATGGCTTTACCTTATGATGCAAGTGGTGAGTATTACAAGCACGGCTTGATGAATTTCAACTTAGCTGGTAACTTCAATTCAAGATTGAACTTGTACATCAGAGAAGGTAAAAATTGGTCTTACGGAACTGCTGGTAGATTCAGTGGAAGAAGATACGCTGCTCCTTACACGATTTACGGAGGAATACTTCAACATGCTACAGATAGTGCTATTAACACGTATATCTCTGAAATCAGAGAGTACCAAGCAAATGGTATTACTGATGAAGAGTTAGCGTTTATGAAGAGTTCTATCGGACAAAAAGATGCACTAAAATATGAGACGGGTAGACAAAAAGCTGGTTTCATTTCTAATATTCTGAAGTATGAATTGGGTCCTGATTTCAAGAAGGAACAAACACAAGTTTTAGAAAGTATTACGAAAGAAGAAATCAACGCTTTAGCTAAAGAATTCTATAACCTGGATGAGATGATAATCATTGTGGTTGGAGACAAAGAAAAAGTTGGAGACAAGGTAAAAGCTATTGCTGATGCCGAAGGATTTGACTTTGAAGAATTAACGATTGACCAGGTTGTGGATTAATCATTGAGTATAAACAATTATTGAAAAGAGTCTCACGTTTCTACGTGGGACTTTTTCATTTTTAGGATGAAATTATTTTAGCTGATTCAAGTTAGCTTGTCTGTCTAACTTCCTATTTGAGTTTAGCTGGAAAGCATCAATTTTCAGTACTCTTTTTACTTGCATGTATTTTGGGAATGAATCCTTTAAAAACGGATTTAAACCTTCAGGGATTTGCTCTACAATTAAGCAAAGTTCATTATCGATTAATTCGGCTTGAGAGCTAATTCCAAAAGCTTCCTGAACCTTTCCCTCAATTTCCTCCAGCTCGATTCTATAACCATCTATTTTAACTTGAAAGTCTTTTCGACCTTCAAAAAAAAGGAGTCCCTTTTCATCTTCACTTACTAGATCTCCTGTCGGATAAAATTGTTTTCCATCTAGTTCAACAAAGCAATCTTCTTGAGCGTTAATATACCCTGGAAAGGTTTGATCACCAGCAATGAGCAGCTCTTGATCAATGATCTTATAATCCAAATTTGGGAAAATGTATCCCATAGCAACGATTCCATTTTTTGCTTCTAAACCGTTGTAATCGGAGCAAATAATAGACGTTTCTGTAGGACCATATACATTTCTGATTTCTCCGTTTGGCAGACAGTTATTCCATTTTTTAGCTTGTTCCAAATACAAAGGTCCACCACCAAAAATACTATATCGAACAGTGTCAAAACTAAACTCAGACATGTACTTTTCTAAATAGCTAAGGACATAAGGAACCATTGTTAAAACAGTGATTTTATGCTTTTCTAACAGATCAGGAATCTGTAGAAATCGAAAACTAGAGAAATCACATAAAACCAGTTTTGAAGAATGTTTCCAAGCCATCATCAACGGGAAAATAGAGAAGTCAAAATGCAATTGGAAAGTTTGTAAAAAGACATCTTGGTCCGAAAAGGAATAAGTGGATTGATCGGTATAGAAGTATTGAAAAGCTTCTAAATTAGACTTAAGTAATCGAACTCCTTTCGGCTTTCCTGTGCTACCAGAAGTGTACAAAACATAAGCTTCCTTCGTGTCAAAAAACTTTAAATCAACAAGGTTCTCAAACGGAGTTGACTTTTGGATTCGATGCTCATTATCCAAAATAAAGTCCGCCTTCAATTGATTTTTCAGCTCAGTAATTCTCTCGTCAGGCCAAGAAGAGTCAATAGGAACAAAGCTTCCTCCAGCTAGAGAGACCGCTAATAATCTGGCATAAGAATGAAAATCATCACGATTGAAAAACAATACTCTTGATGAAAGATCACTTTGCTTTTTCAAAAAAGACAGATACTGTAGAGCTTCTTGAAATAAATCGTTGAATGAATAAGAATCGTCACCAGAAATGATCGCAGTATTTTGACCATGAGTTTTCCACGTATTCCAAAACGAAATAGCAATTGGATGAAGCCCTCTGAAATCCTCTTTTTCACTCATTTTTATCCTCAAAAACCAAGTGCAAAATAAGAAGAAATGCAGCGAATTTGGGTATATTTGAAACACTTAAAATTTATTGTGATTATGGAAAAGTTTAATTCAAATAAAGCACCGGAACCAGTTGGGTCTTATCCACATGCGAGAAAAGTAGGAAACTTATTGTTCTTATCAGGAGTTGGACCAAGAGAGAGAGGAACGAAGAAGATTCCAGGAGTGGAGTTAGATGAGCAAGGAAACATCGTTTCTTACGATATCGCAACACAGTGTCATTCTGTATTCAACAACATCAAAGCGATTGTTGAAGATTCAGGTTCTTCATGGGATAACATCGTTGATGTAACTGTTTTCTTGACGAACATGAAGGATGACTTCAAAACATATAACAAGATTTATGCTGAATATTTTAAAGATAATCAGCCTTGTAGAACAACGATTGAAATTAAGTCTTTACCTACGCCGATCGGTATCGAACTGAAGTGTATAGCTACTATTTAGGGAAAAGTAATTAGGGAATAGGGATTAGCCCTTACCCAATAAGTACTCAACTAACTAAGCACTAAAAACTAACGACTAACCACTAACGAAATGGGTTACACGGAATACAAAAAATTGAACCTACCTGAATTAGCTGATGAAGTAAGCGAATTTTGGAAGGAGAACGACATCTTTGAAAAAAGTATTTCTAACAGAGAGGGAAGCAAGCCTTTCGTGTTTTACGAAGGACCACCATCTGCAAACGGATTACCTGGGATTCACCACGTAATGGCGAGAACTTTAAAGGATATTTTTTGTCGTTATAAGACATTAAAAGGATTTAAAGTAGATCGCAAAGCAGGTTGGGATACACATGGTTTACCGGTTGAATTAGGAGTTGAAAAAGAGTTGGGAATTACCAAGGAAGACATTGGTAAATCGATTTCTGTTGATGAATACAACAACGCTTGTAAAAAAGCGGTAATGAAATATACGGATGTATGGAATGACCTTACTGAAAAGGCTGGATACTGGGTTGATTTAGAAGATCCTTATATCACATACAAAAGTAAATACATGGAAACTGTTTGGTATTTGTTGAAGAGACTATACGATACAGATTACATGTACAAAGGCTATACGATTCAGCCTTATTCACCTGCAGCAGGTACTGGATTAAGCTCACATGAGATTAACCAACCTGGTTGTTACCGTGATGTAAAAGATACTACGGTTGTGGCGCAGTTTAAGGTGAAAGCCTCGTCATTAGATCGTTTGAAGTCTTTAGCTACGGCAGGAAGTACCAATGCTGATGTTCACTTTATTGCATGGACAACAACACCTTGGACGCTTCCTTCAAATACAGCATTGGCTGTAGGTCCAAAAATTGATTACGTACTTGTAAATTCTTTTAACCAATACACTTTTGAGCCAATCACGGTTGTGCTTGCAAAGCCATTATTGGGGAAACATTTTTCTGCTAAGAATGCAGAATTAAAAATGGAAGATTACAAAGCAGGGGATAAAAAGATTCCTTTTGAAGTAATTGGAGAGTGTAAAGGAGCTGATTTAGTTGATTTAGAATACGAACAACTATTGCCTTTTTTACAGCCTTTTGAAACTCCAGAAAAAGCATTTAGAGTAATCAAAGGAGACTTTGTTACTACTGAAGATGGTACTGGTGTGGTTCACATTGCTCCTACTTTTGGTGCGGATGATGCCTTGGTTGCGAAAGAAGCAGGTGTGCCTCCAATGCTAGTGAAAGATGAGAATGATAATTTGGTTCCATTGGTAGACTTACAAGGAAGGTTTATTGACGGAATGGGAGAATTCTCAGGGAAGTACGTTAAAAACGAATATTATGCTGACGGAGAAGCTCCGGATAAATCAGCAGATGTTGAAATAGCTATTGTCCTTAAAACAGACAATAAAGCATTCAAAGTAGAGAAATACGAGCACAGTTACCCACATTGTTGGAGAACAGATAAGCCGGTTCTATACTATCCTCTTGATTCTTGGTTTGTGAAAGCAACAAAGGCAAAAGAGAGAATGCAAGCATTGAACGAAACAATTAACTGGAAACCAGAAAGTACAGGAACAGGAAGATTCGGAGAGTGGTTGAAAAACCTAAACGATTGGAATTTATCACGTTCTAGATACTGGGGTATTCCAATTCCAATCTGGAGAACAGAAGATGGTTCTGAAGAGAAATGTATCGGTTCAACGGAGGAGTTGATCAATGAGATTAATAGGTCTATTGAAGCAGGTATAATGGATAAAAATCCTTTTGCTGACTTTACTCCTGGAGACATGAGTGAAGAGAATTATGAGAAGATTGATTTACATAAGAACTATGTGGATGAGGTTATCTTAGTTTCTGATTCAGGAAAGGCTATGACACGTGAAGCGGATTTAATTGATGTTTGGTTTGATTCAGGATCAATGCCATACGCTCAACTTCACTATCCTTTTGAAAACAAAGAGTTAATCGATAATAACGGATTCTATCCTGCTGATTTTATTGCAGAAGGTGTGGATCAAACAAGAGGTTGGTTCTATACTATGCATGCAATCGGTACTATGGTATTTGATTCTGTAGCATATAAGAATGTGATTTCAAACGGACTTGTTCTAGATAAGAATGGAAAGAAAATGTCTAAGCGTTTAGGTAACGCAGTAGATCCTTTCGAAACATTGAAGAAGTATGGTCCGGATGCCACTAGATGGTACATGATTTCAAATGCTCAACCTTGGGATAATTTGAAGTTTGACTTAGAGGGTATTGGAGAGGTTCAAAGAAAACTATTTGGAACACTGTACAACACCTATAACTTCTTTGCTTTATACGCGAACATTGACGGGTTTGATTATTCTCAAGACGAGGTTCCTGTTGCTGACAGACCAGAAATTGACCAATGGATTTTATCTAGATTAAACAGTTTGATCGTAAAAGTAGATGATGCTTTTGATGATTATGAGCCAACGAGAGCGACTCGTTTAATTCAAGATTTTGTGAATGAGCACTTAAGTAACTGGTATGTTAGACTTTGTAGAAGACGTTTCTGGAAAGGAACAGTGTCTACAGATAAACTTGCTGCATACCAAACATTGTATACGTGTTTAGAGACTGTTGCTAAATTATCAGCTTCAGTAGCTCCATTTTTCATGGATAGATTATTCAAGGATTTAAATAAAGTAAGCGGAAAAGATACAGCTGCATCTATTCACTTATCTGATTTCCCTGAAGCTAATCAGAGCTTGATAGATTCGGCTTTGGAAGAAAGAATGGAAATTGCTCAGAAGTTGACTTCAATGACATTGAGTCTGAGAAAAAAGGAACAGATCAAGGTAAGACAACCTTTAAGAAAAATCATGGTTCCGATTTTAGATGACGCTTTTGAAAGTCAATTGCAAAAGGTAGAATCATTGATTCTTTCTGAAGTAAATATTAAAGAGTTGGATTACTTAAAAGATACGGAAGGTGTATTGGTGAAGAAAATAAAACCAAACTTTAAAGCTTTAGGACCTAAGTACGGAAAGTTAATGAAGCTGATTGCTGGACAGGTTAATCAGTTTGATCAAAACCAAATTGCTGAATTAGAGAAAAACGGTAAGATGGATTTGAACATTAACGAAGAAATAGTTTCAATCGACTTGTCGGATGTTGAAATTAGTTCGGAAGACATTCCAGGATGGCTTGTTGCTAATGAAGGACAGCTTACTGTAGCTATGGATATTACCATCGATACAGAGTTAGCTGAAGAAGGGATGGCGAGAGAATTAGTTAACAGAATTCAGAACCTTAGAAAAGATAATAACTTTGAGGTAACCGATAAGATTTCTTTACGTATTTTAGGCGAGGACAGAGTTATAGATGCTGTGACGAACAATAAGTCATACATCTGTGATGAAACGCTGACAGAGGATCTTCAACTTGTGACAGGAGAGAATTTAGACGGATTAGAAGTAGAGTTAGAAGAAAATTTGACAGCGGTTATTAGCATTGATAAACTGAATTAAATTTTGAATTATGGCCACTAAAGATTACGGTAAGGAGCGTTATTCGGATGATGACTTACAAGAGTTCAAAGAGATTATTTTAGGCAAAATAAAAGAGTCTAAACAAGATCTAGCAATTATTATTGACCAATTGAGTCACGATAAGGATAATTCGGCTAAAGACACCGATCATAAGTTTAACATGATGGAAGATGGAGCTGAAGTAATGTCTCGAGAAGACATGGCTCAAATGGCTTACCGTCAAGAAAAATTCATTTCACACCTAAAGGCAGCTTTGGTCAGAATTGAAAACAAGACTTATGGTATTTGTCGTGAAACTGGAAAACTTATTGCTAAGGAAAGATTAAGAATTGTTCCTCATGCTACATTAAGTATTGATGCTAAAAAAGCAAGACAGGATTAAGTTTAATACTTGATGTGTTGTCCTAAAATAGGTTGACAGTTTTTTAAG
>CBFIFL010000021.1:0-42723 GCA_965661855.1 Flavobacteriales bacterium
TGACTCATAATCAGAAAGTCCCTGGTTCGAGCCCAGGTGGGCCCACAAAAGAAACAAGAGCATTGATCACATGATTGATGCTCTTGTTCTTTTCCCTCTACTCACGCAAAGACACTCCCACTGCTAGAATAATCTATTGATGTATATATAAGCATATTGAACAGAAAAAATTAACGTAATCAACTAATTACATGACACTTTCATCAATCTATCAGATGAGATTTATGAAACATCAACTCCGTTTCACCCATGCGTAAACAGATCGATACACGATACAACAGATTCCAAAATGTATCAAAGGATAAAATACTACCCCAGCGATAGGGTCAGAAAACCGAACACCTTGAATCAGGAAAACACCATAGAGGTAAAGAATCGTTAAGAGCACATGAATGAATAGAGATTGAGATACAAGTACACCTATTGTCTTAACTTTTAATATATTTTTTACGCCTGTAATAAGAACTAAAACAAATAACAACTCATACACCAAGTAAATAGGCCAGTAATGAACAAAAACAGAACATGAATGTATAAGGAAATAAGCTATTATCACATAGCTGTGTATTGATTTTGTAAATATTTTCATGATTAAAAAAGGCGATTCTAAATGAACCGCCTTTTCTTTATAATTAATTAGTTCAAATCAAAACGATCTAGATTCATCACTTTTACCCAGGCATTAATAAAATCATGAACGAACTTTTCTTTGGCATCATCACTTGCGTAAACTTCCGCTAAAGCTCTTAATTCAGAATTTGACCCAAAGATTAAATCCGCTCTAGTAGCTGTCCAAACCATTTCATTAGTTCCTCTTCTTTTCCCATCAAATTCTAACTTATCCTCCGACTTAGGCACCCAGTATGTATCCATACTTAATAAGTTCACAAAGAAATCATTTGAAAGCACACCTGGCTGATTGGTTAGAACTCCATTATTTGAATTATCAAAATTGACATTTAAGGCTCTCATCCCTCCTAATAAAACAGTCATTTCTGGAGCGGTAAGTGTCAACAACTGAGCTTTGTCTATCAGAAGCTCTTCAGTAGTCAAAGTATACTTTTTCTTTTGGTAGTTTCTAAATCCGTCAGCCATAGGTTCCAAGACCGCGAATGAATTTACGTCCGTTTGCTCTTGAGAAGCATCCATTCTTCCCGGAGTAAAAGGAACAGAAGTTTTAACTCCAGCAGCTTGTGCTGCTTTCTCCACTGCCGCTGAACCTCCTAAAACAATTAAGTCAGCTAATGACACCTTTTTACTCCCTGAAGTTGCATTAAACTTCTTTTGAATTGAATCATAAACAGATAAGACCTTTTTTAATTGCTCAGGATTATTCACTTCCCAATTCACCTGAGGTTCTAATCTAATTCTAGCACCATTGGCTCCTCCTCTTCTATCAGAACCTCTGTAAGTAGAAGCAGATGCCCAAGCCGTTTCAATTAACTCATTATGAGGAATACCAGCATTCAGAATTTGATCTTTAAGTTTAGCAATATCTAATTTTGTAATTAAATCATGACTCCTAACAGGAATAGGATCTTGCCAAATAAAATCTTCACTAGGTACTGTTTCTCCTAGGTAAGTAGTTTTTGGCCCCATATCTCTATGAGTCAGTTTAAACCAAGCCTTTGCAAAAGCTTCTTCAAACTTCTGTGGATTCGCGATAAAATCTTCGCAAACCTGCTTGTAAGCTGGATCGGCCTTCAACGCTAAATCCGACGTTAACATTGTTGCTTTATGTCGCTTGTTTTTATCAAAGGCATCAGGTAAAATTTCACCTCCATCCTTTGCAACCCATTGATGAGCTCCAGCCGGACTTTTAGTCAACTCCCATTCATTGTTAAATAGAATATTTAAGTAAGCGTGACTCCATTGGGTAGGGGTTGGCGTCCAGATAACCTCTAATCCAGAAGTGATAGCATCTGCTCCTTTACCTGACTTGTATGAGCTCTTCCAACCAAAGCCTTGCTCTTCAATATCAGCAGCTTCAGGAGAAGGCCCGACATGACTGGCAGGGCCAGCACCGTGAGTTTTCCCGAAAGAATGTCCACCTGCAATTAAAGCTACTGTTTCCACATCGTTCATCCCCATTCTTGCAAAGGAAATTCTAATGTTTTTTGCTGAAGCCAACGGATCCGGATTTCCATTTGGCCCTTCAGGGTTAACGTAAATCAACCCCATTTGAACAGCTGCTAGTGGGTTTTCTATTGCTAGATCTAATTCACCCTTCTCATTCAGCCTTCTAGAGGCTAACCAATCACCTTCAGCTCCCCAATAAACATCCTCTTGAGGTTCCCAAACATCTGCTCTACCTCCTCCGAAGCCAATAGTTTCAAATCCCATCGTCTCAAGAGCTACATTCCCTGTTAGAATCATTAAATCCGCCCAAGAGATTTTTTGACCATACTTTTTCTTAATTGGCCACAGTAATCTCCTCGCCTTATCTAAATTTCCATTGTCCGGCCATGAATTCTGAGGTGCAAAACGTTGAATACCCATTCTTGTACCTCCACGACCATCACCTGTCCTGTAGGTACCTGCACTATGCCATGCCATTCGGACAAACAAAGGTCCATAATTCCCATAATCAGCTGGCCACCATTCTTGAGAATCGGTTAGAACAGCTGCAATATCTTTTTTCAACTCCTCTAAGCTTAACTTAGCGAACTCATCTGCATAATTAAAGTTGTTATTTAATGGATTTGAAAGCTCAGAATTTTGAGCCAGGACATCCAAGTTTAACTTATTTGGCCACCAATCATCATTATTCTTTATTATGGACACTTGCTCCTTTACATGACCTCCACCGAAGCCCATTGGACAACTTCCTGATTTATTAGGGTTTTCACCTTGATTAGATACATTTGTTGAACAACCAAACAAGCTTATCAAAGCGCTTATAGATAAAAATATTTTTTTCATATCGATTAAGTTTCATTGTTGAGTAGCTTCAAAAATACAGGATACAAAATATAGACACAATCGAATTCAACTATATATTTAATAGATTTTAACTATACACAATAACAGTGGTTTATTCACAAACTACCCTGACACCGATATCATCTGCTCTGCAAAAGCTATCAAACTGAAAGCACTAACATAAAAGGTGCTATTCCTTTTGGTTAGTTTTTAGTTGTAAAATCAAGAATTAATTACAGATATAAACTCTCTACCCAAGGAGTTACCTGATTTGTTAGTAGTACTTCTTTTATTTGCTTATAATACTCCGATCTACTTAGCTCTTTAGAGAGAAGAACTAAAATCCTTTATCCAAAAAAAACACTCTACTGTTTGACGTCAATAAAGGATAAAACTTAAGCCTAGTAGAATGAACTAAACTTCTCCAAATCCTCTTCTAAAAAGTTTGATAATTCCGATGCCTCGCCCACAAAACAAAAAAGAGCGTGAATCATTTGATTCACGCTCTTTTTTGTTTCCCCTCTAGCCTCACACAGACACTCACACTATTCTAGAACGATGTTGTTATATCTTTATGATTTAAGAACATTTTATACTTAAGCATCCGTTTCCCTATTTTTGTTATAATGCTTTCATCTTAGTTTTATGTCGAAAAAAAAGAGCTTTCAACCTATTAATGGAGTTAATCAAGATCTCTTGAACGACTTGCAGTTCATGTTGGTGCAAGTGCAGCAGGTTTACAAGAAAGTAAGTGTTGCATTTGAACATGTATCTACCGAGGATTTTGATCAATTTAAAAAGCATGAAGATTATATCGACAATATCAAAACAAGAATTGATAGCTTAAGTTATGATTCAATCTTTAAATTAAAGTCTAAAGAGAAAGACTTAATTATGAATTATCGCTCTTTGATTAGGATCACTAGTAATCTTCAGAAAATAGCTGACTTGCTGGTCTTATCTTGTGGGCAATTAGAGCATATTAGAGATCGAAAAGCATTTCTAACATTTGATATATCACCATTTGTTAAAATCATTGGTCAACAATTAAAAAGAATCCATCAAGGATTCTCGGAGGTAGATAAATCGATTGCAGATAAACTGTTGGAAAGTGAAGTAGCCCTTGATGACTTATATCGCGATAAACTTGATATAGTCAAAAAGGCAATGGAAAGTGAGGATAATAAAGAAGATCTTTTAGCGTATTTGTTTATCATTCGATACTTAGAAAGAGTAGGTGATAAATTAATGGTTATTGGTGAAAGTATTCTGGGAGTTGGACTTGGAGATTCGCTAAATGTCAAGTATTACTTGAAGCTAGAGGCAGCTGTAAATTCTCTTTCTAAAAAATATAAGGTAATAGATTATCAGTTCAAGCCTTTTCTTTTTTCCAGATCAGGTTGTAAAGTGGGTCGTTTAGTACTGAATACTAAATCGAAAAAAGGAAGTAAAGAAGTGACGTTCTTTTATAAGCAAGGTGCTAAAAATAAAATTGAAGAAGAGATAGAGGGGATTGAATTGTGGCAAAAGCATTTCCAAGGACTAGTTCCTAATATCGTGTTTAAAGCAAAGGGGAAAACTCATGGAACTTTGGTAGTTGACTATTTTCCTGGACAAAACTTGTTGAATTATATTTTAGAAAAACCGAAAAGAGAGTTTTTAGATGAAGTTCTGGACGGTTTGTGTCAACAGTTGATGAAAGTCTGGAATGAGACTAAGGTTAAGAAAAGACAACGCTCTCATATGATGCGTCAAGTCCAACAAAGGAAAAAAGCGATTATAGATGTCCACAGCAGCTTTTTTGATCCTGTAATTAGGAAGAAAAAGCATATTGACTTTGATGACATGCTTAAACAAGCCATTCGATTGGAAAGGAAGGTGTATACAAAGCATCTGGTCCTTGGGCATGGAGACTTTAATTTGGACAATGTCTTATGTGGTGAAAAAAACAATGAAATTCGATGGGTAGACGTTCATCGAAGTGGATATAAGGATTATGCTCAGGAAATCGCTGTATTCATCGTTTCATGTTTAAGAATACCAGTTGGAGATACTCAGGTAACCAACGACTTACACCATACTTGCAGAAGGGTTTATGAGGTAGCTAGATCATTCGCTAAACAGCAAGATGACACCTATTTTGAAGCTAGATTTACATTTGGTTTGTTTAGGAGCTTTGTAACTTCTACTCGATTCCTTCCGGATGATGAATGGTATCATAAAATGAGGAAACAGGCTATTATAGCCATGGATCTTCTTCAAAGTAATTCTAAAAACCTTTCTAAATTATCACTTGATTTAGAAAAAATACTCCTTAAATAAATGAAACATATAGCGATTATAGGCATACCAGGTTCTTGGTCTTCGGAGTTCTTGAAGAGCACTATCGAAGATAAAGGAATTGCAGTTGATTTATTTAAAGTGAATGACCTTGTCTTCCATATTCAGTTGAACAAAGTTTTTTATGGAGATAAGGACTTAGAGAGTTATGATGCAATCATCATAAAGAAACTTGGTCAATACCATCCAAGAATTCTAGACTGGTTAGATATACTTGGTAATCTAGAAGATAAAGGTTTGCGTTTCTATTCTAGTCCGAAGAAGTTAAGAAATATGATCAGTCGAATTGGCTGTACAAAAGGACTAGCTGCAGGAGAAATTCCAATGCCACCTACGCTAATTACAGAGAATATAGAAGAAGCTCAAGCTTGGATAGATGAACGTGAAGGTGCGGTTTTTAAACCAAATTTTAGTACCAAAGCTAGAGGGATGGAAATTCTGAAACCAGGGGAAGCTCATGGAGAGAAACTTCAGCAGTTAATCGAGCAGTTTGGATTACTGTATCTTCAAGAATTAATGGAATTACCTGGACAAGATTTTGGTGTGGTGTTTACTGGTGATAAATACTTAGGCACCTATGCAAGAGTTAGTGGCGACAATACTTGGAATACCACAACTGCTGATGGTGGTCATTATGCTAGTTATGATCCCGATGAAAATATTCTAGAGATAGCAAGAAAAGCAAAAGATTTATTTGGCTTAGACTTCTGCTGTGTAGACGTTGCGGTAACTCCTATCGGACCCATTGTATTTGAAGTAAGCGCGTTTGGAGGGTTTAAAGGACTTTACCAAGGTGCTAATATAAACGCCGCTGAAGAATTAATTAATCATATACTAAAACAATAGACATGAAATTTGATACTTATCTGCAAGAACTTAATAAAATAGCTACGAGCTATGTAAGTCAGTACTTATTTCATGATCGTATATATGAACTTCGATTTAATCATGAAGATTTAAAAAACACGCTTGATGTTTATTTTAGAGAATGGCTAGTTCAAGAGCATAAGGAAGCTTTTCAAGTAGTAAAGGCATACGAAACAGAACTTCCTGAATTTGACCATGATTTTATAGAATATAGAGAAACTCCTGAGAAAAGGATGAAAGAGGCTTATGTAGACCTCTCAAACGGTTATCGATTGATAAAGAAAGTAAAAACAGGTGTTCACTTTGCTGTAAAAGAAAAAGATTGCTTAGCAATGGGACCTTTGAAAGCATACTCGAATCAATTGATCAATTATTTGAATGCGATTTTTATGGAAGATGAACTTCATGGAGATCACATGCTTTTTCATGCAGCAGGTGTTGCGGCAAACGGAGAAGGGATTGTTATCGCTGCTCCTTCAGGTAAAGGAAAGTCTACAACCTCGTTATACTTAGTAAATGAAGGTTTAGATTTTGTCAGCAATGATAGAGTCATTCTTCAAAAAAGAGACGATCACTACGAAATGATTGGTGTTCCGAAGCATCCAAGAGTAAATCCTGGGACTTTGCTGAACAACCCTAAGGTGAAGCATTTACTCAGAGATCCTGAACGTTTTGATGGACTATCTAGAGAAGAAGTTTGGAACTGGGAAGAGAAGTATGATGTTGTTATTCCCGATATATATGGTTCAGGAAAATTCCCCTTGGCAGCCAAAGCAAAAGGATTATTAATTATCAACTGGGGAGAGGATAGCGGTCCTTTGAGAATTGAAACATTAGACTTCAGTAAAGATCTAAGCTTGATGCCAGCGATTATGAAAAAGCCTTCATTAATGACCCCAACAGCTCTTTCAAGAAAGAGATATTTGACGGAGATTGATTATATGAATTACCTTAAAGACTTACCGGTGTTCGTGTTGCTAGGAAAAATCAATCCAGAAGAAGCCCTTCAATTAATAAAAGAAGAGCTTTTCTAGACTTACTTTTTCTTCTTTGATTTCTTAGAGCTTTTATCATTTTTGGTCTTTTTAATTGGTTTTTCACCCCAAGTGATCTGGATATTTAATTGTCCGAAATCTCCATCTTGTTGACCATTAAATTTGAGCTCTACGTTTTCTGGAATTGCAGAGACAAAAGCTTCTTTTTCATCTTCAATTTTAACAACACCTTCTAAGAAATCGTCGCTTAATCGTTTAAATATTTCTTTTGCTTGAAGTCTGTTCTCATTACTTACTGCACTAATTTTAGACTTTTTAGTCAGCTTTAAACTAGGTACATCTTCAACTTTAACATTACTAGGTAACTTCTTCGCCATTTTTCCTCCTACTTTTTTCAAATCAAACTTTTTTATTGCTGGATAATCAGTGCTATAAGCTTCAACTACTCCTTTAGGGTGTATCGTAAACCAACTTGCCCCGTAACCTGGTAACCCTTCTTCTATCCTTGTTTTCCTATCCAATGAAGTATCACATTCAAAATTCAACAAACCTCTTTTAATGGTAATTCTATGTCCTTGCACTGTATTTCTATGTCCATGAACAATGGCCTGTATCCCCAGATTATTGATTTTTTTAACCGATCCCTTAGTAAAAGGAAAGTCAACATCTCTGTACTTTGTCCTGAACATATTACCTAAATGGCCATGATACAACTCAAATGGATCGTTTCGTTTTAGGATGTCAAACTTTTCATTTAAACCATCAACACCAGCTTGACCTAGCCAATCAGTAGAGAAGTCATCAACCCCTGCATGAACAAACAAAAAGCTTCCTTCTTGATGAGCTAATTTCATTTCATTGAAAAACCAAGCATATTCACCTTTAGGATTAAAGAATAATTCTCTAGCTTTTTCTAAAGTAGCATATAACATTCCGTGAGTAAATCCAGTTCGATCCAAGTAATTTCTTACATCAATAATCTTTTCTTGAATACGAATGATTTCCTTTTCAATTTTCATCGGAGGAATTAATCCACTCATTTTCTCTCCATAAGAATCGAACCAAGCCTTTGACGGGAACAATCTATCCTCTACCTCTTCTGCAGAAGGAAGATTCTTTACGTCAATATGCTTATGTAAATATTTCCTGTAAATCTCTCTAAATAAAGGAATGGTCTTTTTTCCCATACGAACAAACATATGTTCTGCGACAAGCTTTCTTTCTTCTCCAATCTTAAGACCAACATAAGTTCTGAAGTCATGATTACCTGCCAGTATCACTGTTTTCATCCCTGCATCTTTGACTAGTTTAATTGCATCTAGTAACCTTAAATTGGAAGGACCTTTATCTAGGCAATCACCACCGATGATTAACTTTCCTTGCAATGCTTTCTTTGTTAATGTAAAGTCTGAATCCGCTTTTCCGGTTTTTTCAATCATTCCAGCTCCAACTAAAGACTTAAAGAAAGCATCGGCATCGGCATGAATATCAGAAATGAAATGAACTACCTCTGTAGGAAATACCCATTTGCGTTTTTTGACATAAGCATTGATGTCTTTTGCAAAATCATCTATGTCCTTATTTCTATGTCCAACCTTCAATTTCTTTTTAGCCGGCCATTCTTGTCGCGATTGAGGTTTCCAATCTTGCGTTTGAATACTATATGCTTTTTCTATCTTTTTACTAAGTCCTACATCCATACTAATCAATATTCTCTTTTCTAGCTCTTACTTTCCATTGACCAAAAATCAATCGCCATTTTCCCTCTTCAAATTTAAAAACTAAGGGTTCTGCATAATACATGCTTAATTTCGGAATGTCCTCTAATTTCAGAATCCCTAATTCATGTGCAGCGTGCCTAAACGAAGCTCCATGCCCTACAAAAACGTTTAAGCCATTCGCTTCTAGTTTAACGGAAGAGATATACTTAGCAACTCTTTTACCCGCAATAGCTAAAGATTCTGCTCCTTTATAAGGTAGACAATAATCCCTGCTTGACTTCCATCCTTCTGGTAAAGATTCTAATCTTGGATCTCTATCAACAATTCTTTCAATCTCATCTACTCTCAAGTTAGCCATTGGCCCCATGTTTCTTTCCAATAAATCATCGGTCTGATTCATCTCTAGGTCAAGTTCTAACTCTGTTTTTAAAAAATCAGCCGTTTCATAAGCTCGTAAAGCCTTTGAGCAATGCAAGCTAACTATATTTAAATCCGAGTTTTTGTTTAGAAAATCCTTTACTTTTTTTGCGCCTTCCAAGGATTGCCCCCTCCCTTCCAATGTTAAAGGATGGGGTAATAAAGCAGAAGGAACCATGTCCGGTTGCTCATACTCGGCATGTCTCATAAATAAAAAATACATCAGGATAATTCTTTTATTTCACCTTTAAAATATCGACCAATAACTGCACCTATCTCTTTTCTGATTTCGGCTAAAGCTTCATTTGAATTCGCTTCATATCTGGTCACGATTACAGGTTGTGTATTGGAAGGTCTTACCAATGCCCATCCCTTTTCAAAATTGATTCTCAATCCATCTAAATCACTGTAATCTGGATAATTAATTAAATCAGCTTTTATACTTTCGAAAAGACTAAACTTCTCTTCGTCACTGCAGCATATTAAATGAATTTCTGGAGTGTTAAAATAGACTGGAAAAGCATCAATGATTTCAGATAGTTTCTTATTATAAGTAGAAAGCAATTTCAATAGCCTTAGCATACAATAAAAGGCATCATCATAGCCAAAGTACTCATCACTGAAAAACATATGTCCTGAAAGCTCACCTGCTAATAAGGCATTTGTTTCAGCCATTTTTTGCTTAATAAAGCCATGACCAACTGCGCTCATTTCCACCTTACCTCCAGCACTTTCAATGCAGTCAATAAGTAGCTGACTACTTTTCACCTCTATAACAATAGAGGCCCCTGGATTATTGGATAAAATATCATTCGCAAATATTGCTGTCAGAATATCACCTGAAATGAATCTCCCTTTATCATCTACCACTCCAATTCTATCAGAATCACCATCAAAACCAATACCTAAGTCTGCATCATCAGCTAAAACAGTTTGAGCTAAATCTTTCATGTTAGCAGCCACCGTTGGATCTGGATGATGGTTTGGGAAAGTACCATCAATTTCACCATGAATGACTTCATGAGCGACACCCAATGCACTTAATAATTTAGGGGCAACTATTGCTCCTGTAGCATTGGCTGGATCAATGACAACTTTAAGATCTGAAGCTATCTCAAATTTCTTTGATAGGAAGTCAATATACTTTGGGATTATGAAACGTTGTTCAAGTTTGTATTCCTCACTAGTATTGATTTCAGGAGCTTGATTGGCCCATTGAAACAATTGTTGGACTTGACTTGCGTTTAACGATTGCCCCTTGATATTTACCTTAATTCCGTTGTATTCAGATGGATTATGACTCGCGGTGATAATAACAAATCCGTCTAAATCATCCTCCGTGTGTCCTGCAAAATAAGCTACTGGACTTGGTAAAACACCACAGTAAATCACCGTCAAATTTAAATGACTTAATTGATTAACGATAGATTTCATTATTCTGGGACTACTCAATCGAACATCTCTTGCTACGCCGATTCGACGAACATCATGACTCGAAAATAACTCTGCTAAAGCCCAAGCAATAGATTTGACTATTGGATCTGTTAATTCACTTTCGGCTTTCCCTCTGATATCATTCGCCCTAAATATATGTTGAGGCATCTTCACATAGCAAAACTACACCGTTTCTCGCAATTTCGAAACTATGGAGTTTAAGATAAAGTTAAACTTGAGAGTTTGCTTGCCTACAAACACCCTTAAACCACTAAATTTCAAAAACAAACGATTCAAACAACCTCGCTATTTAAGCCATTTTTAGGCGTGAAAGATTTGGGAGTGGCTCGAATAAACCATATATTCAAGACATAAACTGGCTTAAATAAAGCCCTTAATCAAGCCAAAATGGAAAAGAGAGCATACATTCATGAGTTAAAAGAGTGGCCCAACTTCACTTACTCCAATGATAAAATACTTCCCTTACTGTCTCAAGTACGACTTAAACAAGGCATGCTTTTAGGTAGAATGAAAGACATTGGTTTTGAAATACAGAATAATACAGTATTAGACACAATCACAAGCGATATCATTAACAATAGTGAGATTGAAGGTGAAGTATTAAACAAGGAAGAAGTTCGTAACTCAGTGGCTTCTAAATTGGGAATTGAATTAGATAAAAAAGCCCATGTAGGTTATTATGTGGATGGTGTCGTAGATATGATGCTGGATGCTACTCAAAATTATTTGGAGCCTTTAGACGAAGAAAGATTATTTGCTTGGCATGCTGCATTATTTCCCAACGATTATAGTGGCAAGGATAAAATAAATGTAGCAATGTGGCGATTGGATGGAATGAGTGTTAAATCTGGAACATTAGGTACGGAGAAAGTACATTTTGTAGCCCCTGCACCTGAGTTAGTACCCAATGAAATGAGGAAGTTCATCGAATGGTTTAACACTAATGAAGTAGATTCGATACTAAAGGTTGCAATTGCACATTTATGGTTTGAATCAATACACCCTTTTGACGATGGAAATGGAAGAGTAGGACGAGCATTAAGCGATATGTTGTTAGCTCGATCAGATATGAATAAGCAACGATTTTATTCTATGACCTCAGCAATCTTAAAAAAGAAAAAAAGATATTATAAAATCTTAGAATCAAGTTCAAGTAATGGAATGGATATTACGAACTGGATTGTATGGTTCATCGAAACTTTAATACTAGCATTAGATGATTCAGAAGCTAAGTTAGAAGAGATATTCAAAAAGGTTAGGTTTTGGGATAAACACAAGGATACAAAGCTTAATAAACGCCAAAAGGAAATGATCAATAAGATCTTTGATGGCCATGAAGGATTAATCAGAACCGACAAGTGGAGCAAGATTCTTGATTGTCCAACAAGAACAGCCTCAAGAGATATTGCTGATTTGGTTAACAAAGGAATACTCCAACCTAATGGACAAGGAGGTAGAAGTACTGCCTATGATTTAGTAAGGGAGTAGTGCACTTTAATTTTTAAGGGAATGCAAAGAGTTTTGTGTTTAGAATGATTCCTGGGACTATAAATAATTTTGTGTTTAGCAGATAAGTATCAAAAAAAACATCCAATTAAAAATTTGTAACTTACAGCATATAAAATTCATTTATGAAATTACTTTTCACTCTTCTCGCTAGTTTATCTATCTCTTTTGCATACAGTCAAAGCTTTTCTGTTGAAACCAATGACACCAGTTTTACAGGATTAGCCATTCAATATGACTTTGGTGGTTATATTGACATGAACAACCTATCAGGAGAAGCGATTGATCTTAAATGGGAAAGAATTGAAAACGACCTTCCAAGCGGTTGGGAAACATCCATTTGTGATCCGACTTCGTGTAAACCACCAGAAGCAGACAGCAGTGAATTCTCCTTACCAGTCAGCGGTGTGGCCAATCATATAAACATCCATTTTTACCCAAACAATGTGGAAGGAATTGGAACTACACGTATTAGACTAGAAGACCCAAACAATCCTCAAACCTTTTATATTCTTTCCTTCACTGGAGACACTAGACCGCTTGGTTTAGAATCAGAAACCCTTTCTTCTTTGGTGATGTATCCTAATCCAGCACAAGATTTTCTTTATGTGAAAAGCTCATCCAATCAAAGTATTCAATTGGAGCTATACAATAGCACAGGACAGCTAGTAGTATCGAAAGTTTCTATAGGAAATTCAGAAATAAATTTAAGTCAGCTTCCAAAAGGAATCTACTTAGCGAAGGTTATCTCTGGATCTGATTCTTTTAGTCAAAAGATTATACACCAGTAGTTCCAATTATTCAAACGCCCCAGTAAAAAATACCTTATTTAAGGGATTGTTGTGCAACTGTTAAAAAGTTATAATTGATAAACAAAATATTATCAATTATGAAAAAACTATTATTACTAGCTTTCACTACAGTATTAATGCTTTCGTGTGAGAAGTACGAAGAAGGAGGGTTAAAAAGAAAAGCCGAAGACAGGTTATCAGAAAACGAATGGTCACTTAGTGCATACCTTAGAAATGGTACTGACGAAAGTAATAGCTTGCTAATTTCAGGATACACTGAATCCTATAGCTCTGATGGATCCTACACACGTACTTATACTGATGAGGACAATCAAGTTGAAGTAGAATCTGGTCAATGGCAAATGGACTCAGACAATGATCAAATTGACATTAGCAATATTGGTAGTTTAGAATTAACAGAAGAAACCAATACTGTATCAGCCTCCGACTACAATATTTTAAAGCTTAAAGATGGAGAACTTTGGTATAGTTTTCAGAATGGTGGAGACACGCATGAATTTAGATTAACCTCTAATTAAAATGCTGGAGTTAGCTGCTTTAAACATTGCTATTTCCATAGATAGCCTTCTGATTAGTCTTGTAATCGGAAGGCAAACTAAATCTATAAAGTCTGCACTTCTTAGGCCGTTAATATTTGCATTCACACAAGCTACACTTGTTTTAATTGGATACTTCTTTGGAAATCGAATTTTAGCATATATATATCATATTGATCATTGGATCATTTTTGGATGTTTCTCCTTTTTAGCCATAAAACAATTCTTAGATAACTCTGAACCTAACATAAAATCAAAAAACATTTGGTTTCAATCCATTTTAACCAGTTTCGACGGTCTACTAATCGGCTTTACACTTTCTATGGAGGATTATTCTGTTAATCTAATTTTACTGATTACCCTAATAATAACCTACTTACTAAGTTTCTTTGGAATATATCTCGGTAGAAATGCTAACCGAATAAATCCATCACTAATCAACCGCATAAGCTCTATAGTCCTTCTTTTAATTGGAAGCAAAATCCTAATTGAACATTTGATAAGGCATTATTATTGAGCAAGTTCCATCTAACCTATTCGGTCAATATATTTCTTTCCAACGTAACAAAGGTCACTGACTTATAGATGCTTCAAAAACTAACTTTACAAGCAAAAACAGATGAAAGAAAATATCAAACTCGGTTTAAAAGAAAATTGGAAACAGTTTACGCTTTTAGTTATCGTAAACGCTTTCGTTGGAGGAATGATTGGAATGGAGCGCTCTATTTTCCCACAGTTTGCTGAATTGGAGTTTGGTGTATCCTCCAAAACTGCCATACTTTCTTTTATTACCGCTTTCGGTATTACAAAAGCAATAGCGAACTATTATACAGGGCTACTTGCTAACAAATTTGGACGTAGAAATTTATTGTTATTCGGTTGGCTTCTCGCTATACCAATTCCATTTATGCTGATATATGCTCCAAACTGGAGTTTTGTAATTTTTGCCAACGTGCTATTAGGCATAAGCCAAGGCTTAACCTGGAGTAGTACCGTGGTTATGAAAATTGATCTTGTTGGCGAAAAAGACCGTGGCTTTGCAATGGGGTTGAACGAATTTTCAGGATATTTTGCCGTTGGAATCATTGCTTTTCTTACAGGATATATAGCCAATAGCTATGGTATTACACCTTACCCATTTTACATTGGAATTTTCATTTCTATAGTTGGGCTAATTTTAACCGTGTTATGGGTTAAAGACACCACAGTATTTGTCGATAAAGAAAGTACAACTGACAGCAGCGCTCAACTTGATAATGTGTTCATAGAAACCACTTTTAAAAACAAGACCTTGAGTTCTGTTACACAGGCAGGACTTGTCAATAACCTTAATGACGGAATGATATGGGGCTTGCTTCCAATCGTCCTACTGTCTCTAAACTACAGCAACGAAAATATCGGAATCATAACGGCTATTTACCCAACAGTTTGGGGAATAGCTCAACTATTTACAGGAAAAATGTCTGACCACTATTCAAAAAAAGCAATGCTCTTTTGGGGAATGCTTTTGCAAGGTGTAGCCATTTTACTAATTCCATTCAACAGTGACATTTATATTTTAGCTGCTATTTCTGCTATTTTAGGTTTAGGAACAGCATTGGTTTATCCAACTTTCTTATCAACCATTGCTCAGGTCACAAGTCCAAGACAACGAGCAGAAAGTATTGGTACTTTTAGACTATGGCGAGACTTAGGATATGCCTTTGGAGCAATAATTTCAGGAATTACAGCTGACTTATTCGGAGTAGAATATGCAATATTATTAATTGGTGGACTGACTATTCTATCTTCACTAATAATTAAGTTCCGCATGCCAAAATATGCCTACAGCAACTAAAAGTGAACTCTATAACTTAAAAATAAGTATAGACTTTCACTATGAAAAAGACCAAAGAAATTGAACGATATTTAAAATATCAGAAGAAGTTAAGGGCATTAAATCTTGTTAAGGAAGGATTAAAAGTTATGGACGTGTGTGATATTTTTAAAATATCCAAAACCACGTTTTACAATTGGAAAAACAAATACGAAAAAGAGGGAAAGAAAGGTTTAGAAAGGAAGATTAGATCTTATGAGACCTATGGTAATAGGATTAGTGATGAAACAATATCATTAATCCTGAAATTAAGAAAGGAACATAATTTAGGAACATGGAGAATAAAGTGGTATTTGGAACGATACCATGGCATAGAAGTGTCCGAATCAAGTGTATACAGAACTCTTAAAAGGAATAGTATAAAACCTTTACATAGATCCATAACTAGAAGAGCGATGGTGACTAAACGTTATGAAAAGAAAACTCCAGGACATCATGTTCAGATAGACGTTAAGTTCCTAATTTTTTACAACGACAAAGGAGAAAAGATCAGAAGATTTCAATATACTGCAATAGACGATTGCACCAGAATACGGGCTTTAAAAGTATATGATAGACACACTCAAGTAAACGCTATTAAATTCTTGGATTATGTAGTAGAAAAATTCCCTTTCAGAATTAATACAATTCAAACGGATAACGGTCATGAGTTTCAATCAAGATTCCATTGGCACGTTCAAGATTGTGGAATGTATCATCGTTATATCAAGCCAGGAAAACCACAACATAATGGTAAAGTGGAACGATCGAACTTGACCGACAAAAGAGAATTTTACCAGCTATTAGATTACAAAGACGACGTTGATTTGAAGAAGAAATTAAATGATTGGGAACAATTTTATAATTTTGATAGACCACATGGTGCTTTTGGCGGTAAAACACCCTATGAAACCCTGAAAACTAAATTGAAAAATTAACTAAAGAGTCAACTTTTAACTGAAGTAGCACAATAGTGAAGCTGGAGGTTCAGGAATCCAATACTTGGCTGGAGATGAAATCACCTCAGATGGTATCCTTTACATTTATCATGCATCAAACGCGAGTTGTTTTGATGAAATCAGCTTTAACATTACTATTGGTTCTTCACCTGACGTTGAGATTATCGACAATGTAATGGAAGATCCAACTTATCCTTATAACACAGGTTTCAGCGTTCAGGGCTCTAGTTATACAAATGTGGAGTGGTACTTAAATGGAGCTTTGATATCGAACACTGATCCATTAAATGTAACCTTAGGTTCTGGAACAAATGAAATCATTCTACTTGGTATCGATTCCCTTACCGATTGTCTCGACTCTGCTTTCTTCTCTTTAGGATTAAACGATCAAAACTTATCGGATATCGTGTTCCCTACGGTAATAACTCCTAACAGTGATGGTGTAAATGATTTCCTTCGTTTTGACATTGATTTTAACGAAGTAACCTTCTCGGTGTTTAACTTTAATCTATCGAACAAACGAAAC
This sequence comes from Flavobacteriales bacterium, assembly GCA_965661855.1. Taxonomy (GTDB): domain Bacteria; phylum Bacteroidota; class Bacteroidia; order Flavobacteriales_C; family CBFIFL01; genus CBFIFL01. Next base: position 16,912 of record CBFIFL010000021.1, read on the forward strand.
AAAAACGGGTTGGAATGGAAGAACAATTGTAGGAACCGACTTAGATGAAGCCGTGTATTACTACATCATAAAAGGAACATTACTGAATGGTGAAGAACTCTTCATTACTCGATCAGTTACAGTCATTAGATAAGCTAAGCATAAATATTATATCAGCTCAAATACTCAGGAAGTATAGATCCTGAGTATTTGTGATCTTTTTAGCTTAAAAGCAGAATTGATTTCTTAATTTTAAGACTGAAAAGGATTAAAAAATGAAGCTTCATTCTTTAGCGCTACTATTCTTTATTGGCAACAGATTATTTGCAAATGATTTAGGCATTGATCAAGATAGTCTGTCCATTTCCAAAATCATTACACCAAACAACGACGGTATTAATGATGCTTTAACTTTTGACTTTGAAATGACCGAAGCTGAGTTATCCATCTATAACCGATGGGGAACTTTGGTGTACCAATCTGGTGCTACTAAAAGTGAGTGGAATGGAATTAGCATTACCGGGGACATTGTTCCATCAGGAGTTTACTTCTATATCCTAAAAGGTACTTTAAGTAGCGGGGAATCGATTGAAATAAACAACTCGGTTAGTGTGGTGAGGTAATTAAATACCCTGTTCGACCTCTATTGAATCAATCCTACAATTAGCTCAGAAGCATTCATTACCTCTTCCTTAGTTACTCTGAATTTTAATTCAACATTCATTCCTGTAAGCTGTGTAAGGATTAAGTTACTTAAAGCATCTATATCGGTTGTAGACTTAAGTCCTCCACTCTTCAAGTATTTTTTTATCAGATCAAACATCATTGCATTGTGTTCTTGTAAAAACGTTCTTATAGCATCATCACTGCCAGCTAACTCTGAACAGGTATTGGCCATCAAGCAGCCTCTTTTAAGGGAATCATCAAACGCTACGTTGATCAGCCGAAGAAATAGAGTTCTGATACCTTGTTGAACATTTGGTTCGGACTCCAGTAATTGTTGTAAGTAGCCAATGTTCAGCTGCTGATAATGCTTCATTGATCGATCAAAAATTTCTCGCTTACTATTAAAAGTATCATAGAAACTTCCCTTACTGATACCAAGGGTTTTAATTAAATCACTCAACGATGTATTGGCATAGCCTTTCTCCCAAAACAAGTCTGTTGCTTTCAATAAGGCTTCCTTTTCATCAAATAATTTAACTCTCGGCATATCTAAATAATCTACAACAAATTTAATTATAATTTTTATTTGGACCAATTGGTTTATTATTTATATATCTGGACCAATCAGTCCAGATAAAAATAAATATTATGAATAAGAGCATTTTAATTACAGGAGCAAACATTGGTTTAGGAAAAGAAACAGCCAGACAATTGGCTACGTTATCAAGTACAGAGAAAATTTATTTAGCGTGTAGAAATCCACAAAAAGCGGAAGTTGCTAAGTTGGATTTAGAAAAATCTACAGGAAGAAAGATTTTTGAAGTAGCTATTATGGATACAACCGATGTACAATCGGTAAAATCTGCAGTAAGTAAAATACCAGAAGTTGATGGTATCATTCTGAACGCTGGAGGTATGGGAGGTAAAAACCCAGAAAAAATGACTCCTTCAGGAATGAATTTTATCTCGGCAACTAATTTATTAGGACACGTTGTGTTGGTGGATGAGTTAATAAAAACAAACAAGCTAAAAAAGACTGTTGTTTATGTTAGTTCAGAAGCTGCAAGAGGAATAAAAGACATGAAAATGTATCGTCCTGAACTTAAGAATCATTCAGTTGAAGAGTATAAATCTATTCTGACAGGAAAATTCTTTGGTCAAAAACTAGATCCTTCTCAAGCTTATGGTCACGTGAAATACGTTGGAACGCTTTGGATTGCATCAATGGCTAGAAAGCATCCGAATCTTAAGTTTACGAGTGTGAGTCCAGGAGCAACTAAAGGAACTGCTGTTGCAGACGATATTCCATTAATGATGAAGTTCATGTTCAAATACGTAATGTTCCCTATCATCATGCCTTTAAAAGGAATGGTACACGGAGTGGATAAAGGAGCGAAACGTTATGTTGATGTTTTAAACGATTCACAATACAAGTCAGGTGAGTTTTACGCGAGTACTGAAAAGAAAGTAACAGGTAATCTTGTTGAACAAGGCCCGATGTTTAGTGACTTTGGAAATGCATCATATCAAGACAAAGCTTCTGAGGCAATTCACTCTTTTATCAACTAATCAATAAAAGAGTTCCACATAAAAAAGCCCTATTGAAGATATCAATCGGGCTTTCTTTTATTCTATATTTTACTATTCACTTTCTTCAGCTAAACGAACTGTAAGTCCATTCAATTCAGGCTTCATAAATACCTGACAACCTAAACGCGAATTGTCTTCAACAAAGAACGCTTGATCAAGCATATCCTCTTCATCTTCTGAAGCTTCTTGCAATTCATGATCAGACTCCACATAGCAATGACAGCTTGCACACATAGCCATACCACCACAAGTTCCTTTAACAGGTAATTCATAAGCTTTACAAACCTCCATAAGGTTCATATTCATGTCTGTTGGTGCATCCAAATCATGGGTAACACCTTCTCTGTCAATTACTTTTATTTTAATGTCGCTCATTACTCTTGAAATCCATCAATTCCACCTAATACAGTCGTGTACTTGAAAGATAATTTTTTATCTGGGTAAACAATTTTAAATGCAGATTGAACCATTAAAGTAGCCTCATGGAATCCACATAAGATCAATTTCAACTTACCAGGGTAAGTATTGATATCACCAATTGCGAAAATTCCAGGAACATTAGTACTGTAGTCAAATGTATCTACTTCAATAGAATTCTTAGAAATATTTAATCCCCATTCTGCGATTGGACCTAAAGAAGGTGACAATCCGAATAATGGTAACCAATAATCTGCATCAACTTTAATTTCTCCTTCTGTTTTATGCTTAATTCCAACTGACGTTAAAGAATCTCCTCCTTCTAATGACTTAACCTCAGCATCGGTAATCAAGTTAATCTTACCTTCTTTAGCTAAAGACATTACTTTATCAACTGAATCTGGATGACCTCTAAACGAGCTTCTTCTATGAACTAGAGAAACAGACTTAGCGACATCATTTGCTAAGAATACACTCCAATCCAATGCTGAATCACCACCACCAGAAATAACTACATTTTTTCCTCTAAACTTCTCAGGATCTTTAATGATGTAATCAATTCCTTTATCTTCAAAATCAGTAATATTTTCGATAGGAGGTTTTCTTGGAGTAAAGACTCCTAATCCTGCTGCGATAGCAACAACTGGAGCTTTATGCTTCGTTCCTCCGCTAGAAGTAACGATAAATGAACCATCTTCTTGCTTCTCCACTCCCTCTACTGCTTCACCCAAAGTAAACCCTGGATTGAACGGCTCAATTTGCTTCATCAAATTATCTACCAAATCACCTGCTAACACTTCTGGGTAACCAGGAATATCATAAATAGGTTTTTTAGGATAAATCTCTGCACACTGTCCTCCCGGAATTGGTAAAGAATCTATTAAGTGACATTTTAGTTTTAAAAGTCCAGCTTCGAATACTGTGAATAATCCACAAGGTCCGGCTCCGATTATGATAATGTCTGTTTCAATCATTGCTATATAGCGTATTTTAATTGTCGTAATTAAACTGATTTGCAAAAATAACAGATTAATAAAGCTTCTACAATACCAGTACTATACTATTCTTTCATAAAGCTATATGATTTTCATCAATTCGGAAAGAGGATGAGTGAAAAGAATATTATTCTAAAAAGCCGTATTGAAAATCTATTTTTGGAATTTATTTCCAAATATTAACTTCTTCTAAGTGAACTTGTTTCCCGAAAAACTGTTCGGTACTTAATTCAAATGACTTGGTATAATCAGAAACATAGAATTCGTGCTGACCGTCAATATTGCTACTTAACAGATTCAACTTGCTAAGTTCTTTCTCTAAAGATCTGGCAACAACTTTCGCACTATTGATAATATTCACTTCTCTTCCATGTTCCAAAAAGACCTCTTGAATCTCCTTTTCAATTAAAGGGAAGTGTGTACAACCTAAAATTAACTGTTCAATATTCTTAAGAATTGGATCTGTTAAATAGTTATCGATAATCGTGTGACTGATATTGTCATTAAAAAACCCCTCCTCTATCATAGGAACCAATAAAGGTGTAGCTAAACTACTTACCTGAATACCCGGATTTAATTCATTTATTGCATTCGGATAATTCTTGGATTCTGTAGTTCCTTTTGTAGCAATTACTCCAACTAAACCTCCCTTATTGAGTTTTACTGCCTCAACTGCAATCGGGTCGATAACATTCTGTACTATCTTTCCTGATGCCAGTTCAGCAACTACATTTCTTGCAAAAGCTGAAGCAGTATTACATGCTATAACAATGCATTTGCAGTTTTTATTGAGTAAGAATTCACTGATTACTTTCGAATATTCTTGAATGGCACTTTGTGATTTTTCTCCATAAGGTAGATGTGCAGTGTCGCCAAAATAAATGATCTTTTCATTCGGCAATAAATCATTTATTGCTTTGGCAACTGTTAAGCCACCAATACCAGAATCAAATACACCTATCGCTTGATTATTCATTTACTCTCCTTGATAAGATTGCAAGACATCTTTTAAATCCCCTGCGTCTAACTTTCCTTCGTGAAAGAATGCTAAGCTAGCGTTTTCTTTATATATGTACAGAGCCGGTAATATTCTATTTTGAAAAAACTCAGTCTCTGTCCCACTATCATGATAAAAAGTAAACATGCTGTCACTTTCCAAATCATGTCGTTTAATAAACTGTCGGATGCTTTTTAAATCGTTGTAAGACATCATTACTAGTTCATAGTTAGCAAGATCTTTACGTAATTTTTTCAGCTCTTCCACTTCCTCGTTGCAATGCTTACAACCGGTTGAGAATTTGATAATTAATCTGTTCTGGCTTGACAGTGAATCAAAATGAATAGGTCTTCCATTCACATCTTCGAGATCCATCGATTTTAACACAGATATTTTATCCCATCTTTCTGTCTTGATTTGATATTCTTTATAGAGGTCTACAGTAAAAAAGCCAATACCTCCAATTAGTAAGGCTATTAGAATATTAAGCACAATCTTTTTCACTATCTACCTGATAAATATGAGATTCCCACTGAGAAAGGGATAAAGTTTTCGGACTGACCACTGAATAGGCCATTCATATTATAGAAACCATATAAACCTATTGCCCCAAAACCGATTCGGAAAGTAGGCCCGTATCTAAAATCTTCAATTCTATTCAGGTTATATGTTTTCACTTTAACATTATTCTCTTCACTTCGAACAAAGTTAAACAGGTTATACCCTCCTTTGAATCCCACATAAGTAAAGAACTTAGATCTTACTTTCGTTCTAAACCTCATCTCTATAGGTAGTTCAACATAATGAGTAACCAGTTTGTTTTTATTATATGTTTTATTGTTTTGACTTGGAATTAAGTGATACGGCACGCTAGCTGTCACTCCTCTTGTCTGATTATAAAAGGATAAATTCGAGTGAACCTTATCTACTGTATAAGACATACCAATGGAAAATGAATGAGCTGAGTAGCCCAAAGGAATGTCTTTCATGAAGTTTAATCCAAAACCAATAGACTTCCAATGAATGTGTTCTACGTTACTTGGAGTGTTTTCCCATGAGCTTCCATACACATCCATCACAAACCAATCTCTTGGTCGAGGCTTTTGTTTCTGAGCTAAGGACTCAGTACAAACAGCAAAGAATAATATAATTAAAAGCAACTTATTCATCCAGTTCACAAATTAAGGTATTTTATCGAAATAGGCTGAAAATAAAAAGGTACCCTGAGAAGGTACCTTTTTGCACGAGTTTATCTAACCTAACTTTAATATAAGAACGACTATTAGTTTAGTATATAACGAAGACATTTGTGATTTGTTACTTTCCTTATTAATTTTTTATCACATCTTCATGTACAAAGTTAATGCTATCTGTTTCAGCTAGTGTTAAACGCGGGTTAATTGAAGTTAAAGAATGTTAACCACTTTACATCCCAACCCGCCAAATGTTAAATTTGAGATATGAGGAATGATTTTCCAAAGTTAATTATCGGTGTTATTACAGCTGCACTACTTGGTTTAGTAGGTATTCAGTTTTATTGGATTAAAAATGCCGTTGAATTAAAAGAACAAGAATTCCAGCAATCTATAGCTAGAATATTAATGACCGTTTCTTCTCAGGTTGAAAAAGATGAAGCTATTTCTTTTTTAGAGTCACATCGATTAAGCGGGACACTACTGAATAACAGAATGTCTTTCAACTTAAATCAACAGAGTCAAATAGATACTATTGACGACTTCGGGAATAAAGTAATCATTGACATGAATAGTCAAATTACTCCGAATGAATCACAACAAACTATTCAAATCATTGATGAGAAGGGACATCCATTGGCTCAGTCAAATAACTTCATAGATTATTTCAAGCAAGTTAGAGTCAATAGTAGAGAAAATGTATTCAAACAGATTTTAATCGATTTCCTCCAGAAAAATCCGAATCCTAATGTTTTAGAACGATTGGATGTAGATAAGATTCAACATAATCTTACCGTAATGTTAAGAGAAAGTGGAATTGATGCTGCATTTCATTTTGGGATCATTTCACCAAACAAAAACCTGGTATTTCTACCGGAAGAAATTCCTCAAAGTGAGTTAATTAATAGTCCGTACCAAGTAAGGTTATTCCCTAATGACTATTCAAATAACCCTAACTACTTATCCTTATTCTTTCCGAGACATAAGGGGTATTTATTGTCGTCTATGAGTGGAATCATGCTGGTTTCTTTAATATTCATTATCGCTATTTGTTGGACATTCTGGTACTCGATCAAAACGATATATAGTCAGAAGAAAGTAGCCGTTGTAAAGAATGATTTCATCAACAACATGACGCATGAGTTAAAGACTCCTATCAGTACCATCTCATTAGCTTGTCAAATGTTAGGAGACCCATCTTTTGAAAAGTCTCAGAAAAACAGAAGTCACTACATAAAGATGATTGCTGATGAAAATCTGCGATTAGGGACTCTTGTAGAACGTGTTTTACAAAGTGCTGTTTTAGACAAAGGAAGTTTTAAAATCAAAAAAGAGCCCCTTAACATCCATACGCTTTTAAGCCAAGCGATAGATTCTAGTCAAGTTAAAGCAAACTCAAATGGCGGAAGAATCATAGCTCAATTAGGAGCTGAGCTGGATGAATACGCTGTAGATAAGGTACACATGACAAACGTCTTCTATAACCTATTAGACAATGCTATAAAGTACAGTAAAGATGAACCAGAAGTAGTTGTTTACACTAAAAATCAAGGAGACGATTTGATTATAGGCGTAATGGACAATGGAATAGGAATAAACAATGCTGATCAGAAAAAGATATTTGACAAACTGTACAGAGTACCAACAGGAAATGTACATGATGTAAAAGGCTTTGGACTTGGACTTAGCTATGTAAAAGCAATTCTAGACAAGCACCAGGCAGATATTAAAGTAGACAGTAAACTCGGAAAAGGAACAACCTTTGAGATTAAACTAATTAAGAACACATTAAACGCATAAACATGAGCAAAGCAAAAATATTATTAGTAGAAGATGATCAGAATTTAGGTTCTCTGTTATCAGATTACCTATCAGTTAAAGGTTACGAAACAACTTGGGAAGACAATGGAGAGAAAGGCTTGAAATCATTTATCGACAACCAGTACGATATCTGTTTGTTAGATGTAATGATGCCAATCAAAGACGGATTCACATTAGCTAGAGAGATTCGAAACTTAAACAACGACATGCCAATTATCTTCTTAACAGCTAAGTCTATGAAAGATGATAAGTTGGAAGGATTTAAAGCTGGAGCGGATGATTACATGACAAAGCCATTTTCTATGGATGAGTTATTGGTAAGAATTCAAGCTGTTTTAAGAAGAAGTTTGGGAACTGATTTAGCTGATGAAAAGACTAAGTTTGAGATGGGAACATTGACGTTTGACTCGAACAAACAAGTATTGAGCTCGGCAACTGATGAACATAAATTAACATCAAAAGAAAGTCAATTATTAAGGTTACTGGCTTTGAATCCAAACAAAGTATTAGAAAGAAGTGTAGCTCTTAATAAGATCTGGAGTGATGATAGTTATTTCAATGCAAGAAGTATGGATGTTTACATCACAAAACTTAGAAAATATTTAAAACTAGATCCTAACATTCAAATTCAGAATGTACACGGAAGAGGGTTTAAACTGTTAGTGGAATAAAAAAGACGGATTAAAACAATCCGTTTATTTGACCATCAATTGATTGGATGATTTTCCCTAAATCTTCCTGACTCTCAGGGAAGTTATTGTTATCGATATCGATAATCAATAGGTTCCCTTCGTAAGAAGCAACAAACGCCTCGTATCTCTCATTCAACCTAGTTAAATAATCCAATCTAATAGAAGCTTCGTAATCACGACCTCTTGCTTGAATTTGACTTACCAAAGTAGATACTGAAGCTCTCAAGTAGATTAACAGATCTGGAGATGGTACTAACTTGTTGATTAACTTATATAATTCAATATAGTTGTCAAAATCTCTAGTTGTCATTAAGCCCATAGAGTGTAAGTTAGGTGCAAATATTTCAGCATCCTCGAATATCGTACGATCCTGAATTACATTTTTACCAGACTCTCTTAAGTGTTGAATCACATTATACCTTGATTGTAGGTAATAGATTTGCATGTTGAAAGACCAACGCTGCATGTCATCATAAAAATCATTGATATACGGATTGTTATCAGCTTGTTCAAACATTGCTTCATACCCGTAATGCTTAGATAGTTTCTCAGTTAAGGTTGTTTTCCCAGACCCAATGTTTCCTGCGATCGCTATATGCATAAAAATGACTTTATTGAATGATATAAATATAAAGCATATTTTGAGACAGCAGATAGATTTTGCCATCAAAAACCTGCAAATCGCTCACATTTCTCCGCTTTATATCAAATATGGTCTGAGTCGAGCTTAAATCACGTCCTAAAACGATGCTATCTTGTTCACAAAGTAGAGCTCCCTCTGAATAAGCAAACGCCCGTTCTATCGAATACCTTAAGTTTGAAATCAAGGCCCCATTCATATCCAGCTCAACTTGTTGTTCTCTTCCGCATAAAAGAATTTGATCACCATCTACGTGCAGTTGTAATCCTTCATATTTTAAACCCAACAAGTTTTCCAAATTTCCGGAATCATATATCACCTTAAATGCAGCATCACAAATCAATAAATGATTCTCGTTATTATGGATTACAAAGTTTCCATTGCTCAGCCATTCGATTTGATCCACCCATGCAAATGAACTAGGAATGCTTTTTTGATTCTGCAGACTTAAAGAATTATCTAAAAAGAAAAGAGATTGGTTATTCTTATCGAATATTAATGTTTTCAAGCTAACATTTGAACTAAGGCTTTCAATACTCCCTAAGGAAGAATAATCATAGGTAAACTTATAAGCGTACGAACTATCTAAAAGAACCACGCTATCCTGATTATATGCAAAAACATTTCCGATCGCATTCATTTTAACATGATCGTATGGAAACGATAACGAATCACTCAATTTTAATTGAGCTTTAATGGAAAAGGAAGCCAGTAAAATCAGAAATAGAAATCTCATTACAATAAAGATAAGATCTCTTCCATAAAGATTCGTGAATTTGCCAAACGAGGGATTTTATTTTGTCCACCCAGTTTTGACTTTGACTTTAACCAATTGTAGAACGTACCATTGGGTACTTTTTGAACTATAGGAGGCTGCAATACCAGGTCATTGCTTCTTTTTGCTTCGTAATCAGAATTCAATCTTTTCAATGTACTATCTAAGACCTCTGAAAACTTTTGCATATCACTTGGCTCAACTTCAAACTCCACCAACCATTGATGCGCTCCAGTAGATTCATCACTTATATATTTTGGAGCAGCAGTATAATCTTTGACTTCTGATCGAGTGGCTTTAGCCGCTTCATTTATAGCTCTATCCGCATTCTCTATTATCAACTCTTCTCCGAAAGCATTAATGAAGTGTTTCGTTCTTCCAGTAATTAAGAATCGAAATGGAGTTCTTGCGATAAACTTAATTGTATCGCCAATCATGTATCGCCACAATCCAGAATTAGTACTTATTAGCATTGCATAATTCTCGTTTAGCTCAACTTCAGCCAATGAAAGAACTATTGGATCAGGTTTATCCACTTCACTAATGGGTATAAACTCATAATAGATACCATAATCCAGCATGAGCATTAAACCTGGCTCATTGATATTGTATTGAATTCCAAAAAACCCTTCAGATGCATTATATGTCTCTAAGTAACTTAATCCCTCACTTGGCAGCAGGCTTTGAAACTGACTTCTATATGGTTCGAAGCTAACTCCACCGTGCATGTATAATTCAAGATTCGGCCAGACCTCATGAATGTGATTAGCTCCGGTTTTTTCAAGGATCTTTTTGAATAAAATGAGCATCCAGGATGGAACTCCGCTAATGTGCGTAATATTTTGAGGAATAACTTGATTTGCCATTTTCTCCAACTTCTCATCCCAGTCTTCCATTAACATGATATCCATGTCTGGTGTCCTTTTCAAGGCCACCCAAAAAGGTAAATTGGAAATAATTATCGCTGACAAATCTCCATAATACGACTCATTGCTAATCTGGTTGATCTGTTTCGTTCCTCCTAAAATCATCCCTTTACCACTGTAAATTTCACTCTTAGGTTTATGACGGAAGTATATGGATAGCATATCCTTTCCTCCTTTATAGTGACAGTCTTTAATAGACTCCTTACTCACAGGAATGAATTTGGATTTACTTGATGTAGTTCCGCTCGATTGTGCAAACCACTTTATCTCTGTTGGCCAAAGAATGTTTTGCTCCCCTTCTTTTACCCTATTGATTTCAGGCTCCAAATCTTCATAACTAGTTATCGGAACTGCTTTTTTGAAATCAGCATGGCTTTCAATTTTGTCAAAACCATATCGCTTTCCATACTCTGTTTCGGCAGCAGTACTTAATAGTTTTAATAATAACTCTTGCTGGACTTCAACGGGATACTTTATAAAGAGCTCCATTTGATGGGCTCTTTTTTGCATTCTCCACGATATCAGTTTTCCAACAAATGCCATATTATTCTATGTGTATCAAATATTCTGACCTAGCGATAACACCTTGCCTTGTCTCCCATCCATTCAATAGATTCAAAACAGGTTGTAAAGCGCTTGGAACAAATGACTCTTTGATTTTATTTCCTTGAACCATTTCTAAGATCTTCTCTTGCTTACTCTTTTCTTCAGGATATGTTCTAACCACATAATCATCCAATCCAGCTAAACCGGCAGCAGATACAATTGCATCATCTAAATCTCCTAGCTTATCTACTAATCCTATATCTAAAGCAGACTTACCAGACCATACTCTACCTTCTGCAATTATCTCAACTTCTGGTCTTGACATACCTCTACCATCAGCAACAATATTTAAGAACCTACTATATATAGTATCTACACTCACTTGAACCCTCTTTTGTTCGAAGTCTGATAAAGGATTGAAAATCGTTCCCATTTGAGCATGCTCATTTGTTTTGACAATACTAACATGAAGTCCTAACTTGTCTTCCATTAGCTCTTTTGCATTTGGCATCATTCCAAAAACCCCAATTGAACCAGTTACCGTATTTTCCATTGCAAAGATGGAATCTGAATTAGCTGCAATGTAATACCCTCCTGAAGCAGCATAGTTAGACATAAACGTCACAAGCTTCTTTTTCTTCTTTAGCTTCTCTAATGCATTGTAAATATTATCTGAAGCCAAAGCACTTCCACCAGGAGAGTTAACGTACAACACCACTGCGCTGATTGTTGTGTCCTTAGCTAGTTTATTTATTTGTTTAATCAATCGGTCTCCTCCAATTTGATTCATTTCTCCTTGTCCATCAACAATTTCTCCTTCAGCTTTTAACACAGCAACGATTGACTTTTCATATGCACTTTTCGCTTTCACCTTTACTTTTGACTGATCAACCACATCCGTATACACTTCTTTTAATGTTTCTCTTAAATCCGACTGATAGATGATTCCATCAATCATTCCTTTATTCTTGGCATCCTGAGAAGAAATGATACTAATATTATCAGCCATTTGATTTAAAGAATCGATAGAAACAGATCTTGACGTTGAAATTTCTTTAAGCATTTGTCCCCAAATATCATCAATCAACTGTTGTGTTTGCTTTCGGTTAGCCTCAGACATTTCAGTTAACATAAATGGTTCAACCGCACTCTTAAATTTACCAACACGTATGATCTGCATATCAACACCCAACTTCTCCATGGTCTCTTTAAAGAACATAATCTGAGAACTTAATCCTTTCCATTCCATTCCTCCACCTCTAGAAACATAAATACTGTCAGAAACAGAAGCTACATAATAAGAGAGTTGGCTATAGTATTCAGAGAAACTAATAATCTTTCCTCCACTATTTTTATAATCATTAAGTAATGATCTTAATTCTTGAGCTTCAGCCAGACCTCCACCAAAATTATTCATATTAAGGTATAGTGCTTTTACTTTTTCGCTATTACTCAATTCTGGCAACAACTTTCTTAACCTGTTTAATGAAACCGATTCATTCATACTGATTAACTCAAAGAAATCAGCCGGTGTTTGATTCAAGCTACCTTTAAATGGAATCTCAACAATCGAATTTTCTTTCAACTTGAATTCCTCCTTACCTGAAGATGCTATCACAACAATCAGTAATGCAATTAAGAACATCAATATAATTCCAGTAATCGTTCCAAACACTATTTTAAAAAAGCCTCTCATCAATTATAATTTTCTGTAAAAATAAAACTTACTTTAAGCCTACTGTATTAAAAAAGCTTAATTAATGTATCACTACCTGCTTTCCATAGGCTCAAATGTAGAACCTGAAAAGAATATTCTTAAATCTCACTACTACATTGAAAAACTAATTGGTGCGGTAATTGAAGAATCTAGCCTATATGAAAGCAAGGCCGAAGGGTTTGAAAGTGACTTCCCATTTATTAATCAATCCGTTATTGTTAAATCACTGTTAAATCCTGACGAAATACTTCTTCAAATATCTTCTATTGACGAATCCTTCAAGCGATCTAGAAGTAGTAACGGTTATTCAGATAGAACCATAGATATCGACATTATATTAACAGATAATAAAAGCCCTTGTAAATCGGCTGAAGTTCCACACCCAAGGTGGAAGGAACGAAATTTTGTAATTGTTCCAAGCAAAGAATTAAGAACGGCTGTTTTTTCTAAAGAGCTTAATCAGGTTAGGCTTCATATTAATCAAACACTGAAAAAATATTTGTAACCTTTAAAATAAGTAATCGTTAAAAGCCTCGAACGTGTAAATAATTATTACAAACCTTTGTAAAGATTAAAGTATTGTATAATATTGCACTTCATATACTATAAGTAAAGGAAATAAATTTAAGTGCTATGAATTTAAACAAACATTTAGTTACAGGAGGTTTAGCTCTTATGACTGCTTTTTCATCAATCGCTCAGGGTACTCCTGCAGAGGAAAAAGGGAAATTATTTGACATTAAAAAGATCTCTGTAGGAGGTGCTATAGGAGTAGCTCAACTACACGGAGACATTAGACAATATACTTGGGCTCCAGTATTAAAGTACAACAATGAGTTATCTTTAGGTGCTTACATCCAAGGAGGAATGCAGCTTAACCACGTATTAATTGCTAACATTCAGTTAGGTGCTGGTCAGTTAAGAGGTACAAGAAGAAAGGAAGGACAAAGATTTATGTTCTCTAAAGCAGGATACACTAGTTCTACTTTAAACTTACAAATTAACTTATCTAGCTTATTTGTAACTAAGCCAGGTGCTAAAGTTTCTTATTACGCTTCAATGGGTTACGGATTAGTTAGCTTCAGAGCTGCATCTTATACTTTAGGAGAGCGAAACTTGTTAATCAACCAATTTGGTTACGCAACTAACGAAGCTGAACCAACTGCAATTGGAGAAAAAGATTCTAAAACAACTGAATCTGTAATTCCATTAGCTTTTGGTTTAAAATATAAATTCAAGCCTCAGTTATTCTTAACTGCTGAGATCCAAGGAGGAATGGCTAACACGGATAAATTAGATGCAACTATTGCTGGTGATGCTGGCGATAATTACTCTTTAACTTCTGTAGGAGTTATTTATTCTTTTGCTAAACCTGGAACAGTTGAAACATGGGAAGATCCTTTAGAAGCTGTTATCGAGCAAGTTGAAGACATCCAAACGAAAGTTGATGGTTTAACTAAAGATTCTGATGGTGATGGTGTAACTGACTTAAACGACAAAGAGCCTAACACACCTGCAGGAGTTTCTGTTGATGGTGCTGGTAGAGCATTAGACGTTGATGGTGATGGTGTTCCTGATCATCAAGATGAAGAGATCTCTGCAAGAGGTGCTAAAGTTGACGGTTCTGGTAAAGAATTAGATTCTGATGGTGATGGTGTAGCTGATTCTAAGGATATGGAGCCAAACACTGAAAGTGGTGCGATGGTTAACTTCCAAGGGGTTACTATTACTGCTAAAGGTTCTGCTGCTGGTGGAGTTTCTGCTGGATTACCTGCTGTATACTTCAACTTAAACAGTGCAACTATCGAATTCAAATCTTACGGTGCATTAGCTGATGTTGCTAAGTACTTAAAGTCTAACGATAAAGTTAAGTTAACTGTAATCGGACACACTGATGCTTCTGGATCTAAATCTTACAACGAGAAGTTAGGATTAAGAAGAGCTCAAAGTGTAATCGATCACTTAGCTAAAGTTTACGGAGTTGATGCTTCAAGATTAGCTGCTTCATCTAAAGGTAAGGAAGAACCACTTGCTAAAGGAAAAGCTTCTAACATTAACAGAAGAGTTGACTTCATGATTGCTGAATAATTAGCACTTATAGATATATAAAAGACCTGCCTTTGGCAGGTCTTTTTTTTGCTCTAAACTTTATGCTGATATTTTAAAACACCTACGTTATGATAAGCTTATTTAACACCTTGTATATACTTGACCAAACATTGTGTCCTAATATTGCATTTGAGCAGCTTACATCAAAACTAGAGCATAAAAAAGGACTATCTAAACAGATAGTCCTTTTTCTATTTTAGTCAGCTAAACTTCTTCTTAGTTTAAATCTAATCTAATTAGATTAACAAACTCTTCAGATCTACCGTTTACTTGCGCCTCAGTTAAATCTTGTAACATTTCTGTACCAAACTTCTCAACACATAATGAAGCCATTGCAGAACCCTTTATAATAGCTCTTTTTAAATTCTCGAAGCTAATATCATCAGTTGAAGCCAAGTGTCCCATAAATCCACCTGCGAAAGTATCTCCAGCTCCTGTTGGATCCTGAACATCTTCTAATGGTAATGCTGGTGCAAAGAATACATTCTCTTTATCAAACAGTAAAGCTCCATGCTCTCCTTTTTTGATAATCAAATACTTTGGTCCCATCTCTAAAATTAGCTTTGCAGCTTTCTTTAAAGAATATACTCCTGATAACTGTCTTGCCTCTTCGTCATTAATAGTTAAAACGTCTACCATCTTTAGAACGTCTTTCAATTCGTCCATTGCAATATCCATCCAGAAGTTCATCGTATCAATAGCAATTAATTTTGGACGCGTATCCAATCTTTCGATTACTGCCTTTTGTAAACCTGGGTGTAAGTTACCTAACATCAAGTACTCGCATCCTTGGTATGATGCTGGAATAACTGGATCAAAATTCTCTAACACGTTTAACTCTGTGATTAATGTATCTCTAGAGTTCATATCGTTATGATATTTACCAGACCAAAAAAACGTTTTCTCGCCTTGCTTTACCTGAAGTCCTTCAGTATCAAAACCATGGTTAGTTAACATATCTACATGTGTCTGGGGAAAATCCTCACCTACCACTGCAACTAAATTTGGCTTTAAACCAAAATAAGAAGCTGAAAGACCTATATATGAAGCAGAACCTCCTAAGATCTTGTCCGTTTTTCCAAACGGTGTCTCAATAGCGTCAAATGCTACTGTACCAATTACCAATAAACTCATACAATTATTTTATAGTGCAAAGATATGTACTAACGACAAGACTTCTAAATGATATCCGTAAAGTAGTAGATAACTTCTCCTGCATTACCATCTAAAGCAGGGTAAGATTTTGTAATTGTCTCACCAATTTGAAAATTAATAGCTTTTGTAAAGATTGGACCATCAAAACAAAAGGTATGGAATTCTCCATTTTCTCCGCAAGGATCCACGTCATCCGGTAAATCATTAAAAAAAGACTCATCTATTACTCTACCGTAAAAGGAAGAATCTAATTTTTCTCTGTTCACACATACAACTATCGTTTTAAAACCCTCAGAGATGAAGCTATTCATCAACGCTTTCGTATCTCTTTTCCATAATGGAAAGAATGCCTTAACCCCTACCTTAGCTAATTGATCTTCTCTGTAATTTCTTAAATCTTCTAAAAAGATGTCTCCAAATCCAGCATAAGAAAGTACTTTGCTAACCAACGATTCAATCTTTTCCTGCATCAATTGGGCATAATCATCCATACTAGGCTGATCTGGTAATTCTAAGAATGAATAGGGAATAGAAAGACTATCAAGTTGTCTTAATAATACTTCTCTTCTCAAACCATGCATAGTAACACGGTTTAATGATTTGTTAACGGAAATGAGTAGCTCTTGAATATCAAACTCTCCTGCTTACTTAGCCTCATATAAAGCAAAAGCAGAATCTTTACCTGAACTCCAGTTAAAAAATGCTGGTTTCATTAATTACCAAAAGGATTTGGATCACGAGGACTATTTGTTGCACCACCTGACTGTGTGCAATCAAAACTCACATGACTTAAAGATTCAGGAACATCAAACTCTCCACCAACATAAGGAAGCTTCTCATCTTTCCAAACGTCTTTCATATAATAAGCCCAAATTGGTAAAGCCATATTTGTACCTGATCCATTATCTGTAGTTAAAAAGTGAGCCGCTCTATCTTCACAACCAACCCAAACTCCACTAACTAAGTCATTCGTCATTCCCATAAACCAACCATCAGATTGATTTTGAGTAGTGCCTGTTTTACCGGCAATTTTAATCGAGTCAGGAATATTGTCATAATCTCTTGATTTGACATTCATTCTCAACCTAATTCCAGTTCCAAAAGTAGATCTCATTTCTCCTGTCCTTGGATCTTCAAATCGAGGTCCGTATTCTGCCACTCCAGACAATAGTTGGATCATCTTATAAGCATTCTCCTCACTCATTGCCTGTCTAATCTTAGATCGATGCTCGTAAATTACATTACCAAACTTATCCTCAATCTTCAGTACATAAACCGGTTCAATCCATGTCCCTTTATTTACAAAAGCTGAATAAGCACCAACCATTTCGTATAAACTGGCATCTGCAGTTCCTAAGCAAATACTCGGTACCGGATCAATATTACCTGTCAATCCAAACTTTCTTGCAATTCTGATCACTTCCTTAGGACCATATTGATTCATATGATACGCTGAAACGGTATTTACCGAATTGGCTAAAGCCATTTTCATAGTCAACCATTGTCCATCCAAAATTCTATTAGAAGCATTACCTGGAGTCCAGTCTTCTAACAAGCCCCATTTACCAGCAGGAATAGTAGTTGGTATATTCAATACCTTTTCACATGGAGAAACTCCATTTTCAATACCTGTAGCATAAACAAATGGTTTGAAGGTAGATCCTACTTGACGACGACCTTGTCGTACATGATCATATTTAAAATGCTTATAGTTCGGACCACCAACCCAGGCCTTAACATATCCTGTAGACGGCTCCATTGACATCATACCTGATCTTAAGAACCATTTGTGATACTTTACAGAATCTAATGGACTCATATTCGTATCAATACTTCCTTTCCATGAGAAAACTTCCATATCAACAGGCTTCTTAAACACCTGTTTCATGGAATCATCAAAAGGCCTCCAATACTTCGAATAAGCCTCCCACAAAACATCAATTTCTGGTTGCATGGCTTTCGATTCCTTTTTCAACACCTTAATAGAATCTAAAAGGATGGTCTTTCTTTCTTTTAAATCTTTGATCAACTTAACAATTACACCCTTTCCTGAGTTATTTCTATTCAAACGATTCAATTCAACCTGAACAGATTCACGCTCTCGGTCATAAGCTTTCTTTTTATTGTTGATTCTGTTCTGTTTTGTTTTTTGTCTGTTATACTTCCTTTTAGGTTTGATTATTTCAGGATACTTCTCTTGAGCTTTTAAATAACGAGATGAGTTTCTCATTCCAGCCGTATAAATACCATTCACGGTATTTTTAATGGTTCTCTGATCTAAATCCTGGAAAGTAAAAGGAGCATTGGTTCTTCCTTTTAACCTTTTGAAAAATAACTTCTGCAAATGATCTCCCAAGTACTTTTTCATAGCGCTCTCCGCATAACTCTGCATTCTTGAATCAATAGTCGTGTGAATTCTTAATCCATCTCTGTAAATATTAAAATCACTTCCATCTGCCTTTTTAACCCCTTTCAACAGCTTACCAATATCTTTTCTTAAGACCTCTCTAAAATACGTTCCAATACCCGCTGTATGTGTCTGTCTTTGAAAGTCTAATTCAATTGGAATTTGCTTTAAAGAATCAAATTCCACTCTGGTAATCATTTCATTTCTTAACATTTGAAAAAGAACCGTATTTCTTCTTTTCAATGCATTTTTCGGATACTTTTTCGGATTATAAAGCACAGGATTCTTTGCCATTCCGACTAATACAGCTGATTCTTCTAGACTTAAATCATTAGCATCTTTATTGAAATAAACCTTTGCTGCTGATTTAATACCAGCTGCATTATATACATAGTCAAATTTGTTCAAGTACAATGCTAGTATTTCTTGCTTGGTATACCTTTTCTCTAGTTGAACGGAAACCACCCACTCTTTAAATTTTTGCGGAACAGCTTCGAAAACTTTTTTCGACCTAACACCGGTAAATAACATTTTTGCTAACTGTTGAGTAATAGTGGACCCTCCACCTCCTCCACCAGAAACAGCTCTTGCCAATGACCTAAGATCAATTCCTGAGTGATCATAAAAACGTTCATCCTCGGTAGCTATAAGTCCCTTAATAACAAAAGGTGAAATTTGGTCAAAATCAATGTTAGATCTGTTCTCTGCAAAGAAAGTCCCAATTACTTTTCCGTCTGAAGAATAAACTTCGGTAGCTTGATGAGTTTCAGGGTTTTCTAATTCCTCAATACTAGGTAGCTCTCCAAATAAATTCCAGTTAGCAATTGCGTAAAAGAACAAAACAGATGCTAGTACACCTGTTATAAATATCATCCAAAACCAAAGAATCAGTTTTTTATAAGACCTTTTCTCACTCATATTAATTGCGTTC
The DNA here is from genome assembly GCA_965661855.1 of Flavobacteriales bacterium. Lineage (GTDB taxonomy): Bacteria > Bacteroidota > Bacteroidia > Flavobacteriales_C > CBFIFL01 > CBFIFL01. The sequence continues at coordinate 36,468 of CBFIFL010000021.1, forward strand.
AATCCTTATTCCAATATCACTTATATCTTCCAATAGAGAATCTCTCATTCCATGTTGAATCAAAAACTCATATTGACCTGATTCTGGAAAGCTTATATTTCTTTTATAATGACCATGAATCGTATGTTCAACAGATCTTATAAAACCATTTCCTTCACCGAACCAATATCCTTGATTATCTTGAAGAATCAACTCTGCTGTATCTCTTAACACCTTTCCCGAAGGCATTTTAATATCAACAAAAAAGAACATGTTTTTGTACTTAAACTCTGTTGTATGTCTCATCATTAACAGAATATTATACGTACTTATTGTATCTGATATTTCAGTAGGACTGATAGACAAAATAGAATCAGGATGCCATCCAATACCATTTACCGGTATGTAATCCTCATAAAAACGCTTAGTGTCACAGCTTGATACAAGTGTGACACCAATTAGCATTAATATTAATATGACTTTATTCTTTGTCACCTTTGTTCTCCTTGTTTTGAGGTTTGGGTTTTCTATTTTGAGGACGCTTTTTAGGTCCTTTATTCCCTTCCTGCTTTTTACTCTCACCGCTTTGCTTGGCCTGAGGTTTGGGCTTGTTTCCACCTGTATTCTTAGGTTTATTCTTCGCTCCCTCTTTACCTTTTTGCTGAGGTTTACCTTGTGACTTATTTTGAGGAGCTTTTCCTCCACCACCGGCATTTTGCTTCTTATTCTTGTTTCTATTCTTAGAAGGCTTTTTCTTCTTTTTAAGCTTACTATCAAAACGGGTTAAGTCATCTTGACCAACAACATTTTCGTAATCAACCTTTTTAGTATTAGCCTCTAAATCAACCGAGTAATGTTTCAATGATTCAGGAAACTCTCCTTTTTCATTCATCTCAATGATTTCCTTAACAGCATCTTTATCTAAAGAAATAATTCCTCCATCTTCTGGATTGAAGTACCAAAGTAAGCCTTTGAAAATATCCGTCTTAAAGTGATTTGCTGTACCGTTTGCAGTCTTTAACTTCTTATTAGTTGAAGGAAAATCTTTTAATGCATCCATGTATGAATCCAATTCGAAATTCAAACAACACTTCAGCTTTCCACATTGTCCTGCTAATTTCTGAGGATTAAGAGACAACTGCTGATACCTAGCAGCATTAGTAGTAACCGACTTAAAGTCTGTCAACCATGAAGCACAGCACAACTCTCTTCCACATGCACCGATTCCTCCAATTTTAGAAGCTTCTTGACGAGCACCAATTTGTCTCATCTCTACTCTAATCTTGAAATCCTCCGCGTATTTTTTAATTAACTGACGGAAATCCACACGCTTATCAGCGATGTAGTAAAACGTAGCTTTTGTTTTATCTCCTTGATACTCAACATCACCAATTTTCATATCCAAACCAAGACTCTCCGCATGCTCTCTAGCACGCATCATTGTCGGTTTTTCAAGAGAAGACGCTTCTTCCCATTTAGTGATATCATTTTCTCTTGCTAATCGGTACACTTTCTTGACTTGGTCACTATCCTTGTCAACTCCTTTCTTAATCATTTGCAGACGAACTAATTCACCTGTGATAGAAACAGTACCTATATCATGACCTGGAGAGGCCTCTGTAGCGATTAAATCACCTACTGTCAATGGAATTTTATCGACATTTCTATAAAATGCCTTTCGATCGTTCTTAAATCGAACTTCAACTATATCAAACTTTTCTTGGTTTGCTGGGCCACTTACCCCTGATAACCAATCAAATACATTTAATTTATTACATCCTCCCGTTCCGCACGATCCATTACTTCCACATCCAGCAGGTACGCCATAATCTCCTCTTCCGGTCGAACAACCATTACAACTCATACCTGTTTTTTTGTAGCTATAAAAATACGATTAATCGGGGGTTAATTTGCTGATTTGCTAATTAGATAATTTGATTCTTACAAAGAAGACGATTTGCACATTAGCAAATGAGTAAATCAACCAATTAATTATGCTTTGATTTTCAAAAGTTTACACAGCTTCAGACTGACATCCATCAGTGCAACTTGACCGTAAACATTTCTTTGAATATGATAGATTAATTCACTGATTTCTTCAATGATATCTTGGGCATTATTAGCATGAATAAATGGAGAAAATTTACTTAAAAAATTACGCTCCAATTCAGCACTTTTTGTTCCGTTATTCTTTGAGCTTAAAAGCGACTCTTCTCCAACGTAATTAATCATCAAGCAATCACGAACTATGTTTAACGCTTCATTACAAAACCTAACCTGTTCATCACGCCCCATTTTACTTACATGTTCTACCCAGTCTCTTATTTTCAAATAATCAATCTTGTAACAAACTCTCATCCAATCAATAAAGAGTTCACGGTATTCATTACCTGTATTTGAGCCTTGCTCATAAGCTTTCAAGAAATCTCCCTGAGTCTTATCTGCTATAAACTTCGCGCTTTCTGAGTCTATCGAAAATAATCTTCCAATAGCCAGCTTAAAAGCATCTGACTCTATACTCGGAATCTGAATACTTTGCAAACGACTGATCACAGTTGGCAGTAAGGACTCTGATGATTCAGATACAAATAAGAATATAGTATTAGCTGGTGGCTCTTCTAGTACCTTTAAGACCTTATTCGCTGTTGATGTATTCATCTTTTCCGGCATCCAAACGAGAACAGCTTGATAAGGAGCTTCGTAAGGTTTATAGGTTGTTTTCTTTATGATTTCCAATGCATCGATTGCTGGAATTGAAATTTGCTTTTTCTCTGAAGCCAAATGTTCTTCCCAGTGACTTTGACCGAAATATCCTTTTTGAATTTTAATTCCATTCTGATTCTCCACCATTGATCGCCACTCATTCAACATAGCACCACTTGAAATCTCTCGATTCCTTTCTCTAGCAATGTGCGGGAAAATGAAGTGAAAATCCGGATGAGATAGGTTGTTAATCTTCAAACAAGAAGGACAAGCTCCACAAGCATCTTCTTCCTTTCTATTTGCACAAACCAAATACCTATAAAAGGCAATAGCAATAGGCAGTCCTCCATGTCCAAACTTGCCTAAAAAAAGCTGAGCATGAGCAAATTTCCCATCATTGATGGATTGAATAAGCGATTGCTTTAATTCGGTTTGACCTATAACATCTCTGAAAAACATTGCCCTAAAGATAGCAAGACTTTAAACTAAGTTTGGCTTAATTCAAGTCTCTTTTTTTTAACCAGATTTTAACGTAGCGCATAAAAACAGCGTAAGAAGCTAAAGCAGATACTACTAATCCTGGAACTCCATCCAAGAAACCTAAGCCTCGAATGTAATGCTTGTAGAATCTAAATGCTGGTTTTATGAAAAAATGATAGAAACCTAAACGTTTCGTTTTATCTAAGTAGTCGTTCGATTGCCATTCTGCATATCTATTCAACTTCTTTACATGATGATCTAGACCTTTATAGGTATTATGCAGCAGCTTATGCTTTAACTCACCAATCTTTCCATCAGCAATAATTTCGGCATGAACTTGTTTATCCTCATATCTACAAACATCTCGCTTAAACAAACGAATAACCTTATCACCTTGCCAACCACTATATCGAAGTCTTTTCCCCATGAAATCATTCGATCTTCCAATCCAGAAAGCGACTTCTTCAGGATTACTGTTAATCGTGGCAATAATTTCTTCTTTAAGCTCTGGAGTCACTCGCTCATCTGCATCCACCAGTAAAATCCACTCATGACTTGCTTGAGGAATAGCCCAGTTTTTTTGAGAAGCAGAATAACCATATTCTCTTTGAAGAATCTTATCGGTGTACTTTTTGGCTAATTCAACTGTTTTATCTTCTGAGAATGAATCAACAACCAACAACTCATCGGTAAAGTCTAAACCAGACAATACTCCGTCAATATTGATTTCTTCGTTCCCCGTAGGGACTATTGCTGTTAGTTTAATCTTTCCCATTTTACATTAGCCAAGCTGCGACACCTGCAATTAAAACAATTTGAACATCCGACCAAAATCTACTTTTGATAGTCTTAAAGTAGTAATTCAATGGAACAATTGCAGCCAAAGCAAAGAAATAGACTCCTAAATCTCCAGCTGATTCCACAAATAACAATAATGTAGAAAACAAAGCCAGCCAAATAAAAACATATCTATTAAGCTGCTGACGTATGGCCAAATAGTTAACTCTACTTATCAGGTTAAAAAAGGCGATCAAACTAAATACTGAGGCCGGAATTAAAGGAACATAATGACCAAAATGGACTGTACTAAAGCTTAGTATTTCTCCAAATCCATCAATCATTCTTTCCGCTATTCCAAGATGACCATTCATATCAAATCCATAGAGGAGCAATGGGACTGAAACCGCACATAAAATAAGCTGCAGAATATCCTTTAGTACAAAAGAGCGAAAAACAGCCATTCCAATAATCATGAATGGCAACAAGAATAAGCTCTCCAACTTTAATAAGACCAAAATTCCAAACAACAAGCCAATTTGGGCTATTTCAATGTTTGCCTTCGTCTTGTTATAAGAGGACATCAATAAATTCAATATGCTTATCAATAATGGCAATAAAACCATGTCCTGAATATCTCCTTTCAAAAAGACAGGAAAAGTGAGAAGAAGGAATAGGAAGTATTGGAAATAGACCGATTTCTTATGCAGTTGATGCTTTTCGAAAAAGCTGATCATCGAATAAGGCAATAATAAAACGATGAAAAGAAAAGTAACCGTTTGAGCTATTAAACTATTACCTATTAGGTGATACAAAAGACTTCCTTCCACCAGTTCAAAACCAGGAAAAGCAAAGACCATAAAAACCAAGGTCACCACATAACTGAGTATGTAGCCGAATAATCGATTCGTTTGAAATAGCCTGAAAATCATTACCGTAAAATTAACTGATTTATAATTTCCTTTTCTCTTCCGTTGATATTAAAAGAAAACTTTATATTTGTTATATAAATTTAATGCTATGAACTTTAATACAATTGCAGATTTTATCGCTGAGTTAGCTTACCAAGGTTTCGAATTATACGAATTCTTAGGTCAAGGATGGTACGGAATGGGTGCTGTAAACTTAATGTGGATCTTTGTAGGTTTTGCATTTTTCATCTACTGGACTAAAGCTCTAGGTAGATTCCAAAAAGAAGAAGCTGCTCAATAAGCAACAACAGATATAGAATGAAAGACCATCAAATGATGGTCTTTTTTTTGCTCCAAAATTACCTGCATATTATTTTTTTCGCATAAGCTCTTGACTTTCTACTTCTTTATTTCATAGCTTTGAATCTCAAATAAGAAAACATGTTTAAGAATTTACATCATCATTATTTTCATTTATCCGCTCAGGCGTAATGGAATTGATGTAGATTAAATCAAAATATTTCAAAACCCGTCTGAGTAAATCAGACGGGTTTTTTATTTCCTAACCTTTCCGTTTACTCAGACTCCAACAATCAAAAATGAGTAAACTTAAAATTGCAGTACAAAAGAAAGGTCGATTGAATGAAGAATCTATAAAGCTTCTTAAAGCCTGTGGTCTTTCAATTGAAAATGGAAAAGACCAGCTGAAGGTTACGGTTGGAAATTTCCCAATGGAGATTCTTTATTTAAGAAATGGAGACATTCCACAATATCTAGAAGATGGTACGGTGGATATTGCCATTATCGGAGAAAACAATATCATTGAGAAACAGAAAAACATTGATACAATTGAAACTCTAGGATTCTCTAAATGTAAGGTTTCACTAGCTGTACCCAAAGAGATTGATTATCCAGGACTTTCTTATTTCAGTGATAAAAAGATAGCTACGTCTTACCCTCTTACGCTTCAGAAATTTTTAGACGAGAATAATATCAAAGCTGATATTCACAATATCTCTGGATCAGTAGAAATTGCTCCGAATATTGGTCTGGCTGATGGCATTTGTGACATCGTGAGTTCTGGAAATACACTCTTTAAAAATGGATTAAAGGAAACGGATGTCATTCTGAGATCTGAAGCTGTTTTAGCTGCTTCTCCTAAATTATCTACCCAAAAGAAAGCAATTCTAGATAAACTACTGTTCAGAATTAAGGCTGTTCAAAAGGCAAAAAACAATAAGTACATTCTATTAAATGTACCGAATGATAAAATTCAAGCAGTAAGTAACCTTCTTCCAGTAATGAAGAGTCCTACCGTTTTACCTCTGGCTGAGGAAGGTTGGAGTTCTTTACACTCGGTAATTCAAGAAGATAAATTTTGGGAAGTTATCGATGAGCTTAAACAA
>CBFIFL010000022.1:0-42313 GCA_965661855.1 Flavobacteriales bacterium
AGGATATTTCTTTTGGAGTAGAGGGAGCATCTAGGCCAAACCGAGATTTAAACCACTGTCTTTTATCATCAACTAATGAGATCAGCGCAATAGGAGTGTCGCAGATTTTCGCAGCCATTTTTGTGATCGCATCAAAAAATTCTTCAGGAACAGTATCCAATATTTTATAAGCTAATAGGCTATTTAGTCTTTTGCTTTCTTCTTCCATAAAACATGATATATGAGTCGCGTTCTATGGAGCTGGTAAGGAAAGGTTTCTAAATTGATTACCGGTCTCTTTGAAACAAAAATGGCTACCATAACGGTAGCCATTTTAATCTATTTTGATGAAATCAATGTTTTAAACTAAAGTAACTTCAACTGATCCATTTTCTAGCTTTTCTACCTTGATAAGATTATGTGGTCTTAAACCTTTCATCGCTTTATCGAAAGCCTTTCCGCTTAAACCTGATTCAGATTTTAAATCTCCAATTGATATCGTCGTTTTAGATTTTACGATATCAAAAACAGCTTTTTCTGTTTCACTTAATTCCGGACCTTTTTTCTCCGGTTTCATTTGTGGGAAGAACAATACATCTTGAATCGAGTTAGAATTCGTCATAATCATCGCTAAACGATCAATCCCTATTCCAAGTCCTGCTGTAGGAGGCATTCCGTACTCAATGGCTCTTAAGAAATCCTCATCAAGCATCATTGCTTCATCATCTCCTCTTTTACCAAGCTCCAATTGTTCTTCAAAACGCTTTCTTTGATCGATAGGATCATTAAGCTCAGAGTATGCATTACAGATTTCTTTTCCGTTACAAATTGCTTCGAAACGCTCAACTAAACCTTCCTTACTTCTATGTTTCTTAGCTAGTGGAGACATTTCTACAGGGTAATCCGTAATGAATGTTGGCTGAATTAATAAACCTTCACACTTCTCTCCAAATATTTCATCGATTAGCTTTCCTTTTGCCATCGATTCATCTACTTCTATTTCCAATTTTTTTGCAGTAGCTCTAAGTTCATCTTCATTCATTTCTGAAATATCAATTCCAGTGAATTCTTCGATAGCTTCAAACATGGTAAATCTCTTCCAAGGTCTTTGGAAGTTGATCATGTTTTCTCCAACTTGAACTTCTGTTTTACCATGGATATCAAGACAGATTTTTTCAACCATCTCTTCAACCATGTCCATCATCCAGTTGTAATCTTTGTAAGCAACATAAAGCTCCATTTGAGTAAACTCAGGATTATGGAAACGACTCATTCCTTCGTTTCTAAAATCTTTAGCAAACTCATAAACACCATCAAAACCACCAACAATTAGTCTTTTTAAGTAAAGCTCATTGGCAATACGTAGATACAAAGGCATATCTAAAGTATTGTGATGCGTTTTAAATGGTCTTGCCGCAGCTCCTCCATATAAAGGTTGTAATACAGGAGTTTCAACTTCCATGTATCCTTTGTCGTTTAAGAATGCTCTCATTGAGTTAGTCAGCTTTGTACGGTATACAAAAGCATCTCTAACCTCAGGGTTAACAACTAGGTCAACATATCTTTGACGGTATCTTTGTTCAGGGTCTGTAAATGCATCATGAACAACTCCATCAGCATCCTCTACAGGCATTGGTAACGGTCTTACCGCCTTTGAAAGCACTTTGATTTTCTTAACGTGAATCGTGATTTCTCCTTTTTCTGTTGTAAACACAAAACCTTCAATACCAACAAAGTCACCAATGTTGATCAATTTTTTAAATACCGTATTGTAGTTCGTAAAATCATCTCCATTAGAAATGTCTTCACGAGTAACATATATCTGAATACGCCCAGTAGTGTCTTGTAACTCACAGAAAGAAGCCTTTCCCATGATTCTTTTTCTCATGATTCTTCCGGCAATCGATACTGTTTTATAGTGAATCTTGTTCTTTTCGTAGTTTTCAAGTATATCCTTTGCGCTAGCATTAGTATCAAACTTATCAGCAGGGTAAGGATCGATTCCTAAGCTTCTAAGTTCGTCTAAACTCTTTCTTCTATTGATTTCTTGTTCGCTCAATTGGCTCATAATACTGCGATTTGCCGCAAATATAATATGTTTTTAGGCGATTTTTTGTGAATTACTATTCGATTTAAAATCTATTTATTTTCTTTGCTTCAAATAACCACTTTAATGAGAGACCTAGTACAGTCATTTCCTGATCAACTGAGACAAGCACTAAGCATTGGAACAGCGACAGCACTGAAGCCAAGCAACAGATCAATACAAAATGTATTAATCTGTGGTCAAGGAGGTAGTGGAATCGGAGGGTATTTGTTTAGTTCAATCGTTAGAGAATCGGTTAAAGTACCTGTTTCTTTAAATCAAACGTATGGTATTCCGGCATGGGTAGGTGAGCACACTTTGGTTATTTGTTGCTCTTATTCAGGAAATACGGAAGAAACGTTATCAGCTTTGGGGAAGATTCAGGAAACAGAAGCTGAGGTAGCGGTAATTTCTTCGGGAGGAAAGTTGTTGTCAATTGCTAAAGACAAGGGATATAACTTTATTGAAATTCCAGGAGGGAAACCTCCAAGATCAGCTTTATCTTTTTCTTTAGTTCAGCTTTTTGTTTTATCAGATCATTACGGTTTAACTCAAGGCTATGTTGAACAAGTTGAAAATGTGCCTGCTTTATTGGAGAACGAGCAAAAGGGTCTTTTATCTCTTTTAGATGATAAATTTATAGAGAATTTAGTGTCTAAGGTGGTTGTTATGTATTCTAACGATACGTATCACCCGGTTATTGAAAGAGCGAAACAACAAATCAACGAGAATTCGAAAGCTTTAGCTTATTGTTCTGTTGCTCCGGAAATGACACACAATGAGATTGTGGGTTGGACAGAGAAGCACGATACGGTTGCAGTAATAGCTATTCACGATAAAGAATTGAATTACAGAACAAACCATCGTTTAGATTATATAAAGAGAATCGTTACTCCTCTTGCTGATAGCTATACGGTTGTAGAACCAAAAGGAGCGAATTTGGTAGAGAAGTTTTACTACTTGATTCACTTGTTTGACTGGGTTTCTGTTTTAATTGCAGAGAAAAAAGGAATTGACCCTGTTGAGGTTGATGTTATCACAGCTTTAAAAGAAGAGTTGAAGGCTATTCAATAATCATGAAGCCGATAGTTGAGTTCCGTGATCTAGGAGAAGTAGACTATAAGTCTTGTTGGGGTTTTCAAGAAGTTTATTTTAAACAGAGCGTTGATGCCAAAATGCACAACCGTAAGTTTCCCGATCAATTAAAGCCATTAAATAATTATCTGATTTTTTGCGAGCATCCTCACGTTTATACTTTGGGTAAAAGCGGAAAGGAAGATCATTTATTGATTAATCAATCAGAAAGAGATGCTCAGGGAATTGATTATTACAAAATCAATAGAGGTGGTGATATTACTTATCACGGACCAGGTCAAATCGTTGCCTATCCTATTTTAGATTTAGAACAGTTTTTTACTGACATACATAAGTACCTTCGTTTTTTGGAAGAAGCGGTGATATTGACACTAAAAGAGTACGGAATTGATTCAGGTAGAGTAAGTGATTTTACCGGTGTGTGGATTGATGGTGAAGATCCGACAAAGGCAAGAAAGATTTGTGCTATGGGGGTTAAGTGCTCAAGATGGGTTACCATGCATGGATTGGCTTTTAATGTAAATACGGATTTGTCTCTTTTCGAAAACATTGTTCCATGTGGAATCGATGATAAGCAGGTTACTTCTCTTGAACAAGAGTTGGGAAGAAAAGTGGATTTAAAAGAAGTCAAGAAAATACTGCTGAATAAACTGGAACTTTTATTCGAAATGAACATAAAAGAAGTCACAGAATTTACTACTCATGAAGATTAAGAAGTTTTTTATTCGTGTTTCACTTACCATATTAGCCTTAGTTCTGGCTTTATTCGTTACTGGAAACAAGCATATTTTTAAAGCTGTTGCGAACACCTATTTAATAGGTAACACAGGTCCTGATATTGATGAGTTAGATATTTTCGCTAGTCGAAAAATTCAGGCATCGAACCCTGTTCCATGGTTTGATAAGACTAGTGATTTAGACTTTCAGTTCGACGAAAAAGCAAAAGCTTACATGGATTCATTGAAGACTGTAGCTTACATGGTAATTCAGAATGACGCGATTGTTTTTGAGGAGTACCAGGCAGGTTACACAGCAGATAAAGTTTCTAATTCCTTTTCAATGGGGAAGTCGATTATCGGAGTACTAGTCGGAATAGCCCTCAATGAAGGTTTAATTGATGACATTAACGATCCTGTATCTAAATATCTTCCGCAATATACAGAAGGAAAGAATGCAGAGTTGAGAATCGTTCACCTTTTAACGATGTCTTCAGGAATCAACTTTGATGAGTCATACAACAATCCATTTGGGTTTACAGCAAAAGCTTATTACGGAACAGATCTACCTGGTTTAGTGGCTAATTATGAGGTTACCGAAGAGCCGGGGAAACACTTTAAGTATAGAAGTGGGAATACTCAGATATTGGCTTTTTTATTAGAAAAGGTAACCAAGACCAGTGTGAGTGAATATGCTCAGCAGAAACTATGGAGTCAAATCGGAACAGAAAGCACGGCTTACTGGGTGTTGGATGAAGAAGACGGACACGAAAAGGCTTTTACCGGGGTGTATGCTACAGCTAGAGATTTTGCTAAAGTAGGAAGGTTATACATGAATGCAGGAAGGTTTAATAACCGTCAAATAGTTTCTCCAGAGTATGTTTTTGAATCGATTAAGCCAGCAGGTTTAATTAGTGAAAATGGAGAAGTGAATACGGAATATGGTTACTCGTGGTGGACGATGAGTTATAAGAACCAGAAAGTCTTTTACATGAGAGGTATTTTTGGTCAGTATGTAATTTGTATTCCGAGTAAGAATACAATTGTTGTAAGATTAGGAAGAATAAGAGATCAAAAATCGGATAATAAACATCCTGATGATGTGTACTTTTACATCGATCAAGCATTGAAAATCATTAAAAGTTGAAAGCGAAAGAATTACTTAAGGAGAAAGCCAAAGAAATAGGTGTTGCAGCAGTTCAAGAGTTAAGTGAAACAGGAGATAAAATCTGGAATGTTTACTTCTTAAACTTTAGAAAAGAAATTCTAACAACGATCTTGGTCACATCAAAAGGTTACTTGAAAAAGGAATCAGGAGAAATGATCAAAAGTTCTGTTTTGCGTCACATGTTTGATACGGTAGAACCAGAGTCGGGTATCAAGGTTGAGCCTATAATGGAGGAGATGTTTACACTGAATAATGAATATTGGATTTCCTTTTATTCAGGTAATGAACTGTTAGACCGCAAGTTTATTTTTTTAGCTGATACCATTCAAGAAAAGTATCTGGTTGATATTCCATTACTAGGGAAAAAGGGTGTATTGATTAAGTAGGATTCATTATCCAATTACGATTCCAAGCTCTTTAGCGTAAGCCTTTTTAATTTCACGGAGTTGTTGCATTTCTGCTAATAAGGTAATTTGTACCTCAACGTCATCTGCAGCTCTTAACTCATTTTGCTTTTCTTCTACCATCAAGTCAATACGCTTCATTTTATACGCATACATGGTGTTTTTGATGCTTTTCTCCAGGTTATCTTCTTCCATGGTAACCGAGATCTCATGCTTCTCTTTCCAGTTTTGAGATAAACTATGTTGCTTCGTTAATAAGTCAATAACGGACTTACTCAACTCATGATCTGGGTGATTATAGAAGTACGATTCATTGATGATTTCATTCTCTTGAAACTTCAATAAAACCTCATCAAATATTCTTAAACATTCGGGATCTATTGGCTCTAACTGATCTTTCTGTAAGTCATGAAGAATATAATCTGCAGCTAAAACATAATGAGGATCGCCTTCTTTAGATTCACCAACGTGAACGTCCTTCTCGCCAAACTTAATTAGTAAACGCATGATTTCGCGCTCCCAATGCAATAAAGCTGCATTTTTAACGGTCTTTTTCGTAGGAGATGTCTCCTCCATAAATTCTGGAGGGACGAAGAACTCCGGCGGCGGCTCATCTTGTGGCCTGTATTGCTGTTTTGCGCCTTTGTTACGTAATTGGTTGACCTTGTCTGTTAAAATGTCTTGAGGCACCTCTAATTGATCACTAGATGATTTGATGTAAACCGTTCTAACAATCGCATCGGGAATGACTGCAATACTATCTGCAATTTCATTAATTAAACCTGCTCTTTTAATTGGATCATTTCCAGCATCCTTAATTAAAACCCGAGACTTAAAGGAAACGAAATCTTCAACATTTTCTTCTAGGTAATTTTCTACTTCAGGCTGACTATGAGATTTTGCATATGAATCAGGGTCTTCTCCGTCAGGAAATAATAATACCCTAACATTCATTCCCTCTTTCAAAATCATATCGATTCCACGGAATGAAGCCTTAATACCAGCAGCATCGCCATCATAAAGAATGGTGATGTTCTTGGTGAATCGACTGATTAGCTTTATCTGTTCTGTTGTTAAAGATGTTCCTGATGAAGCAACAACGTTCTCAATTCCAGCTTGATGCAATGATATCACATCGGTATATCCTTCAACTAAATAACATAAATCATCAGAAATGATTTTTCTCTTAGATTGGTAAATTCCATACAAGACTTTACTCTTGTGGTAAATATCAGTTTCTGGAGAGTTAAGGTATTTAGGTGTTTTCTTAGTATCAGCAAGTAGAGTTCTTGCCCCAAAAGCAATTGGTCTACCTGATAAATTATGAATCGGAAACATGACTCTAGATCTAAACCTATCGTAACGTTTTGCTTCTTTTTCAATGGTTAATCCTGTGTTGACTAAAGCTTGTTTGGAGTAGCCTTTTTCAATAGCTAAATCGGTTAAACCTGTCCAACCTTCTAAGGAATAACCAAGCTTGAATTTTTCAATAATGGCATCAGAAAACCCCCTTTGACGGAAATAACTTAGTCCGATTGCTTTTCCTTCTTGGTTTTCCCACAAGTTATTAGCGAACTCTGTTTCTGCAAACTGACTAACAAGGAACAGTGATTCACGAATGTTATCCGTTTGAATCTGTTCTGCCGTTTTTTCAACTTCAGGAACAGTGATGTGATACTTATTGGCAAGAAAACGAAGTGCTTCAGGATAAGTCATCTGCTCATGATCCATAATGAAATTCACAGAATTCCCTCCTTTACCACATCCAAAACATTTATAGATTCCTTTCACTGGAGATACAGTGAACGAAGGTGTTTTTTCGTTATGAAAAGGACAATTACCCCACAAGTTTGCTCCTTTTTTCTTCAGGGCAACAAAATCACCAACAACTTCGTCTACACGAGCAGTTTCTATGATTTCTTGTATGGTTTCTTGTGGTATCACGCTTTGAATTTTACAGGAGAATGAAGTTAGTTAAGTAATGACGAAAGGGCAAGCTCTCCGTTTACTTTTTCCTGTTTGTGGTATAATCGATCAGCGCAAGTAAAGCTGTTTTTGAAGGTCCATCCGGACAATCACCTAACAAATCAATGGCTTTTTGCTTGTACTCATTCATTTTCTGAATAGTGTATTCAATACCTCCGTTAGCTTTAACGTAATCGATCAATTCAGCAACTTTTTTAGGATTCTCATTGTGTTTTTTAACCACATTGATAATCCATTTTTTAGTCTTTTTATCAGACTGAAGCAAGGTGTAAATTAAAGGCAAAGTCATTTTTTGCTCTTTAATATCAATCCCAGTTGGCTTACCGATTAATCGACTGTCCTGATAATCGAATAGATCATCCTTAATCTGGAAAGCAATACCGATAGTTTCTCCTATCAATCGTAGCTTCTCAATATCTTCTTCAGATTGATCTACAGATGCTGCTCCTGCAGCACAACAAGAAGCAATTAATGATGCCGTTTTTTGACGAATGATATCAAAATAAACGTCTTCGGTTATATCTAATCTTCTGGCTTTTTCGATTTGAAGAAGCTCTCCTTCCGACATTTCTTTTACCGCTTCAGATACGATTTTAAGCAAATCAAAATCTTCGTTTTTAACGCTTAACAGTAATCCTTGTGATAATAAATAATCACCAACAAGAACTGCTATTTTGTTTTTCCAAAGTGCATTAACAGAAAAGAAACCTCTTCTTTCATTGGCATCATCAACAACGTCGTCATGCACTAAGGTTGCGGTATGCAATAATTCAATTAAAGCAGCGGCACGATAAGACCTTTCATTGATTTCTTCATTGTTCATCATTTTAGCAACTAAAAAGACAAACATTGGACGCATTTGCTTCCCTTTCCTTTTAACAATGTAGTGCATTACTTTATCCAGTAATGCCACTTTTGTTTTCATGGATTTTCGAAAAAGACTTTCAAATTCTTTAAGTTCTTTTTCGATGGGTGACTTTATATCTGCAACAATGCTCATTCCTTATCAAAAGTAAGGAATTTAACGCCGAAAATACGCTTTGATTAAACTCTTCTCCAGTGTCCTGGAACCCACTGATGTCCACGTGGAGTTTTTTTCCAATGCCCTTGAACCCATGTATGTCCTCTCCTTTTCTTTTTCCAATGTCCTTTTACCCAACGGTATTCTTTTGCAGGTTTGTCATACCTCCAATGACCTGGTATCCAGACGAATCCACGCTTGGCTTTAGCTGGTTTAGTAACGATAACTTTTGGTCGACTTGGTTTTACAGTTACGATAACTTGTGCATTAAGAAAGCTTCCTAGCCCCAATAAAATCAATACAATTAATGGTTTCATGTTTATTTAATTTGTTATTAGACTACGTAAAAATGTTTTGGTTTAATCTCCTTGGGAGTTTTTTTATTAGGACGATTTTAAAATAGTTTCTAAATTGGGTAAAATTCTGTGCGAGTGCTAGTTAAAAGAGATAAAATAAAATCAGCTTTATTTAGAGTTTCTGAATTGCTTGAAAAGAGCTATTTGAGCCCTAAACAAGAAACGGAGCTGGATTTATTAATTCTAGAAATAGACGAGCATTTATTAGAAAACGAACCAGACGATCTTCATTTAGCTAAAATCGTTACCCGATTCAAGAAGCAAAGATTAACTTTCTAAAGTTTTACTTCAAATAGGTCACCATCGTTCAATACCGGGAATTTTGTTCTACAATCTTCTAAAAGCTCTTGATCTAAGCAGTGATAAAATACACCTTCTTCAAATGCAGGAATGTCAATACATTCTTCTCCGATAGGATTTAATATTGCTGAATCTCCTGAATATTCAATTCCGTTACCATCTTTACCAACTCGATTACAGGCCAAAACATAACACTGGTTTTCCATAGCTCTAGCTCTTAATAAAGTTGTCCACGGGTAACTTCTAACTGCAGGCCAATTCGCGACATATATGACCGCATCATAATCATTTTGGTTTCTTGAAAAGACAGGGAACCTTAAATCGTAACATGTTTGAAGGAGTATTTTCCACCCTTTAATATCTACAATCACACGTTCTTTACCAGAAGTATAATGCTCATTTTCTTGAGCCATGGTAAACAAGTGTCGCTTGTCATATATAGCTTCAATTCCTGAAGGACCTACAACCAAAAGACGATTGAAGTATTGCTGTCCTTCCTGAATGATTAAAGATCCGGCTATATGAACTTGATGTTCTTTTGCCATTTCAATCATCCATGAAACGGAAGCTCCTTCCATTTTCTCAGCAAGATTTTTAGAAAGCATTGAAAAGCCAGTAGTAAACGTTTCTGGAAGAATAACAAGATCGGTTTGTTCTTGAACAAACGATAATTTTCTTTCAAAAAAGGATCTATTGTAAGAAGGGTCCTCCCATTGTAAAGGAGCTTGTATAATGGCAACGTTCATAGTCTATCTTTCCAATAAAGATAGCAAATGATTATGCTCTTATCGCTTCTCTTTTAGGAGTTGAAGATTTAACCGGATTACCAGAGTTGGTATCGTTTTTAGAATACTTTTTTACAGCCTTCTCCATTCTTCTATCCATCAAACGAGCTTTGTAACGAATCCATGGTCCGCCAACAAGGCTGTTAAGCATTTTATCTAAAGCCATCATGGGACCAACATTCATAATCCCTTTAAATAATCCAGGAAGATCTGAAGGCATCATTCTGTAAGAAACTCCCATTCCACCACTTAAATAAGTGTTGTAATGCCAGTAACCACTAGGCATAAATATAGCATCACCATGTTCTAAGATCATATCATAACCCTTAACATATTTAAGAGCTGGATATTCTTCATGAGAAGCATTGAAAACATCAATGTTAGAGTGGGTGTTAAAAGGCATTCTATAAAGCAAATCGGAGTATTCAGGAGCAAATAAAACCACTCTCTTTTTCCCTCCAAATTGAGTTAAGATTACGTTTGAATTGTCGATGTCGTAATGTAAACGAACATCTGTGTCTTTTCCACCGAAAAACATGAAACCCATTCCTTTCATCAAACCAGTGATGTATTTAGGATTAGCGAAATCTTTCTTCAGGTCTTTGTTGTGCTTGTATAAGTTGAATAAGAACATTCTTAAAGGAGTGTTCTCGTCTTTTTTAATGATATCGATATACTCTGAAAAGCTCATTTGAACATCTGGCTTCGTAGTAGTAGAGTATTCGTGGTGTTTTTTTCTGTTATCGTATAAATCAACGGTAACGTCTCCCATGGTTTCTTTAAACCAATCCAATTGCCACTTGTCTCCAGCAGGCTGCTCAAAAGCTAAACCTTTTAGAATAACAGGTATTTGTGGTTTGAAATATTTCTTTTTGAAATCTTCAACGCTAAGGTCTTTAACCTCCACAGTATCTATTGGTAAGTTTAAATCTAACATAAGTAAAAGATTTGGTGCACAAAATTAAGCAATTCTAATAAAGCATAAATCCCATTAATCAGGTATTTAGCTGATTTAGCTAAGCTTTACTTTTCAAGTACTCTTGGCACTTTAAAATAATCAGAGTCTGCCTTTGGTGCATTTTTTAAAGCCTCTTTCTGAGTAATCGTTGAAGTCACCTGATCTTTTCTAAGAACGTCAGCTTCTTCATTAACGTATGTTAAAGGCTCTAATCCTTCTGTGTCTATTTCGTTTAGCTTATCTACAAAAGCTAACATCTTCTCCATATCTGTCTTGATAGAATCTCTCGCTTCTCCATCAAACTGTAATCTTGATAGGTGCGCTAAGTGATCTACTAATTCATCATTTACTTTCATTGATGATCTCTTTTAATGGTTTAGCAATCGCCTCATACGTTTGCTCTTTCAAAGATACTAAATCTTCTTTGCTTAAGTTTTTCGTTTCAATTGCAGGGTAAACAACTACTCTTGCTTTACCAGGAGAGGCTGCTGCAAACCAGCTTCCTTCTGCCATTCTTTTGTGATTATCTAGAAAAGTAACGGGTACAATCGGAACACCTGCTTTTATAGCTAAAGAAAAAGGTCCGTTTTTAAAGCTTTTTAACTTTGGAGCGCTTTCAGGAATGGTTCCTTCAGGGAAAATAATGATTGATTCACCTTCTTTTAATCGCTCTTCACAATTCTCTAAAGACTTTTTAGCCTCTGCAGAATTCTTTCTGTTAACTAGAATATTCATGGATTTAAAGAAGACTTTGAACCCTGGTACAGATCCCAATTCTTTCTTCGCTAAGAAGACAAAGTAGTCTGGAATTATACAATATGCATATACGATATCAGTGTAAGAAGAATGGTTGGAACAAACGATATATGGAGCGCTAGGAAAGTTCTCTTTCCCTTTAACACTAAACCTTGTAAGGGTCATCAATGAAATAAACCAAGAATGACATCTCATTAAAAACATAGCCATTTTAAATGGACGTTTCCCAATGGAGAATAAAATCAAAAACGGAATAAACAGAACTAAAAAGGCAGCCAGAAAAACCAACAGAAAGTATATTTTCCAAAGTAAATAAAATGCCTTTTTGAATAAATTCATCCCAGTAATAGTTGATTATATTTGTCAAAAATACTGAAAATGGCACGCATACTAACAGGAGTTCAAAGTACAGGGGTACCGCACTTAGGAAATATATTAGGAGCAATTCTTCCTGCAATCGAATTAAGTAATAAGGATGAAAACGACAGTTTTATTTTTATCGCGAATCTTCACACTTTAACTGCTGTTAAAAATCAGGAAGATATTCGAGAGCATACTTATGCTGTTGCAGCAGCATGGATTGCCTTAGGTTTAGATCCTGAAAAGTGTGTGTTTTACAGACAATCAGATCTTCCAGAGGTAACGGAATTGACATGGTACTTGAATTGTTTTGCTTCATTCAATAGATTACAACTTGCTCACTCTTTTAAAGATAAGTCTGCTAAGTTAGACGATGTTAATGTGGGCCTATACGATTATCCTGTATTGATGGCAGCGGATATTTTATTGTATGATGCGAATATCGTTCCTGTTGGAAAAGATCAAAAACAACACCTTGAAATCACTAGGGATTTAGCTTCTAAAGTGAATCAATTGTGTGGAGAGGACACCTTGGTTGTTCCAGATATTAGCTTAAATGAGTCTACGATGTTGGTTCCTGGTATTGACGGACAAAAAATGTCAAAGTCTTACGGAAACTTCATTGACATCTTTCTTCCTGCCAAGAAGTTGAAGAAGCAGGTAAATAGTATTGTAACAGATAGTTTAGAATTAGAAGACCCTAAGGATCCTGATAACTGCACTGTTGTTGATTTATATAAACTTTTGGCTTCACCTGAAAAGGTGAAGGAAATGGAAGATAATTATAGAGCTGGAGGATATGGTTATGGTCATGCTAAAAAGGCATTATTAGAAGAAATCAATGAGCATTTCGGAGAAGCTAGAGATAAGTACAACGACTTAATGGCTGATAAAAAGAAGTTAGATGAGATTTTAGCTATTGGTGCTGATAAAGCACGAAAGGTTAGCCAAGCAACTTTATCTAGAGTTAGAACTAGATTAGGATACTAGTGCAGCGCAAAAAGTTTTTCTACCTCATAGAAGTCCAGTATTTGGGATTTCGCTTACACGGCTGGCAACAGAATCCAACGGTGAAAACAGTTCAAGGAATGATCAATAAAACCTTGGGATTTGTTTTACCGGATAGAAGGGTGAAAACCATTGGTGGAAGCAGGACAGACGCAAAGGTGTCTGCCAATCAATATTTCTTCGAATTGTTTTTAGAAGAAGAGCCGATGCCAGAGGATTTTTTCGAAAACTTCAATCGTAATTTACCTCAAGATATTAGAGCATTATCGATTAAAGAGGTAGATGGTAAATTTAATATCATTCAACACCCTAAAGTAAAGGAGTACAATTACCTTTTTGCTTTTGGAGAAAAACCACATCCATTTTCAGCTGCCTTAGTGGCAAGCTTTTTAGAAGACTTGGATGTAGAAAAAATGAAAGAAGCAGCAAAGGTTTTTGAAGGAGCTCATTCCTTTCATGCCTTTGTGGAAGCAGCGAATGAAAAGACGAAAACAGATCGCGAGATTTTGTTAGCCGAAATCATTGATAACGAGAAATATCAAGCCAATTTCTTTCCAGAAAAAACATTTATTTTCAGAGTAAAAGGAGAGGGGTTTATGCGATCTCAAGTCAGATTAATGATGGGGGCTTTGGTTCGTGTTGGAAATGGAGAGTTGAGCATTGAAAGTCTTCAGAAAGTATTGGCGGATAAGAATGAGTTTTTATTGCCGTTTAAAGCTCCTGCTTCAGGGTTGATATTGGAGGCGGTGGAGTATTAACGTAGGGGCTACCCTTGCGGTCGCCCATATAGTCCAAAGCCGATAGTACAAGTCGGGCGACCGCAAGGGTAGCCCCTACCACAATATCAACATCCCACTGTCAGTAATACCCTTAACTTTTTCACGTTAAAGCATAGCATCGTATTTAACTTTACCCCAAATATTTGATTGTTATGCGTTTATTTCAAAAACCCTTAGGTTTTATTGCTTTGTCAGCACTTTTGTTTGCTTGTGTTCCACAGAGAAAGTTCGAAGATATGGAAGGTAAATACCAAACATGTCAAGAAGAATTAAGTGGATTAAAGAGAGCAAATCAATCTTTAGAAACAGATAACACAGAGTTAAGTTCAAAAATTGAGGACTTAGCAAATAAGTTAGGTTTCTTAAAGAAAGATACATTGAGATTAGGTAGAGATTATAGAAACTTGGACGAGAACTATCAAAACTTAACAAGAACGTATAAGGAGCTTTTAGATCTTCAAGATCAAATGCAAAGAGGTACAGCTGACGAAATGAGAAAAATGCGTTTGAAGATCAACGATACGCAGTCAGATTTAGTTGGAAAACAAGATGAGCTAACAGCTTTGGCAGATAGCTTAGCAGCAAAAAGTAAGACCTTAGAGAATTCTCAAATCGAATTAGAAGAGTTAAGAGGAGAGTTAGAGCAAAGAGAATTAAGAGTTAGAGAATTAGAGGACATCCTGCATAGAAAGGATAGCGTTGTTGGCGCGTTGAAAGATAAAGTTGCCGATGCATTATATGGATTCAGAGACCAAGGTTTATCAGTTGAATTAAAGAATGGAAAGGTTTACGTAAGCCTTGAAAATCAACTTTTATTTAAGTCTGGTTCATATACGGTTGACAGTAAAGGTAAATCAGCTATCAAAAAATTATCGGGCGTATTGGCTAAAAATGATGATATCTCAATTGTTGTAGAAGGACATACGGATACAGACAAGTACAGCGGATCAGGACAGTTGAAAGACAACTGGGATTTATCGGTAATTAGAGCAACCCAAATCGTGAAGTTATTAATCGAATACGGAAAGCTAGACCCTAAAAGAGTTGC
Source organism: Flavobacteriales bacterium (assembly GCA_965661855.1). Taxonomy (GTDB): domain Bacteria; phylum Bacteroidota; class Bacteroidia; order Flavobacteriales_C; family CBFIFL01; genus CBFIFL01. Next base: position 14,806 of record CBFIFL010000022.1, read on the forward strand.
GGCTTCAGGAAGAGGAGAGTATTTCCCGCTTGACGCAGCTGACACTCCAGAAGCGAAGAAGAAGAACAGAAGAATTGAGATTATTTTGACTCCAAAATTAGATGAGTTATTCGAGATTTTGAATGCGAATTAGTAGTTTAATCCAGGGTGCAAATTAATTGTTTAAGCAAGGAGAGCCTAGAAGGCTCTCTTAATATTCTTAATGCCCAGTTCGGTGATAACTACATTACCATTGAGCAGCTTCAATCCTACCAAAACAACCCTAACGCAGTCTGCCTGATTTGTGTAAATGAAGGAGAGGTGTTAGGTGTTTCCATTGCACTTATCGATTCATTGGAAAACACTTCTAAACAACTTTTAGTAGGACAAGATTGGTTCCAATCGGAATTTAAAGAATCATCAAGAATTGCACTTAGAAAACACATGGCTGTAAAGCCTGGGTTTGAAGGCCAGGGTATCGGTTCTCACTTGGTTAAAGAAAGTGTAAGGCGTTTAAAAGCGCTGTCTGATGTGATTGTCACCATTGTTTGGAAAGAAGGTGACGGAGAGGTAATGAATCGATTAATGATGAAGAATGACTTTCAGTCCATTAGAACCATTCCAGATTATTGGAAGCAAGACTCCATCACTCATCAATACGTTTGTCCGGAATGCAAAGTAATTCCGTGTACTTGTTCCGCTGTAATTTATGCCTTGTAGGGGCTACCCTTGCGGTCGCCCGTAACATTACCTCACCGAATCATACAATGCCTTGGCCGCTGTAGAACTAGGGTTGTACTTCAGACATTCCAGTGCAGCTAATCTAGCTTGCTCAATGTTCCCTAAAGCCAAGTGAATAGCTCCTAATAAGTAATTAGTATCGAAATCAAATGGCTGTACTTGTTGTACTTCTTGAATATAACCCAGAGCAGAAGAATAATCTTTTTGATAATAATGCTTAACGTAAGCCAAGCGGTATTTCAAGGTGCTATTTTTAGCATCGATCTTAAGACCATCTTCATATAAACGAACCACTTCATTCCAGTTACCCATTGCTGATATCGGATAAGCCATTCCTAAAATTGCCTCGATAGAAGATTTTTCCTGATCCATGGCTTTTTGATAGTGCGCTTTTGATTTAACGTATTCACCTGAGGAATAATAAAGCCACCCTCCCTAATCGTAGGTTCACCGAAGATGAATCTTCTCCTGTATTTTGTAAAGTTTTTATAGCTTCTCCGTATGCCTGTTTACTTTCTTGAACATAACTGTTCGAAAAAGCGTCGACACTACTTTGAGCGCTAATCATAAACCCTAATCCCAATAATCCTGCTGCTTTCAATCCTTTCATAGTCTAAAATTTAATCCGGTAAAAAATGAATAAGTGTTATAAGTCTGTAATGAGAAAAAATCCTTTTGTTGATCGATTTGACCGGTAAGGTATAGATCTAATTTATCAGATAGTTTAAACCTAGTGGTTAATCCCCATCGGTAATCAATATTGTTTCTGGTGTTGATCAAAGTGTTGCCAGTCATGAGGTATAAACTTTGTTCTTTCTTTTGAAGGTAAGAAAGCTGAAGACCCCACTTCTCACAGTTAATAGCAAGTTGAGGGACTAAAGAAAAACGATTGGTATCTGAAATAGCATATGCCATTTGTAATCCCGGTTGAATACTAAACTTTTTGGCTTTAATTAAATAGTCTATTGAAAACCCTAGTTGAGTAGTATTCACCTTGCTAATAGTATCTACAAAGGTTGTATCAAAACGTCCTACTTGAGACGAGTTGGTAAAACCATTAGAACTGACGTTGTATGTATATTCCCCTCCTAAAATTTGAAAGTAATTACTGGTATTGGCAGAAGCATAATGATGAACTTGTCCTTGCACAAAGAACTTGTTGATCCATTTTTTAACTCCAGTTCCAACAAACAAACTGTTTTGATTCAGCGTACCGATATATCGTGTGCTTAAAACGGCTAATGAGTCTATGGTGAACGTTCCCACGGTGAAAGGCTCTCCTTGAATAGTTTCATCGGCAAAGAAAGACAAGCTGCTTTGGTATTGATAATAGCTAAGGTTTGAACTTAATGTCCACCCTTTCTTCAAGGCTTTATTGGATTGAAGACAGAATTCGTTTTGATTAAAATTCCCCCAATTGGTAGTTTGATTGGCGAATGAATACTTTACAGCCAAACCATGTAATTTGTTCAAATTCAACTGAGCTTGTAAACCAATATAATTTAAGTTTTTAGCAACAGATGTGTCTTGACTTAATTTCGTTCCAGCCTCAAGGTAGGTATCACCTATTATAGGGATATCGACTCTGTTAATTCTATCTTTTGTTTCTTTTGAAAGAAGCGCAAACTCTTTTTCCGCTTCCACCAGGTATCCTAGATACGAATACGCCCAATACAGGTACTCTCGAGCTAATTCATTGTTGTTTTGATCTAAGGCAGTAGAAAAATAAGCAGCAGCAGATTTGAAATCATTGGTGAAAAAGCAGGCCATTCCTACTCGAACATTGTAATAATGATAGGAGTGTTCTTTGTTTTGTTTCGATAATTCAATTAATTCATTCCAGTTGGAACTTAAATAGAAAGCATAAGAAGTACTATCAATTTCTCGATATGAAATCTGAGAGGAGAGTCCTCCAGAAATAAAGAGCAATATGATAATTATTCCCACTCGCATACAATCGTCTCTTCTTTATTATTACTTAATGCTATTGACTTTTCTTCTACCTTAAAATGATAGGCCTCACTTGATCTGGTCTTGCCAAAAAGAGAAGTTTGACTCCTTGTTTTGAAGTCTATAATAAACGGGTCATGGTCATTATCTGATGCAGTAAATTGAAAGTCATAGCTCGCCTTCAAATAATGAAACAATGGCGCTGTAAAGTTATGTAACCACAACAATGCTTTAGGAGCAACGGGCATTAGATTCATATTGTCATTTAACTCTAAGTTTTCATAATACCCTAAAGGAACCTTGTAAGCTCCTAGATAGAATTGGTATAACATAGATGATTTATCTCCTGTAAAGGCAGTGAAATAGAAAACGTTTTTATTGTTTACAAACCAGGCAACAGCATCATTTTCTTTACACCATACATAGGTTTGATTTTGAGGAGTCGTTAGGACTTCCCAAATTTCAGTTTTGTTTTGATTGTTTTTTACTTTGATTGTTTTCCCCGGAATCCAGTCAAATGCTTCTTTTAACAATCGGGTGTTTTTCAGATTACAAACCGTTTCTCCTTCTTCAGGAATTTCAAAAGACTTAAAAATATTACGTCCGTTTTGCTTACTGATATAATAAGATATTGGATGCTCTAAAGTCTTCGATCCAATGTATGGAGTTGTTTGCATTTGGAAATGAAGATGAGGTTCTGGAGATCGACCTGAACTTCCACATTTACCTAATAAGGTTCCTTTTTTCACGAATGTCCCAACTTCAACTTGAATAGTATCTTTTTTAAAGTGAGATATTTTTGAGAACAAGTATTCACCATGTTGAATGATTACTGTGTTACCCCAGTTATTCTCTAAATTGACTTTACCAATATGGTTATCCTCAATATCGTTAACAACTTCAATAACAGTACCATCAGCCGGAGCTATTACTGGTAAATCCCAACAATAGTAATCTTCTGTTTCATATCCAGGCATTTTATAAGAACTACCGTCTTCGTATCTATGCGTGATTTTCCCATCATAACCTTGAGAAATAAACCATTCACCAATGATTGGTAAACCTAAATGGATGTAAGTATCTCGTTTGAATCGTTCGGTATTATTGTAATAATTATAATGGTGTTTTTCAGGAGAAAATTCTTGAATCGTTACCAGACTTAATCCTGAAATCTTCGTTCGATTATGAAGTGCAGTGACAAACAACAGAACCACCAAGTTGAATCCGATATAAGAGTAAATCAACTGAGAGAAATCTCCTCCCATAAAGTGGTAAAAAAGGTACCCTATAGAAAATCCGAAAATGGATAAAGCAAATGCGATCCTTGAATAATAAATTAGACCGATAACGATGATAATTCCAGCTAAATCATTGTACTGAAATAAGATAGCTCCAATCGACCTTAAATAAAGATAAATCACATTGTGAAAAGGAAGACTAGAAATACCATCCGTTGTTGCAGAGAATAACCCAGGCAACCATTTTTGTAAAGAGTAAAAGCTTTTTTGGTTGAGGTCTAATGCGGAGAAATTACTCGCTCCAAGAATCACTACCCAAATCCCAATTAAAAAAGGAATGCTTAAAAAAGGTAAACCTTTATGACCTAAACTATTGGCAAACCAAATCGTCAACATCAAAGTCAGTAAAGAAAGTGCAACGATTAGAAACAATAACGACCAGTTAAACTGATAGAAAGCTCCCAACGCAATACCTACCATCAAAGCGTTATAGGTGTAAGAACCATCTTTAATCAAAGCATGATTAAAATTAAAGAAGTAGGCAATAACCTGAACCAAAATAATCGATAATAAACCAGCAAAACCAGCTCCTAGATCAAAAAAAGTGATGATTAACAGCAGTAAACCAAAAAGTCGATCATTTGAAAAAAAGACTTGCGAGTAGCTATTAATAACTCCTTCCAGTGAATTCTTAAGATAATATTTGATGGACTTAGTCATTGGCACTTTTATACAACATCAAACAAAAGGAAAAGAAATGACAGTTGAAACTTATCTCGACGTTTGGGGTGTTTTTGTCGATGTTTGAGGGGCAATTTGAAAATGAGACAATTTGAGAATGACTTTAAACACTCGTGAATCATTTTCAAATTAGCACATTTCCAAATTAACTACCTTTGCACTTCAAAATTATGAATAATAAAATCTTACCCGCTGCTGGAATTATCCTTGTAACCATGGTATTGGTCATTATTAATGAGTTCACGGAATGGACCTTTATTAAGGACTATGCATTAATATTAATCATAACAGGTATGTTGTTTGGAGTATTTTTAGCTAAGTTGTCAAGTAGGTCCTAATGTGAATTTTATATTCATCACATTTTCAAATTAACTACCTTTGCACTTCAAAATTTTGAATTCGTATGGACTATAATTTTCCGGAAGTAGAGAAGAAGTGGAGACAGAAATGGGCTGATGATAAAACCTATAAAGTTGACATCAATGAGAGTAAAGAAAAGTACTATGTGTTAGACATGTTTCCTTACCCTTCAGGTGCAGGACTTCATGTTGGTCATCCACTAGGGTACATTGCTTCAGATATTTATAGTCGTTTCAAAAGGTTGAAAGGTTTCAATGTATTGCATCCAATGGGCTTTGATGCATTCGGTTTACCAGCTGAGCAGTACGCGATTCAAACGGGTCAGCACCCTGCTGTTACAACTGATACGAACTTAAAAAGATACCGTGAGCAGTTAGATAAAATCGGATTTTGTTTTGATTGGTCTAGAGAGTTTAGAACTACTGATCCTTCTTATTACAAATGGACACAATGGATTTTTGCTCAGTTATTTGATGCTTGGTATAACCAATCAAGTAACAAAGCGGAGAGAATAGAAACATTAGTAGCTGCTTTCGAAGCAAACGGAAATTCAGGTATTAAAGCCGTTCATGATTGTGAAATCGAATTCTCGGCTGATGAATGGAAAGGATTTTCTGAAAAAGAACAATCTGATATTCTATTGTCATACAGAATGGCATTCCTTTCTGAAACAATGGTGAATTGGTGTCCGGAATTAGGGACCGTTTTAGCGAATGATGAAATTAAAGATGGTGTTTCTGAAAGAGGCGGACATCCGGTTGAAAGAAAGTTAATGCAGCAGTGGTCTCTAAGAATCACAGCTTACGCAGATAGATTATTAAAAGGTTTAGACAATTTAGATTGGTCTGAGTCAATCAAAGAGACGCAAAGAAATTGGATTGGGAAATCAAAAGGAGCTTCGGTAAACTTTCCAGTTGAAAATTCAGACAAAGAGATTGAAGTATTTACTACTCGTCCTGATACTATTTTTGGTGTTGGATTCATGGTTATCGCGCCAGAACACGAATGGGTGGATGAATTAACAACAGCAGAGCAAAAAGAAGAAGTTGACGCATACGTTATCAAATCAAAAAACAGATCTGAGCGTGAAAGAATGGCTGATGTAAAGACCGTAACAGGTGTGTTTACAGGAAGCTATGTGGTGCATCCTTTCTCAGGAGAGAAGATTCAAATTTGGTTAGGAGATTATGTATTAGCTGGATACGGAACAGGAGCTGTGATGGCTGTACCTGCTCATGATTCAAGAGATTACGCTTTTGCTAAAGAATTCGGATTACCGATTAAAGAAGTAATTGCAGGAGGAAATATTGAAGAAGAAGCTTACGAAGCTAAATCAGGAAAAGTAATCAACTCTGATTTCTTAGATGGATTAAAAGTGAAAGATGCGATCAATAAGTCTATCGGAGCCATTATGGATAAAGGTATCGGTAGAGCGGAGACGAATTTCAGATTGAGAGACGCGGTTTTCTCAAGACAAAGATATTGGGGAGAACCATTTCCAGTAGCCTACAAAAATGAAATTCCTTTCATCATTGATACGTCAAATGGTCCTTTAGAATTACCTGAAGTAGATAAGTATTTACCAACTGCAGACGGACAACCACCTTTGGCGAGAGCTGAAAAGTGGGAAGATTCAGAAGGAAATAGATACGAGTACAACACGATGCCAGGTTGGGCAGGATCATCATGGTACTTCTTAAGATACATGGATCCTCACAACGAGAATGCATTCGTTTCAGAAAAAGCAGTAAAGTATTGGGGTCAGGTTGATTTATATATCGGTGGTTCTGAGCACGCTACAGGACACTTATTATACTCAAGATTCTGGACCAAATTTTTACATGATTTAGGTTATTTACCGTTTGATGAGCCATTTAAAAAGTTGATTAACCAAGGAATGATTTTGGGAACGTCAGCTTTAGCTTATAGAGTTAAAAACACCAATCAATTTGTTTCTCACGGATTGAAAGAGGACTATGATACAGCTCGTGTTCATGTTGATGTGAATTTCGTGAACGGAAACGAAATGGACACTGAAGCATTTAAAAACTGGAGAGCTGACTTTAAGGATGCAGAATTCATTTTAGAAGACGGGAAGTACATTTGTGGAAACGAAGTGGAGAAGATGTCAAAATCGAAATTCAACGTTGTTAACCCAGATTTAATCGTTGAAAAATTCGGAGCAGACACCCTACGTCTTTACGAAATGTTCTTAGGTCCTTTAGAGCAATCTAAACCATGGTCTACAAAAGGAATCGAAGGAGTTTCTAAGTTCATCAGAAAGTTCTGGAACCTATGTCATGATTCAGAAGGAAAGTGGAACGTATCAGAAGAAAAAGCGACGAAAGAAGAATTAAAGGTTTTACATAAAACGATTAAAAAAGTAGGAGAGGACGTAGAGAATTTCTCATTCAACACTTCGGTATCTGCATTTATGGTTTGTGTAAACGAATTACAAGCATTGAAATGTAATAAGAAAGAAATCATTGAAAACGTTGCGATCTTATTACATCCATACGCACCTTATATCACAGAAGAGCTTTGGCAAAAGTTCGGAAACTCAGAAAGCATTTTGAATGCTTCTTTTCCAGAATTTGATCCATCGGTATTGGTAGAAAGCGAATTCAATTACCCTGTTTCATTTAACGGTAAGAGAAGATTCGATTTAGCTTTACCGGCAGACATGGCCAAAGAGGAAATTGAGAAAACGGTTTTAGGACATGAAATGAGCCAAAAATGGTTAGAAGGAAAAGCTCCTAAGAAAGTGATTATAGTTCCTAAAAGAATTGTAAACATCGTTATCTAACACACTATGGTAGGGGATCCCCCTGCTGGTGCCCGTTACCATGAGCCGATTACGATCATTTATCGGCTCATAAAAAACCTAATCATGAGCCGATTATTTCTTATATTTGGCTCATGAAGTATAATTGGCAGCTCATAGACTGGAAAGAGTTTTCTTATAACAAGGAGGATTTAGAAGATGAATTATTTCGTTTTTCAGAAAAAGTAGGTGTCTCTAAAGGATTATATGAAAGTCTTAGCAAGCAATTAAAAACAGATAGCCTGGTTGAAATCATGAGTGATGAAACCATTAATACTTCAGCTATCGAAGGAGAAATATTTAGTAGAGAAGATGTTAGGTCTTCCATTCATAATAACCTAGGTATTTCATCATCTCAAGTAAGAGATAAAAAAGCTCAAGGAATATCAGACTTAATATTTAAGGTTAGACTAGATTATACCACGCCCCTAAGCAAGGTGGAGCTTTTTACATGGCATAAGCTTGTATTTCCAGGAAAATCTAATATTAACGCAGGAGCTTGGAGGAAGGGTGATTTGCCGATGCAAATTATTTCAGGATCTATAGGGAAAGAAATTATCCATTATGAAGCCCCTCCATCAGCAGAAGTGAATAATGAGATGATTGAGTTTATCGACTGGTTCAATAGCAGTGCCCCGAAAGGAAAGCAAGAAATTAAATTTGCAGCTATACGAAGTGCTATTGCTCATTTATATTTTGAGAGTATTCATCCTTTTGAGGATGGTAATGGAAGAATAGGAAGAGCAATTGCAGAAAAAGCCTTGTTTCAATCGCTTGGATTTCCAGTTATGGTCAGTCTTTCAACGGTCTTACAGTCGAATAAATCAGTATACTATAATCAATTAAAGAAGGCTCAAAGAACCAATCAAATTACTGAATGGCTGAATTATTTCATCGGAGCCTTAACTGACGCATTAGACCATTCTCATGAGCTGATTAAGTTTACTCTTTTTAAAGCCAGGTTTTTTGATAAAATAAATACTCAAATTAACGACCGTCAACGTAAAGCGTTATACAAAATGCTATCTACTCCGAATAAAAAGTTTGAAGGAGGCATGACGGCTAAAAAGTATATGAGCATAAATAAAATATCAAAAGCCACGGCAACTAGGGATTTACGACAACTCGAAGAGATGAATGTTTTTCTTGTCGAAGGGGCCGGACGAAATACGTGTTATCAGGTTAACAAGGATTTAGAATAACGCTGAAAATCTCCGATTTTCCCTCCGTGACATCCATTTGAGATAATAAATCTATATTATTTTCTCTCCTTTAATCCGTGATCAAAAAACACCAACCCAGACCATAATCCACTAAGAAATTCAATACATCACCTACATAATCATTTAAAACTTTGAACTAAGAGCTAAAATCCATTAAATTGCGAGCCAGTTCAAACGTTTGGATTATGTTAAAAGGAAAAAACAGAGAGGAGAATTTCGAAGCGAACAAAGGTGTCATTGACACCATTGCTGCTGGGACAGTTATTGAAGGTAATATCTCCAGTTCGAAAGGAATCAGAATTGACGGAAAGGTTTTAGGATCAATCAATTGTCAAGGAAAAGTAGTAGTTGGAAAGAATGGTGTTGTAGAAGGAAATATTACTTGTACGAATGCTGAAATCGAAGGAGAATTGAAATCAAGAATAGCTGTTGAAGGATTACTTCGTTTAAGAGAAACAGCAGTTCTTTTGGGAGATATTGAAACGGGTAAATTAGCTATTGAGCCAGGAGCAAGTTTCACAGGAAACTGTAAAATGGGTGCTGTGGTAAAGAATTTGTCTGACAAGAAGTCAAGCCAAAAAGCAGCTACTGCTTAAGTCAATGAAAAATAAGTCAACAAAAAATATTCTAAGGTTTTCAGGTTTAGGTTTCCAATTGGGAGCTTCTATATACTTGGGTAATCTATTGGGAAAATGGCTAGATACTAAGTATCCAAATGATGGAGAGTGGTGGGCTAAAGGAATTACCTTATTTGTCATTTTCGGATCTATTTTCTCTATTATCAAGCAAGTCAATAAGTTTTCACAGGATGAATAAATCCCTTCAAAACGTTGTGCTTTTCTTCGGATTAGCCACAGCTTTATTTTTAAGTAATTTTTTCGGATTTAAGTTAACAGTAGCTGATTCAGTTGGTTTTTCCATCTTTTCAGTGTGTTTATTTCATCTAATCGCTAGTAGTTTAGCTTTTGGAGTTTTTGAAGCTGCAGTAAAATTTATTCCAAGTCAAGCCGGAGTTGCATTTTTGGCTTTAGTATTTGTAAAACTAGGTGTATTTACTATGGTGTTTTCATCTAATATTTTAGGAGAAGTAAGCTTAAATAAGCCTGAGAAATTCACTTTAATTATCCCTATGTTTTCCTTCTTATTGCTTGAGGGTGTATGGATTGCAAGAAGTCTTAAGATATTTGATAAAGAAATTGCACAAAGTGCTGTTGAAGCTTATCCAAAAGAAAGCGAAGAAATTGATGAAAAGGGTAAGAATTAATTGTGTACATTTGCACCCAAAATTGAGACTAGTTTAAACTTGTATTATGATTGCAAAGAGAACTTTTAAATATGTTTTAAGCTTCCTAATGATGTTCGGAGCTTTGAGTAGTTACGCTAATGGTGTTGATTCTACTCATACGCATGAAGGACATGAGGCTCACAGCGATGAGGCTTCACATGAAGGAAACTTAATTGATTCTCCAGAGGAGATCAAAGCTTACATTAAGCACCACTTGCAGGATGCACATGATTTTGTATTCTATACAGATGGTGAAACAGGAGAGCATATTGGTTTCTCTTTACCGGTGATTTTATGGGATGGTGGATTACAAATGTTTTCTTCTTCTAAGTTAGATCACGGACATGCTGTTGCTGAAAGCAATGGAAACTACTACAAGTTATTTCACGGAAAGATTTATAAAACAGATGCTGCTGGAACAATCACTTTAGATGATCACGACCACCCAACAAACGTTAGACCTTTAGATTTTTCAATTACTAAGTCAGTTGTTGGAATGTTGTTAACTGGTTTGTTAATGATTTTCATGTTCTCAAGATTAGCTAAGTCTTACAAGAAGGGACCAATCCCAACTGGATTTGGTAGAGCTTTAGAGCCTTTAATCATTTACGTAAGAGACGAGATTGCAAGACCAAACATTGGTGAAGCGAAGTACAAGAAGTACATGAGTTTCTTGTTAACGGTATTCTTCTTTATCTGGATTTGTAACTTATTAGGTTTGACTCCACTTGGATTCAACGTTACTGGACAGATTGCTGTTACTGCTTGTTTAGCATTGTTTACATTCTTAATTGTTCAGTTTTCAGGAAACAAAGATTACTGGGGACACATTTTCTGGATGCCTGGTGTACCAGTACCAATGAAAATAATTTTAGCGCCAATCGAAGTATTGGGAATGTTTACTAAACCATTCTCTTTAATGATTCGTTTGTTCGCAAACATCACAGCAGGTCACTTTGTTGTAATGAGCTTAATCGCATTAATGATTACGCTTAAGGCAATGTTTGGTCCTGTAGCATCAACTGGAGTATCAGTTGCTTTAACATTGTTTATCTCGGTAATTGAGATCTTGGTTGCTTTCTTACAAGCATTCATTTTCACTATGTTATCGTCATTATTTATCGGTATGGCCGTGCAAGAGCACGAACATCATTAATTAGTATAATTAGTTTTTATTTATAAATCACGTATTATGTACAATTTAATTGGAGCTGGATTAATCGTTATCGGAGGTGGTATCGGTCTAGGACAAATTGGTGGAAAAGCAATGGAAGGTATTGCTAGACAGCCAGAAGCTGCTGCTAAGATTCAAACAGCGATGATCATCATCGGTGCACTTTTAGAAGGTCTTGCTTTCGGTGCTTTAATCTTAGGGAAGTAATCCACAAAGAAAAATTCAAAGTCCTTGCAACGGTTGGTTGCAAGGCTTTGTTTACTTAACTTGAACAACACAAAAATTAGATAGAAATGGATCAGTTATTAAATGATTTTTCGCCAGGTTTGTTTTTCATGCAAGCTATCATCTTATTGATATTAATCTTATTAATGAGAAAATTTGCTTGGACGCCTGTTTTATCTGCAATTAACGAAAGAGAAGAAAACATCTCTGAGGCAATAGAATTAGCTGAGAAAACTAAAGCTGACATGGCTAAAATGCAGTCAGAGAACGAAGCTTTATTACAAACAGCAAGAGAAGAAAGAGACGAGATCTTAAAAGAAGCAAGAGCTGCAAAAGACAGTATGATTGCTGAAGCTAAAGGAGAAGCATCTGCTGAAGCTGAAAAAATCATTGTTTCTGCAAAAGAGCAAATCAACAACGAAAGAAAAGCTGCCTTAACGGATGTTAAGAATCAAGTAGCAATGATTTCATTAGAAGTTGCTGAAAAGATTTTAAGAACAGAGTTATCTACTGACGATAAGCAAAAAGACTTAGTTGGAGGTTTGATCGACGAGGTTAACTTAAACTAATATGAAAGGAACTAGAGCATCATCAAGATACGCGAAGGCCTTATTGGATTTAGCTGTTGAGCAAAATTCAATTGACGCTGTAAAGAATGACATGAATTATGTTATCTCTATGTGCGAAGGTTCTCACGATCTTACCGTGTTACTAAAAAGCCCAATTATCAAAACACACCAAAAGATTGCTGCATTAGAAGCGATTTTTAAAGGAGGTGTTTCTGAATTGACTTTTAAGTATATTGATATCATTACATCTAATAAAAGAGAAAGCTTGTTGGAAAATATAGCTCACTCTTATTTAGCATTGTATAGAAAGCATAATAATATCGTTAAAGCTGATGTTAAATCGGCTGTAGTATTAGACGATACGTTAAGAGCTAAGGTGAAAGAATTGGTTGCTAAGCAAGGAGCTGGAGAAATTGAATTACATGAAACTGTAGATACTGATTTAATTGGTGGTTTCGTGTTAACGATAGAAGATCAGCAAATTGATGCATCAGTACAATCACAATTGAATAAGTTAAAACAAGAGTTCAGTAACAACGCATACGTTGCTGAATTATAATTTTTGAATAAAATAAAATCGAAATAAAATGGCAGAAGTTAAACCAGCAGAAGTTTCAGCGATTTTAAGACAGCAATTAGCTGGCGTTAAAACGGAAGCAGAACTTGAAGAAGTAGGTACAGTTCTTCAAGTAGGAGATGGTATTGCAAGAATTTATGGTCTTTCTAACGTTCAGTCGGGAGAGCTAGTTGAATTTAGCAATGGTCTACAAGCAATCGTATTAAACTTGGAAGAAGACAACGTTGGAGCCGTTCTTTTAGGACAATCTAGAGGAATTAAAGAAGGTGATGTTGTTAAGAGAACAGGGCGTATTGCTTCTGTAAACGTTGGAGAAGGAGTTGTTGGTAGAGTTATCGATACTTTAGGTAACCCAATCGACGGTAAAGGTCCAATCGAAGGAGAAACTTTTGAAATGCCTATCGAAAGAAAAGCACCAGGAGTTATCTATAGAGAGCCTGTTGAGGAACCACTTCAAACAGGAATCAAGTCAATCGACGCAATGATTCCAGTTGGTAGAGGTCAAAGAGAGCTTGTAATTGGAGATAGACAAACTGGAAAAACTACAGTTTGTATTGATACAATTATCAACCAAAAAGAATTTTATGACGCTGGTGAGCCTGTTTACTGTATTTATGTTGCAGTTGGACAAAAAGGTTCTACAGTAGCAAATATTGTGAATACATTAGAGGCTGCAGGTGCAATGGCATATACAACTATTGTTGCTGCAAACGCTTCAGACCCTGCTCCAATGCAGTTTTACGCTCCATTTACGGGTGCGGCTGTTGGTGAGTACTTCAGAGATACTGGTAGACCAGCTTTAATTGTTTATGATGATTTATCTAAGCAAGCAGTTGCATACCGTGAGGTTTCTTTATTATTAAGAAGACCTCCAGGTCGTGAGGCTTATCCAGGAGATGTATTCTTCTTACACTCAAGATTATTAGAAAGAGCTGCGAAAGTAAATGCTTCTGATGAGATTGCTTCTCAAATGAATGATTTACCTGAGTCGTTAAAAGGTAAAGTAAAAGGTGGTGGTTCTTTAACTGCACTTCCAATTATCGAGACTCAAGCAGGTGATGTTTCTGCATATATTCCTACAAACGTAATTTCGATTACTGATGGACAGATTTTCTTAGAGTCTAACCTTTTCAACCAAGGGGTGAGACCAGCAATTAACGTTGGTATCTCAGTATCTAGAGTTGGAGGTAACGCTCAGATTAAATCAATGAAGAAAGTATCTGGTACATTGAAGTTAGATCAAGCGCAGTTTAGAGAACTTGAAGCGTTCGCTAAATTCGGATCTGATCTTGATGCTGCTACTGCTTTAGTAATTGATAAAGGAAGAAGAAACGTTGAGATCTTAAAGCAAAAGCAAAATGATCCTTACCCAGTTGAGAAGCAAATTGCTATCATCTACGCTGGATCTAAGAACTTATTAGCTGACGTACCAGTAAACAGAGTTAAAGAATTCGAAGCTGAGTATTTAGGTTTATTAGATGCTTCTCATAAAGAGACTTTAATGACTTTAAAAGCTGGTAAATTGACAGATGAAGCAACAGAGACTTTAAGAACTGTAGCTTTAAACTTAGCGAAGAAATACGCTAAATAATTAGACTTTTTAAACGGGCGATTTATCGCCCGCTTTTAAAACATACGCGATGGCGAACTTAAAAGAAATTAGAGAAAGAATTACTTCAGTTAATTCAACGATGCAGATTACAAGTGCTATGAAAATGGTATCTGCTGCAAAGTTGAAAAGAGCTCAAGACGCAATTACTCAAATGCGTCCTTATGCTGAGAAGCTGCAAGAAATTCTTGTTAATCTGAACTCTTCTTTAGAGGGAGAAAATGATGGCGTTTACGGAACTCAGAGAGAGGTTGAAAATGTGTTAATCGTTGCAGTGACTTCGAACAGAGGTTTGTGTGGTGGTTTTAATAACAACGTTATTAAGCACATTAATACACTTATTGCTGGGACTTATGCAGGTAAGAATGTATCTGTAATGGGTATCGGTAAAAAGGCATCTGACTTCTTTTCTAATCAAGGATTAAACGTGATTCGTAAAGATGAACTTCACAATGATTTATCTTTTGATAATTCAGCGAAGATTGCCGAGGATATCATGGAGTCTTTTGTAGACGAATCATTTGATGAAGTAATTGTTGTTTACAATAAATTCAAAAATGCGGCGGTACAAATTGTTACTACTGAACAATTTTTACCAGTAGAAGCTGTTGAAGGGGAAAGCACTTCATCTACAGAGTACATCTACGAGCCTAGCAAAGAGTTTATCGTTAGTGAGTTGATTCCTAAGTCATTAAAGACGCAATTGTATAAAGGAATTCTTGATTCTGTTGCTTCTGAGCACGGAGCTAGAATGACTGCAATGCATGCTGCAACTGATAATGCTGGAGAATTGAAAAATGATCTTAAGTTAACGTACAACAAAGCT
This sequence comes from Flavobacteriales bacterium, assembly GCA_965661855.1. Lineage (GTDB taxonomy): Bacteria > Bacteroidota > Bacteroidia > Flavobacteriales_C > CBFIFL01 > CBFIFL01. The sequence goes on from CBFIFL010000022.1 coordinate 30,127, forward strand.
CGTCAGGCAGCTATTACAACAGAAATTTTAGAAATCGTTGCTGGTGCGGAAGCATTGAACGGTTAGACTAATAATTTAATATTTAAAAAGCCTTTCCAATTTGGAAAGGCTTTTTTGTTTTTAGCATTTAACTATATCACGAAATGTGATTTATTTATGGAAATTAGTTTGATTCTGAATCTATTAAGAAACGAATAGTAGAATTGGCGAAAAAGTAAACCTTTCCTTAACATGGCTTGCCATAAGAACGTTAAAGAATTTTTTGTATTTTCACCGCCCGAAGACTGACGTTCTTTAGAATTAAACGTATTGGAGATGTGGCCGAGTGGTCGAAGGCGCACGCTTGGAAAGCGTGTATACCTCTAAAGGGTATCGGGGGTTCGAATCCCTTCGTCTCCGCATAAGTTTTGTAACCTATTTACTAGAATATATTTTATCAACAAACAAATAAGCCATGAAAAAGCAAATTGCGCTATTGACTATTTTAGGGATGTTAACATTTGGATTCGTTAACAATTTATCTGCACAGGATTCTACATCAGTAGATTCAGCAACAACAACTGAGGTTGTAATGGAGGAGAAGACAGAAGCTCCAACTGCACCTGCTAAAGCAGAAAACAATGATGTTGAGATTGCTAAAGAAGCATCTTTTACTCAAACGATTAAGACTAAGTTTATCGAAGGTGGTGTAGGATTCATGGGAATCGTATTAATCTGTTTGATTATTGGTTTAGCTTTATGTATCGAGAGAATCGTTTACTTAAACTTAGCTACTACAAATACTAAGAAGTTATTAGGAGACGTTGAGTCTGCATTACAAACTGGTGGTGTTGAAGCTGCTAAGGAAGTATGTAGAAACACAAGAGGTCCTGTTGCTTCTATCTTCTACCAAGGATTATTAAGAGCTGATTCAGGAGTTGAGGCTGTTGAGAAAGCAGTTGTTTCTTACGGAGGAGTTCAAATGGGATTATTAGAAAAAGGAGTTTCTTGGATTTCTTTATTCATCGCATTAGCGCCAATGTTAGGATTCATGGGAACAGTAATTGGTATGATTGGAGCCTTTGATGCAATTGCTGCAGCAAACAACATTCAGCCGTCTATTGTTGCTGTTGGTATTAAAGTAGCACTTTTGACTACAGTATTTGGTTTGATCGTTGCAATGATCTTACAAGTATTTTATAACTACATCGTTTCTAAGATTGACTCTTTAGTAAACAGTATGGAAGACGCTTCTATCTCTTTGGTAGATATCGTTGAGAACCACAAAAAATAATCACCATTATGGAAAACAAAGTATCATTAATTCTTAAGGTTTTTGCAGCTGTTGTTTCTGTAATTGCGATCATTTTAGTTATGGTTGCAGGATCAAGCAACACTCCAGAAGTAGGTTCTGTAATTGCTTTAACTGAAGTATTATTCTTCATCGCAATTGCTGCAACTATTATCTTCCCGATAATGATCATTGCTCAGGATCCTAAGAAAGGAATTACTTTCTTAATCGGAGCAGCTGGTTTAGCTATCATCTTTGGTATTTCTTACGGAATGTCAAGTGACGAAGTATTAAACGGGGTGGTGACTGAAAATTCTAGAATCGCAGAGGCTGGAATTATCACATTTTACATTTTATTCTTTGTAGCTATAGTTGCACTTGCAATGGGAGCTGTGAAGAAGTTAATCAAGTAATTGAATAATTATGCCGAAAAGAGAAGCACCAGAGATTAACGCAGGTTCGATGGCCGACATCGCGTTCTTGCTGTTGATTTTCTTCCTGGTAACAACTACAATGGACTCATCTTATGGTGTGGAGCGTTTGCTACCACCGATTGAAGAGGAGCAACCAGATGATAGTCAGAAAGTAAACGAAAGAAATATCTTAACGGTATTGGTAAACGGTTCTGATCAAATCTTGGCAAACGGAAAGTTAGTAGAGTTAGCTGACTTGAAGGAGCAGACGAAAGAATTTATCTTAAACGAAGACAATAGAGATGATTTACCTGAGTTTAGAAAGATTTTTAAAAAGGAATCAGACGACTTAGTAAATTCATTAAAAGGTCAGGTTAAGTCTGAGAAAGATGAAGAGAAGTTAAAGTCGCTTAAAAAGAGGTTAAGAAAGGCTGAAGCTAAGCAATTGGCTTGTGAGTTATATGGTGGTGATGTTAAAGTATCGAAAGGAATTATTTCGATGCAAAACGTTGACCAAACTTCTTACGGAACTTATTTATCTGTTCAGGATGAGATGGCTAGTGCTTATTACGAAATCAGAAATGCTTTCGCAATGGAGAAACTAGGTAAACCATTTTTGAGATGCACTCCAGAGGAGATCAAGGCAATTAAGAAAATTTACCCGAAAGCAATTTCGGAAGCGGAACCAATTAATACAGGAAACTAATTATGGCGAAGTTTAAGAAAAAAGGAGGTGATGATTCACCAGGTATATCAACGGCATCGTTACCAGATATCGTTTTCATGTTACTTTTCTTCTTCATGGTAGCTACTGTGATGAGAGAAACGGATTTGAAAGTAGATTTGGATTTACCTTCAGCAAATCAAATTGAAAAGCTGGAACGTAAAGATCTAGTTGGATATGTTTATGTTGGTCGTCCTTCAGGAAAATTAGCAGCTTCGTTGGGAGATGCACATAGAATTCAATTACAAGATGACTTTAAGGAAGTGAAAGATGTTCCTGAATATGTTGAGATAGTAAGAGAAGGAATTCGTAAGCGTAACGAAAAAGAGGTGGGTAAGATGATTATCGCACTTAAAGTTGATGCTGAAGCGAAGATGAAGTTAATTGGAGACATTAAGTATAAGCTTAGAGAATCGAATGCACTTCGTATCAATTACTCTACAAACGTTGGAAAGAACGCTAGTATTGAGTAATCGATATAGATAAAATATACGTTTAAAAAAGGTCTTGCATAAAGCAAGACCTTTTTATTTTGAGCAAACTTCTTTGTCGTTTATAGGTCAATGACTTACTAAATAATAACCATAAGCTAACAAAAATCAGAATTTTTTGAATCTTTAATGGCTATATTTACGTAAGGCGAAAGCTCACATTTATTAACACATCAAATTTTCAATCAATGAGTGAAACAGCTAAAATTGAAGTAGACGGTAAAGTAATCGAATTACCAGTAGTTACAGGATCAGAAAACGAGAAGGCAATTGACATTAGTTCTTTAAGAGGTCAAAGCGGAGTTATAACTATTGATAAGGGATTTAAGAATACTGGATCTACTCAAAGTGCTATCACTTTCCTAGACGGAGAGAAAGGTATTTTAAGATATAGAGGATATTCAATTGAAGAATTAGCTGAAAAAGCGAATTTCTTAGAGGTTGCTTATTTGTTGATTTATGGTGAATTACCAAATAAAGAAACATTAACTAAGTTCGAAGATGATATTACACATCATACTTTAGTTCATGAGGATATGAAGCGTTTCTATGAAGCGTATCCTTCAAAAGCACATCCAATGGGGATTATCTCTTCATTAGTATGTTCTTTATCTACATTCTATCCTGAGTCTCAAGACCCAAATAGAGGTGTTGATGCGGTAGATTTAACAATCCAAAGATTGATTGCAAAGCTTCCTACTTTGGCTGCTTGGGCATATAAAAACAGTGTAGGTCATTCTGTAGTTTATCCACAGAATAGCTTAAACTATACAGACAACTTCATTAACATGATGTTCTCAACACCATGTGAAGAGTATAAAGTTGATCCTGTAGTTTCATCAGCTTTGAACAAATTATTGATTTTACATGCTGATCACGAGCAAAACTGTTCTGCTTCTACGGTAAGAATCGTTGGTTCTTCTCAAGCAAACTTATATTCTTCTATCTCTGCAGGGGTTGTAGCTTTATGGGGACCACTTCATGGTGGTGCTAACCAGGCGGTTATCGACATGTTAGAGATGATTAAAGAAAGTGGAGGAGACTTAGATGAGTGGATTGCAAAAGCGAAAGACAAGAATGATCCATTTAGATTAATGGGATTCGGACATAGAGTTTATAAGAACTTTGATCCAAGAGCGAAGATCATTAAAGTAGCTTGTGATGATGTATTAAAAGCATTAGGTGTTACTGATCCAGTTTTAGATATCGCGAAGAAATTAGAGAAAGTTGCTTTAGAAGATGAATACTTCAAGTCAAGAAACTTATATCCAAATGTTGATTTCTACTCGGGTATTATCTACAGAGCTTTAGGTATTCCAACTGAAATGTTTACAGTAATGTTTGCATTAGGAAGACTTCCAGGATGGATTGCTCAATGGAAAGAAATGATTACAAACAAAGAGCCAATTGGTAGACCAAGACAGGTTTACGTTGGAGCTAACGAAAGAGCTTACGTTCCTGTTGAAAACAGATAGTAAGCAATTTTAGAATTGATATTTGAAAGCCTCGACCTTTGGTCGGGGCTTTTGTTTTTGAAGCACAGACATGTTAAGTGTGCTTTGAATATACTTTTCTAACGATATCCAGAATCAGCAAATCAAACAATTACCCCATTAGCAAATTAACCACCCCACTACCCTAAACACGGTATTTTACTCATTTACAAACTAATACCCTAAGTACGGTATTGATCTCTTCTATGATTCCCGATAATTTTAAGAAAACAATTATTATGGGAGAGTTGAAGTATTGCTGGTTAGATAAGTCGTTTGAAAATGTAGAAGAGAAAGATTTGAACTTCGAGAACAAGGAGGTTTTATCCTATAGAAAATTAACTACTCCTCAATTAATAGAGCTGTTAAAAACAGCACACCAAAATTTCGAAACAAATCGAGTTCCTTCTATTTTACAAACCTTGCACGCTTGTCATAACAATTACCCTAGTCAACAATTGGTATCAAGTAGAATGATATATGCCTTTCAAGGTTTCTTTTCAGGCCTTTTAAAGCACTTTAAGGAAGAGGAGTTAGGTTTCTTTACATTCGCTCTTAAACTTCACGAAACAGTCCAACAAGGATTTGTGAATGGGTCATTTCTAAAAGAGAGCAAAATGAACTCAGAAGTGTTTACAGATCATCATCAACTTCTTTGGGATGATTTCAATCAATTACTAAGGCTTACAAAGCTTTATGCCAACTTGATTGGAGGAATGGAGGTTAGCCTACTACAAGGTCAACTAGAAGCTTTAAAGCAAGATCTAGAAAAACACGACAGTATTGAATCTCAAGTTTTGGTGATTAAAGTATTGTTTTTGGAAAGAGATTTAAAGCAAATGATTTAGTCATCTAACCAACTCTTAAACGGACCAGCTTTAATTCGAGAAATCATTACTTCTTCTGTAGTAGGCTTTAGGTAAACTCTTAGCTTCCCGTTAAAGTGATTGGCGACTTTTTCAATCGCCCCGAAAGAAGAAATATATTGTCTGTTCAAACGAAAGAAATTTTTAGGATCTAGTTGATGTTCCAATTCATCCATTCGTTGATTTAAATAGTAATGTTGATTTTCTTTGTTTACTAATACAACCAGCTTGTCATGGGTATAAATGTAAGCGATATCTTCAGTGGAAATTGGAATTAAGCTATCTCCTTTATGAATAAGAAAGCGAGATTTATACTTTTTTTCGATTCCCAGTTGACTAAGTATCTCGTTGATTTTTATCTCATTAGAGTCTTCCGGAGCTTCTTCCACTTTTGCAATAGCTTTAGACAAATCATCTTCGCTAAAAGGCTTTAGAAGATAACCAACACTGTTTAATTCAAAGGCTTTGATAGCATATTCATCATAAGCGGTTGTGAATATGATCGGACAAGTAACTTGAACTTGAGAATAGATTTCAAAACTTCTACCATCAGCTAATTGAATATCAGAAAAGATAACATCAGGTTTGTCATTTTCCGACAACCATTTGATTCCATTTTCAACGGAATCGATTACTTCAAGAATCTCAACGTCATTTCTAACGTTTCGAATCATTTTTTGTAATCTTCTTGCAGCGGGGGATTCGTCCTCGATTATTAGTGCTTTCATCCAAATCTTCTTTTACAGAGCTTATTAACGGTAATCGAACTTCAAAAAAGTCTTTACCTGATTTAATAATCACTTCTTCATCAGTTAGTAATTGATACCTATTCTTAATGTTTTCTATTCCCATTCCAGTAGACTCCCTTTCATCCAAACGCTTCAGGTTTAAAGTGTTTTTAATAACCAATCGATCATCCTCGATTTGTACCCAAACTTTTAACGGTTGAGAGGAAGAAATAACATTGTGTTTTACTGTGTTCTCAATCAACATTTGAAGAGTTAACGGAGGAAGAACTAAATGGTTATAATCATTCGGAACATCATAATGAAACTCAACACCCTCTTCGAAACGATTTTTCAATAAATAGGTGTATTCTTCAACGATTTTCATTTCAGTTCTAAAATCGGAAATCTCCTGATCTCTACTTTGAAGAATGTAACGATAAACCTTAGAAAGCTTTTGAATAAACTCGACCGCTTTATCATTTTCTTCATCCATCACCATGTTGGCCAAGGTGTTTAATGAATTAAATAAAAAATGAGGGTTGACTTGATTTTTAAGCGCTTCGTATTTCGCTTTTACATTCTCTTTTTCTAGTCTTTCCGCTTTAGATAAAGCTTTTTTCCACTCTGATAAAAAGTAACTTCCTTCGTATAAAGCTTCAACCATTATCCCTAGAATAGTTGCAATACCCATGTGATAAATGAACATTTCCCATTTAAATGGAAGAATTTCAAATTCATAGGTAACTAGATAAATAGCAATGGAAACAATCAAGTTTGAATAGAGTCCACTAATAATGAATTGGACAACTAGTCTTTGAAGTGTATTTCTCTCCCATGGAAGCCACTTTTGCAGTCTAAGAATGATAAATAAGTTTCCTTCCCAAAGTAGGGTAGTAACGAGAAATGAAACGGTCATTTGAATTTTGTAATCTACCGTTCCAAAACTCTGAAGGTTAGGCATCAAGATGTGAGGAACAAGCAGACCTATGGTCAGTATTCCTATCACCCTTACCCAAATACTTTTTCTTCCCTCCATTAAAACATGATTTTATATTGTCCAACCGGGAATAATCCAAGTTGGTATTCGGTTTTTATTGATTGACTTTCAGCGTCGTAGAGTTGTTGAAAGACATTCTGTGTATTCAATATGTTCTGAACATCTGCTGCCCAAACTTGGGTTATTTTCTTTCCTTGAAGCGTAAAAGACACCTTGGCATCTACTCTGAAATAATCATCAAATTTTTCTTCATAAACCCTGTTCAAATCATACACGGCTTTACCACTTAGGTTGGAAGCATCAAGATCGATAGGGATATATCTTCTACCCCCAATTCTAGCGGCTTTTAAACTAGTAGAAAGTTTACCGTTTTTTCCAGTTTGAAATTCGTACCCAGCTAACGCATTGAAAGAGTAATTACCATTAAAAGCAGTATTTCTTTCTACATTATCTGAAGCGATGTATTTCGATTCGAAAACGGAACCTGTCAATAAAAAGTAGTAGTTTTTGCTAAAGAATTTTTCGATGGTTAATTCAATACCATAGTTGCTCCCAGTTCCTTCGTTTACTAGGCTATCAACGGTTGGAATACCAAAATCAGCACCAATATTAGCCATGGAGAAATGTGATGAATATTGTTGAATGGGAAGACTAGAAACGTTTTGATAGTAGGCCTCTGTTTTGATTCTCAAATTACTGTTTATAGAAAGGTTGTAGCCTAAGATGAAGTGCTCAGAGAAGATAAAATCAAGATTTTTATTAGTGGCTTCATATATCTCATTGGTAGTATCAATTAAAGCTTCACTAAGATAGACTTGAAAAGGCTGAAGTTGAGAGTGGATTCCATAACCGAAACTTGCACTTTGTTTTTCATTAATTTGATAGTTTATCCCTAATCTAGGCTCGTAAGCGTGTGATTGATTATACGTAAAGGTTTGATGATGGAAGCCAAAGTTGGCCGTCCATTTTTCATTAGGCCTCCATTGGTAATTAAAATAAGACTGAACCAGCGACATCTGCTCTTTCAAATCATAGTTGTTGTACCATACATTCGAATTATCGACGTAGAATGAATCACTATAAGCTACATCGTAAAGGTCAAGAATGAATCCAGCTCGTATAAAGTGATGTGGATTAAACTTGTGATTTACTTGAGTGTTCGCGGTGTATTTGGTTTGAATTGATTTGTTTCCAAAACTGTCGAAGTCAATGGAGTCTGGTCGCAACTCTACCTGGCGAATCGTATTTCTGGTTCCAGAAAGAGCTAAAGCTGTTGTAATATTGGTTTTCTTACTGATGTACATCAGATGGTTTAAACCGATTACACCCATGTCTGAATTGAAATAAGTATCTGTTCCTCCATCAGTAAAAGACCATTCATCGTCATTTTTTTCAGAGTCTAGTAGATCAATGTGACTTAATCCTCCAATACCGAAAATAGAAAAACGACCATATTTCAATCCAGTTGGAATATCAATCTTGAAAGATAAATCTTGGTATTGTGGAACAGCAGGAACGCCAAATGAAATGCCAATTGCGTCAAAAATCCCAAGTGTTGAATACCTATAACTCGCTAAATAAGAAGCTTTACCGTCTTTTTTGAAAGGACCTTCAGCTCCTAATTCGAAACCATTGAATCCAACCTGTCCCCAATACTCTCTTTTTTCATTATTCCCGGTTCTCATTTTTAAATCAAACGCTCCAGCAACCGCATTTCCATATTCTGCGGGAAATGCACCGGTCATAAAATCAGAATTTGCTAACAGGTTATTATTTAATATAGATACCGGACCACCAGTGGTTCCTAAGACTCCAAAATGATTTGGATTCGGGATATTTATACCATCCATTCGCCAGAGTAAACCAACAGGAGAATTACCTCTAATTACAATATCGTTCCTTTGATCACTGGTACCTACAACACCTGCATAATTGGCCGCCATTCTAGCAGGATCATTTAAACTACCAGCATAGCGCATGGTTTCCTCCAGAGAAAAAGCTCGGGCAGATACAGTAGCGGTTTTGTTTTGTGCTTTTGCCTTTTCTTTTTCAGCAACGATTTTTACTTCAGCGAGTTTTTTAACACTCTCAGCAAGTTCTATGTTTAAGACTAATTCTTTCGCAGAGTTTAAGACTACGTTATTTAAGAATACTGGATCATATCCGATAAAGGATATTTCAATACTATGACGTCCAACCGGTATGTTTTCAAGTTTAAAACTTCCATCAACATCCGTTGCAATACCAAGGTAGTTGTGAGTTATTACCACAACACTAGCGCCTGGTAAAGGAAATTGAGAATGTTTGTCAATAACCGTCCCTCTAATGGTCTGACTCAAGTTTTGAGCTTGTAGAAAAGGAGTGGAGCTTAGAAGAAAAAGTATAAATAATAGTCTCATCTGCATCTTAACGAAGATAAACATCATAAGATAAGCTGAGAAATGGAACCTTTATTAACTGAAATGTCGTAATTAGACTCTGAACAATCAATAGGGCAATTTTTTAAGTTTAGTATATTTGTTTAAAATCGTCATTTATGAAGGGTAAGAAGCTACACAGTTTGGTAAGAAGTATGAGTAAGCCTGAGCGTCATCAGATGCTTAACTTCTGTAAAAGATCTGGAGACAAAAGACATAAAGCACTTTATGAGTTTTTGAAGGGAAACTACGCTGAAAAGAATCAGTTTACTCAGGCTTTAGACAGAGTTGCAGATTTTTTATTCATGAGTAAAGACAACGTGAAGCAGATTGATGAGGTGGAAAGAGATAAGAACCTAAGGAGGTTTATTGATTTCGCTGTGAAGGAGATTGAAAACCTTAAGATGACGAATCTTTTAAAGGAAGATCAATTGATGAGAAACTATTTAATGGCGAATATTTACTCAAATAGTCCATCAACAGAATTGTTTCTTGATTATACGAAGAGAACTCAGAGTGAGGCTAAAAAATCTAAAGATTTGTACTTCCAATCGAAAGCTTTGGAAATGGAGATTCAAGCAAAGTATTTATCTCAAACGGATAAAAACTTAGACAGAGTTTCGGAAGCCGCATCTGATAGAATACAGGTGGTAAATGACTTGTACCATAAGTCCTTGTCAAATTCATTTAACGTATTAAGTAACTGTGCATTAGATGATCGTTCAGCAATGGATGATTTGGCAAACTTTATTGAAGAATACAAAATTGATCAGATTATAAGTTTAGGTGGTCAAAGAGCTTCGATTATAGAATATAAGATTGCTGAAATGAGAATGGTTTTTGAACAACCAGATCAATTCAGAAGGTTAAATACCGAAGCGGAGATTTTGCTTAAGGAATTGGATTTAATTCCTAAAAACAGATTGTCTTTTGAAAGAAGATTAACTTATTTACAAGGCTTGTTTGTATTCAATCAGGGTGAATTCTTGGAAGAGTATTTGGAAATAGGAGAAAAGCTGTTAAAGCTAAATGTTGAGCTTAACTATCCTGATTCATTTGCTTTCTTCTTCTACTTGTTTGGTCTTGCCGTTACTCAAAATTGGCAGAAGATTGAAGAATTGAAAGAAGAGAATGGAGAGTTGTTCATAAGAGAGGAAACAGATTACATGTTTGAATTCTTAGAAGCCTATGAGGTTCTGGATAAAGAGGATATTTCATCAGCAATTAAGAAGTTGAACTTGTTGTCTTATGCTCCGAACTATTACATCGCTTCTTGGAGTAGATTGTTAGAGATAAAAGCGCATTACTTAAGAGGAAACGACAAGTTTTGTAAAAACCTTATTCAAAGGATGGTTCGATTCGAAGCTAAGAATCCAAAGAGAGTATTCTCCAAAGCTTCTAACTTGTTCATTTTGTCTGAATTAGCTAAGTTAATTGGACATCCAGAATTGGTGAAAACGATTAAACCTAAGACTAGACCAATGTTGACATTTATGCATCAGCGATTAGAAGATTGGATCAAAACAGAGAAGAAATAGGCTAATTTGAATCAGTATTTGATGTGATTATTGGATCAATTAATCACTATTAATTTGTCGATATTCGTCGGCCAAAGTCAATCGTTATGAAGTTTTACGTTAATCCAAATATTGAGGAAGCAGAAACGCTTCCGGGTAGCATTTATTCAAGTGAGCATCTTTTTGAAGAAGCAAAAGACAAGATTTTTGCTAAAACATGGCAATACGTGGCAACCGGAGATAATTTCCGATTACCAACTTCAGCATATCCGTTTGCATTTATGGATGGCTTCATAGAGGAACCATTGGCTTTTGTTAGAGATCAGGAAGATAAGGTTCATTGTTTATCAAATGTGTGTACACATAGAGGCAATAAATTGATCGAATCTCCTTGTCAGAAAAAAGAAATTCTTTGTTGTTATCATGGGCGTCGTTTCGGTCTAGATGGAAAGTTCAAATTCATGCCTGAGTTTAAAGACGTGAAAAATTTCCCAACGGAAAAAGACGATTTACATAACGTTAGTTTTGATCAGTTTGGAGATTTATTTTTCTCTTCATTAGACCCTGCGTTTGATTTCAGTGAGGTTTACGATGAAATCAAAGAGCGTTTATCGTTTTTACCAATTAATGAGATGATCTATAGTGAGACTTTATCTCATGATTATTTGGTGAAATCTAACTGGGCGTTGTATGTTGAAAATTATTTAGAGGGATTACATATTCCTTTTGTTCATCCAGGCTTAGCAAAAGCGATAGACTTTAGAAATTACAAATACGAAATAGGAAAGTACCATAACTTGCAATTGGGAATTGTAAAAGGCGGAGAGCTTGCTTTTGATATTCCTGAAGGACACCAAGATCACGGAGACAATATTGGGGCTTATTATTACTGGATATTTCCAAATTTAATGTTGAATTTTTACCCTTGGGGATTATCAATGAATGTAATCAAGCCAATAGGTAGAGGATTGACTAAAGTTTCATTTTTACCATTCATTTGGGATGAAAGTAAAATGGAAGGTGGAGCAGGAGGAGATCTTGATACTGTTGAAAGAGAAGATGAGGCGATCGTTGAAATGGTTCAAAAAGGTGTTGGGTCAAGATTCTACGGAAAAGGAAGATACTCCGCATCTATGGAAAAAGGTGTTCATCATTTCCATTCATTGATTGCTGAATTTTTGAATAAGGATTAACTAGGGGACGCAACCCTATTTAGGGTTGCGTCCCCTAATTTATTCCTGAAAATACACTCTTTTTACTCGTGGACTAAT
>CBFIFL010000023.1:0-37745 GCA_965661855.1 Flavobacteriales bacterium
GAAATACAGACTGCTATTTCTCAGCCTGTAAATGACATGATTTACTTTGCTGGAGAATCTTTAAACACTGAAGAATGGTCTACAGTTCATGGAGCAGGATTCAACGGTAGAGATGTCACACAAAACGCCATATCTTAATCCAAACCTTCAGAAAAATGAAGAGCCAAATGCTTTAGGATTTCATCCTTTTTGAATGGCTTTGGTATATAACTTGAAAAACCTAAAGACAGATACTTATCTCTGTCTCCCTCCATCGCATTAGCTGTTACTGCAAAAACTGGAGGTATTTTCTTTCCTGACTTTATAAGTTCCTTCATCGCCGTTACACCGTCCATTACAGGCATCTGAATATCCATAAGAACCAAATCATAATCGTTGTTCAGGATATCATCAACACCTTCCTTTCCATTCATTTGAAAAGAGACTAGCACATTTTGAGACTCTAATATCAAAGACATCACCTTGATGTTAATGTTATTATCCTCGACAATTAAAATCCTTTTTCTTTTCAAGACAGATAGATCCGCATAATCATCATTTCTAAGCTCAGAAATCGACTGATTCGTTTCTACGAATGGAATCTCTATCCAAAACGTACTCCCCAAACCTTCTTCACTTACTACTCCCACCTTACCTTTCATTAACTCAATCAATTCTTGAGTAATATTTAATCCCAATCCTGAACCTTTAAAATCCTTGGTGTTACTGGAATCTATTTGACTAAATTTTTTGAATAGCTTTTTTTGATCTTCCTGACTAATCCCAGGACCACTATCACTTACCTCTATTCGTAATCGGTCATTTTTCAACGAGCAACTAAGAATCACACCTCCTTTATCCGTGAACTTTATAGCATTATTGTAAAAATTAGAAATGGCTTGCGTAAGCTTCTTTCTATCTGTTAAAAAGGATTTACCTTCTAATCCTTCCTCTATTACAAACTTTGTTGACAGTCCCTTATCAGCCCGTAATCTTAGTAAATAAGACCTTAACATATCTAATACATGCATCTACAGTAGTAACCTCTTCTTGCAGACTCATCTTCCCTACTTCCAATTTGCTTAAATCAAGGATGTTATTGATAATATCCATTAGGTTATCAGAAGACTCTTCCATAATTTGAACCAACTCTTCTTGAGGCTCTGTTAACCTGGCAACTCGTAATTGTTCAACAACACCAATAACTCCGTTCATCGGAGTCCGAATCTCATGACTCATATTAGCCAAGAAATTTTGTCGATACTTAGCAAGTGCTTTTAATTCAGAAGCTCTATGAGTTAATTCATTATTCAACCTATTTGCTACCCACATGTTTCGTCCACCAATTAAAGCAAACAGACCTAAAAACAATGGAGCCGTATCAATGATATATAACAAAGGGTTCAAGTCATGAATTTGACTTAAGTTTTGCATTGAAAAAACTAAATCAAGTCTATAAAACTCAATCCACAATGCAAACACAGGGAAAAACGCCCCAAAAACAAAACCTGCTAAAAAGTACTTTAATCGAGTATCCAAACCCTATAAAACGCTAATTTATCACTGAGGTAATTTACCTCCCTCTTTCTTTACTACTCTTTAAACTTTTTATAAAGTTCATGAAGTTTTTAATTGGTTGTGCAAGATCCGAAAAATCATCGAATTCTGCTCGATATTCTACAGATGCCCCTTGTGTGTATCCAGTAACCTTACTGGGATCAATATCATTGTTCTCATTAAAACCTTTTAATCGTACATTTTCAGTCAATCTGTAGTCTACTTCAAACTCTCCAATAAGACCAGATTGATGATTTCTATTCGCTACACCTAAATTACCCGAAACAGATACCCGGTCGCTTAATTTCTTTCCTACTTCCAAACTTATCTCATCCCTTCCTTGAACAGATTTTGCTCGATCATAATTAAAACCTAAATCAATGTCATCGGAAAGCTGAGAAATCCATAAATCCAATTGATTTGAGATTAACTCATTCGTTGTCGTGTTCACACCCGCATTGATAAAACCTCCACTTCCAGAATATTGTGATGGTGGTAAAAACCTTCCCCAAAGCATTAAACTTACCATTTGCTTCATTTTCTCATCTTCACTGTTAATCATAGTCCCGATGGTTAATCTGGTCTTCTCATCAATCTCTAGAAAATCCAAATCCATTTCAATTTCAGGTCGCATGACATCACCTTTCATTTTCATCAAACAATGTACAATCGAGTTCTTTCCGTACTCCCTTTTCAAATCCTCAAATCGCTGTGCTTGAACCGAACTATCTTGTCCTTCTGTTATTGAATATTGAAGCAAATCAAACAGAGATGTTTTCACTTCATAATAAGCCTCCATATCCATCCGTCCTTCATATGGATCACCAGACCAAGAAACCACTCCGCCTTCTTTAATTTTAAACTTCTTATTAATTACACTTTCCATGGTAAACAAGTAATCTCCTTCTTTAACCTTGTAATCACCGTACATTTCAAACTTACCAGCGCTACTCATGTTCAACCTCAAATTAGCATTCCCTTTCGCTCTAATTTGATCTCCTACTTGAGAATCAAAAACCAATTTCAATTCGGCCTCTTCTCCAACTTCAATATTCATATTGAATTCCATTCCGTTATTCGAAATAGCCTCTATCTGTTTTTTTACCTCTGCTTTCTCATTAGTCACAAAAGACAAGAACCCTTCATTAGAAACCGTTGAACTTGATTCAAAGGGCAAAATCAAATGACTTGTTTTTAATTGCTTTTGATAATTCTTTAACTGATCAGTCTTTGCATCCACATTGATAACTATTTTATCCTGACTTCCCGTTACTATCATTTCTCCACTGGCAATAGCCTCTCCGTAATACAAACTATTGTCTTCTTTGCTAGTATTCAAACAAGTAAACTTTTCAAAATCCAATCGCATATCAAACATGAAATCGGTAAAGTTCTTGTGTAATACACTTCCATTCAACATAGCTGTTTGACCATTACCATCTAACAAACCAAAATTCTTGAATACAATCCCAGATTTATTGAAGTAGATTTTTTCCTTTTCTTTCGATTTTAGGTTAATACCTAAATAATCAATATTTGCATTTAACTTTTGAACGAATGTAAATCCATTCAGGTAAAAATCGGTTGGCGTTCCTTTCAGTACCAACGCTCCATCCACATAACCACTAACTCTAGAAGCGAATGAATCAAAGTAGTTGGATATATTTTGTAATCTGAAATTCTTAAAAGAAACGGTAGTATTTAAACTCTCCGTTTCTTTAAAAGGAAAATACTCCCCTTTAATTTCTAATGGATAATAATCCAATGCTTCTCTTTTAAACTCTAAGAAGGCATGTAAATCCACCTTTCTCAATACAGGATCATACCTTGATTTTATCTTTAAATTCTTATAAACATCCTTATTTAATTTAAAATCTTTGATGACCAATGAACTGTTGGTTTCTGGACTAGACAAAACAGATTTCAAGCTAACAATTCCACTTGCTTCACCGTCAATCTTTAAATTAATTAAATCTAGAAAAGGTCTGAAAGTAGAGAGATTCAGCTGACTTACTTCCACATTAATGCTATCTGATTCTTCATGACCTATTACACCATAAAAGGTCATTGTTTCCTCTTTATGCTTCAAGTTTAAACCAGGAATCCGAATTCTATCGCTTTCAAAAACCATCGCAATATTTTCTTCAATACTCCATTCGAAATCATTCATCCAGAATTCGCCTTTATCTATTCGAACAGCAAGTGTATCCGACTTAAGGTCTGATGAAATACTTAGAACACCTTTAGATTGCTGATCGGATATGGCATCCCATTCTAAACGATTCGCAAACCTACCGGCTTTCAAAGTAGTTGAATTCACTATTTCCTCGAGAACGGCTTTATTATCTACGAAAAGAGAATCTAGTTCAACCACCAAGCTTAGTGAATCACTTTCTACTGAATTCAGGCTCAAACCAACCTTCGATGCCTTCTTGTTTTTCAACCTAACCTGCTCCACATTGAACTGAACATCAGACTGTTCAGCTATGCTAGCATTCAAAACTAAATCATGAAAATCCATATCAATATCCGAGACCTTTGCTAAAGGATAGAACCTAGGAATTTCACAATAGACTTCAATTTTCTCATCCAGTTTAGGAACAGAACCTTTTAATGTTTCTTCAGCTATTGAGCTTAACACTTCTGGCAATGAATAGAAATCAAACTCCCCTGACATTTTAAGCTTAATCCAATCCGAAAAGAGACTTACGGAATTCTTTTCTCCTTCATTAAAATGCAGACTAAGCTGATCCAAATTCTGACGATAAACTAGCTCCTTAAACTTAAATTCGTTCATTTGAACGAATCCTGAGAAACCTGTCTTTGAATGATACTTTAATGTAGTAAACAAGGAAGACGATACTTTTAACCCTTTCGAACGGTCCACTAAACCTAAACGTGACGGATAAAACTTCTTTAAATTCGATTTAGCACTTATTTGAAGGGTATCCTGAAAACGAATGCTTCCATTAGACTCCAAACTAATCAAAGGATCCACTATCTCAAAAGCATACAGTAATGTCTTTAAATCACCCTCTACACCGTAATCAATGTGATCTATGACCTGATCCTTAATGCTAATACTAGACAACAATCCAGAAGCTTTATAAGCCATTGTCTTTGTGTTCAAAGTCATTTCATTCTTTAGCGACAATGATGAAACTTGACTCGATTCTAGAATCTTAGTCAAAAGCAATGAACCACTAGACTTCGCTTCTAAATGATTGTTTTTAATATCTAATGAAACTTCCGTTTTTAGAATATCTTTTCCTTGTAATAAATCTAGGTCAGCTTGTACATAATCCTTACCCCCATTTAAATCTATCTTGACTGAAAGATCTAAATCATCTCGAATCCCTTTTACATTGAATTTCTCTTTGAATAATGAACTATTTTCAGAGACTAACTTCCCGTTTAATTCATAAACCAAGCGATCACTAAACCCTTTAAAATTAGCCAATCCATCAAAACTTGCATATTCATTATCAACGGTTAAAGACTTTACTTTTACCTTATCCAAATCACCTTCAACAGCTATAGAAAACGCAACATTATCTCCCATACGAGCATCTAAGTCTCGATTTAGGAAATAAGCTAAATCATTCATTACAACATCTCCTGTCACCTCTCCTTGGTATAGATTTGAATCCAAACGATACATCCCAGACAAAGTCACTTTTGATGCGATTACATCAACAAAACATTCATTAACTAGAATCCTTTTATCTACTAATTGAAAGTCCGACTGAATTGAAACCTTCTTTTTTTGATTCATTATTGATGCAAGACTGAATTGATCAATGCTTATATCGTTTCCTGACAAGGCAAAATCATTGAGAATCATGTTAGAATTCGAAAAGCTTAGGTATCTATTATCAAACCCTTCTTTTTGCGCATAATTCAGATCCTTCATTTCAAAATTCAGATCCGTAAAAGAAACGTCATCAATATTGAGCTTCAGTTTTGTTTGATTAGAAGATGAACCGCGCTTAAACTTATTCAATACAATTTGAGCATTGTTTATGCTATCTCCTTCATATTGGATGACTTTAATGATGGAATGATCAATGTTTACATCATCCAAGTCAAAACTCATTTCTTGTATGGATACAAAGTCAATATCCACTTCTATACTCTCGGCAAACAACAAGGTATCTTGATGATGATCTAATAGAAGAACATTTTTAAAATCGATGGTTTTTAAGAATTCCAAACGAACATTTTCTACCTTCAATTCCAGACCCATTTCTTCTTTCAAGTATCCATTAACCTTAGACACTACATAAGTCTGAAAACCAGAATAGTAACTCAACAACAAACTGGTGAAAAACAAAAGTAACACTAAAGAGAAAAATACCGCTATTAAGCGACGGAGCCAGACTCTTTTCTTCTTAGTATTATTCATTTAATAAAGATACTCCTAACTTTACAAATATGAATGAAGCTAATCCCATTATTCTTGCCATTGAATCATCTTGTGATGACACCTCTGCTGCTGTCTTAAAAGGAAAGAAAGTCCTTGCCAATAAAATAGCCACACAAGGTGTACATGCCGAGTTTGGAGGAGTAGTTCCTGAACTGGCTTCAAGAGCTCATTTACAAAATATTATTCCTGTTGTAGATCAAGCGTTAAAAGAAGCTGGAGTTGACAAAAAGGATTTAGAAGCGATAGCTTATACTCAAGGACCAGGATTATTAGGATCATTGTTAGTTGGTGGTACATTTGCCAAGACGATGGCTATGTCTTTAGACATTCCTATCATTGAAGTTAACCACATGCAAGGTCACATCCTATCTCACTTAATAGAAGACGACTTTAGTTCTCCTGACTTCCCTTTTCTTTGTCTTACGGTTTCTGGGGGACACACACAAATTGTCTTGGTTAAATCATCTAGCGAAATGGAAGTTCTTGGAGAAACCATTGATGATGCAGCCGGAGAAGCTTTTGACAAAGCGGCAAAAATCATGGACTTACCTTATCCTGGAGGACCTTTAATTGACAAACATGCTAAAGAAGGAGATCCGCTTAAATATTCTTTTACGGAAGCAAAAGTGGGGAAATATGAATTTAGTTTTAGTGGATTAAAAACATCTTTTCTGTACTTCTTACAAAAGGAAATGAAGAAGAATGATCAATTCATAAAAGAAAACTTGAAGGATATATGTGCGAGTATTCAGCACGCTATTGTAGAGACTTTAATCAAAAAATTGAAACTGGCAATTGAAGAAACTAAAGTTAAACACATTGCCATTGCTGGTGGTGTTTCCGCTAACTCCACTTTAAGAAACAGGCTCTTTGAACTAGCTAAAGAAAGCAACACTACTGCTCATATTCCAGATTTTCAATACTGCACTGACAACGCTGGTATGATCGGAATTGCTGCGTATTACAAGTTTTTAGAAAAGGATTTTGGAAACATGGAGACGGTATCAAATCCTAGGTTGAAGTTTTAAAGTAATCTTTTAATAAAAGATTCAAGCTCTTTTTGATTTAGCTTAAACATTTCATGCCCCTTCTCTCGAAGGTAGTTTAAGTAATCACTGTCTGTATCATCCATTTTAGACTTATCCGCTTCTAAGTCTATATTCACTCGCATATAAGAAGAAGGCTCTTCAGTTGTATTAAATATCTGTCTTAGATAATGATCTGTTGTTTCTGCATTTGCTGAGATCAAAACATTAATTAAAGGAACCATCCACTGAGCCTTTCCCCAATCTTTTGATTGCTCGAATGTATAAGACTTATTGTCAACACCCGTTCCAACTGACAATATCATCATATCCTTAGCAACTGGATAATCAATATCTAAATCAGTAGACGAGACTTCACTAAACTTTATACCTCTTGCTTCTGAATAAGCACACAATGAAGGATTGGACGCAAACACGCCACCATCAACCAATGTCATTTCTTGAGTGTTATCAATAAACTGCAGTGGTTCAAAATACGTTGGAGCCGCACTCGTACTTCTTAATGCATCCCTAACTTTATATAATTCTTGATGATTCTCGCTTTCTAAAGATCGGAAGAAGAATGCTTTTCGATTTTGGATATCATAAGCTGTCACCACTGCTGGTTTTACCAAGTCTTTCATAAACTGATCCTCAAAAACTTCTTTTAGAGTAGATTCTAAATACTTGGCATCGTATTTTTCATCCCATAATCCATCAAAGCTCAGCAATGCATCCAGGTAAGACCTAGAAAACACCTTTTTTCCTAATGAAGCATATAAATCCAGACAGTCTTCAGCAGAATATTTGGCCTTTCCTTCGAGATCTGGAGACAAAAGCAAACAGCATAGTATACCTCCTGTGCTTGTTCCAACTACTAGATCAAAGAAATCAGCTATACGCGCATTATTATTTCCTGATACGCTTTGTAAAAAGGACTCAAACTCTACTAAGAAAGAAGCCGTTAGTATTCCACGAATTCCACCACCATCTAGACTAAGAATTCTGACTTTCTTCATCTTCTAAGGATTTTAAAACACTATGAATTTGAGGAATCAACATATCCTCACCATTGTTCACAATTGTAAAATCTGAAGCTTCTTTTCGTTGATTATCTGTCCACTGACGAGCCACTCTATTCTTTACTTCTTGCTCAGAAACCTTATCCCGACTCATAACTCTTTGAATTCGGATCGATTCATCGCAATGAACATTAAGCACCTTATCCATCAACTTATAAGCGCCACTTTCAAACATGATTGCAGCTTCTTTGAAAACTATTGATGAATTACGCGCTTTGCAAAAAAGGTCAAAAGCGATAGCTACTTTGGGATGAAGCAAGTGGTTTAAAAAATTTAATTCTTCTTCATCTGAGAAAACAATCTTAGCTATTTCAACTCTATTGATTTCTCCATTGGCTAAAACCTGACCTCCCCATCTTTTTTGAATCTCCTCATGAACGTTTTTGTCGTTCATTAGAATTTCACGACTAACTAAATCGCTATTAAAAACAGGATAAGATAAATGCTCTAAATATTTCGAAACGGTAGATTTCCCAGCTCCTATACCTCCAGTTATTCCAACCTTAATCATTCTTCTTAATGAATTCAAGTTTACCTGGACTAACTTTAACGTTTTGAACGTTTTGAGGAATCAAATATGGCTGAACAGTAATTCTATTTGCAGTCTCATTATCTTTGATCTCATTATAATCCACTATAAAGTTGAATGCGGAAGATGATAATCTTTTTTTAACTGTATTACTGCTATAAAAGCTAACACTCACCTTATTGGGAAAGAGTTGTAAATTGATCGACGAAGGCAAATTAATCACCTGAACGGGAACTGTAATGTTTTGCTTTAAAACATTCTCTTTTCGCAATAATACATTCACTTTTTCTTCTTCTAAATCCACACCAACTCCTAAGTCCAAATCAGCCAGATATGTCAACGAATCTGAAAACTCAGGTAAGGAATCAATGACAAACTTTACGTCTTTATTATCTAAGAAGTAATGATAAGAACCACTTATAACAGCTGAATCAGGAATCACTTTGATATTTACTAAATCAAAACCTTCTCCAAAATCAACTGTAACTCTTGGTTTCAAAGCCATTTTTTTCTTTTTGAATCTACTGATATTGAAAAACAAGGTATCAGGAGACACACTCTTTATCTCTACTTGATTCTTTAGCTGGTTTTCTAATCCAGCGATATTCAAGTTATTCAATAAAATTCCTTTCTTATCTAAGTCATTCCCTCTGAACTTAACTTTCGATAAATCAATCTTTATCAAGTTATTAGAAGGCGAAAGCTCATATTTAAGTAACTGAAATCCTTGAGACTCTAATTCCAAATTAATCGTATTTGGCAATTCATTGGTCAATACAAAGTCTTTAGGCGTATTTACATACTCAACAGTAAATGGAGTATATGTCTTTTGAGAATCAGACAATTGAGTCAGTAACCAAAACACTGCAGAAAGGAATAAACACATGGTAAAAACCAGCGCATTAAACTCCTTAATTCTTAACTTTTTTCTCCAATCACTCATTGATAAGACTAAATTACAAAATTCAATTGGGCGTAGACTCAAAATTCAATCTACAGCTCTTTTTCCTAGTAAATTCGAATGGTTAAATTTGCAGTCCGAACGAAGCATATATTATGGAATTTTCATCAGATAATACAGACGCAATTGTAGGTCAAGTTTTTGAAGCCTTACAAGAAGCGAATTCAGGTAGAGCTCAGGCTTATAGTAATGATAGATTTACTTCTAGCTTAAGAGAAAAAATCAATGAAATATTTGAAACAGACACTCAAATCTATTTAACAGCTACAGGTACCGGAGCAAACGCAATTGCGATGTCTGCACTTACCAAAAAATATGGGATCGTATTATGTAATCATGCGGCTCATATATTTCAAGATGAAACGGGAGCCCCTGAAGCCTTAATGGGTGGTGCTAGATTAAGCGCGATCTCTCACAATATGAATTCAAAGGTTACTCCTACTGAAGTAAATAACTTCTTTAGCAATGGATGGAAAGACAACATTCATAACATGCAGGCCAATGCTTTAAGCATTACCAATTTAACAGAACATGGTTGTGTGTATTCTCCTGACGAAGTAAAGGAACTTTCAAAGGTTTGTAAAGAAAGAGACTTGCTTTTACATATGGATGGAGCAAGGTTTACCAATGCTATTGTTTCAACGGGTGCAAGTCCGGCTGAAATGACATGGAAATCGGGTGTGGATATACTTTCACTAGGGCTTACTAAACTTGGCGCTATGAGTGCTGAGATGTTGGTAGTGTTTAACAAATCATTGGTACCGGATCTTACCTTCTTACATAAAAGAGGTGCTCAATTATTTTCTAAATCTAGATATGCTGCAGCTCAATTTTTAGGAATGTTTAAAAATGACCTATGGTTGGATTTAGCGAGACATTCAAATGAATTGGCAGCAAAACTAGCAACAGCTGCAAAAGAGAAAGGATATAACGTTCTTCAAGAAGTTCATGGAAATCAAGTATTTGTTGAGATTTTAGAAGACAAGAGAAAAGAATTAGAAGACGCTGGAGTTGGTTTTTATATATTCCCTTCTATGGGAGTCAATGCTTGTAGATTTGTCACCAGTTGGAACACTACTGAAGAAGAGGTAAATAAGTTTATAGCATTATTATAATGAATCAAAAAGAGCTTAGTCAATTTGATAAGGACCATATTTGGCATCCCTATACGTCAATGACGCAACCTATTCCTGCTTATGTTGTGGAATCTGCGAAAGGAGTTAAAATCAAATTAGCAGATGGTAAAGAATTGATTGATGGAATGAGTTCTTGGTGGGCCACTATTCATGGATACAATCATCCTGAATTGAATCAAGCTATTGCCGATCAAATACAAAAAGTATCACATGTTATGTTCGGCGGTCTTACGCATGAACCTGCCGTTCAATTAGCCAAAAAATTAGTTAGTATAAGTCCAGACGGTTTAGAAAAAGTCTTTTTCGCTGATTCAGGATCTGTTTCTGTTGAAGTTGCCATCAAAATGGCTTTGCAATATTCATTAGGAAACGGAAAAAAAGAAAAAACTAAAATCATCACGCTTCGAAAGGCTTATCATGGTGACACGTTTGGAGCCATGTCATTATGTGATCCAAACGGAGGAATGCATCACTTGTTCGAAGACTTATTAGCAAAACAAATCTTTTGTCCGGAACCAAGTACAACTTTTGGAGAAGACTTAAACGAGCAGGATCTTCAGAACCTAAATAACATTTTTGAGAAATACGGACATGAAGCTACTGCCTTTATACTTGAACCAATTGTTCAGGGAGCTGGCGGAATGAGAATATACGCTGCGTCATTTATCCAAGAAGTAAGAAGATTATGTGACAAACATGATGTCTTATTGATTGCAGATGAAATAGCTACAGGATTTGGAAGAACGGGTAAATTGTTCGCTTGTAATCATGCTAATATTTCACCAGACATCATGTGTCTAGGTAAAGCTATAACTGGTGGAATGATGACTTTTGCTGCTACACTGTGTAATAACAAAGTAGCAGAAGGTATCTCTAACAGTGAAGCAAGTGTATTAATGCATGGTCCAACATTTATGGGGAATCCATTAGCCTGTTCGGTAGCAAATAAAAGTCTTGAACTTTTAGAGAAAAGCAATTGGAAGGAAAACGTACTTAGAATTGAGGAGCGAATTAAAGAAAACATTAAACCTTTCCACAGTATCCCAAAAGTTAAATCAACACGATGTATTGGAGCAATTGGAGTAATTGAATTAAACAAGAATGTGGATGTAGCAGCTGCACAAAAGCATTTCGTTGAAAAAGGAATCTGGCTAAGACCTTTTAGGAACTTGATCTATATGATGCCTCCTTACATCATGAACAATTCAGATTTAGATAAAATATTTAATGCTGTTCGAGATTACCTTTTAGAAGGTGAAGAATCTTAAAGAAATAGCTTAGATTATAGTCGCCGATTTATCAGCATAAAATAAAGACCCAAAAAAAAGCCATCTCAATAACGAGATGGCTTTTTGTATATAATAAAAAACTCGTGCAGTTTCTTACTCTTCTGTTTTTTCTTCAGCAGCTGGTGCCTCTTCAGCAGCAGGAGCTTCTTCCGTTGCAGCTTCTTCAGCCACTACTTCTTCAGCTTCAGCGTTTGCAGCTTCCTCTTCAGCTTTTAATGCAGCCTCAGCTTCAGCTAACTTAGCTATTCTTTCTTCGTTTACTTTCTTCTCAGCAGCTAATGCATCAGCAGCAGCTTTTGCTTGAGCGTCCGATAAACCTTTAGTTTTTCCTTCGATCTTCCCTTCTTTCTCAGCTAACCAAGCATCAAATCTCTTATCAGCTTCAGCTTGATCAAAAGCACCTTTTCTTACTCCACCGTTTAAGTGTTTCTTCATTAAAGCACCTTTGTAAGATAAAATTGCTCTAGCAGTATCAGTTGGTTGTGCACCATCTTCTAACCAGCTTACAGCTTTATCTAAATCTAAAGTAATAGTAGCAGGGTTTGTGTTTGGATTATAAGATCCGATTCTTTCGATACTTCTACCATCTCTTTTCGCTCTTGCATCAGCAACTACGATGTGATAAAATGCAGATCTTTTTCTTCCTTGTCTTTGCAATCTAATTTTTGCAGGCATACTTTCTAGTATTTGTGGCCATTCTCGATGACCTATTAATAATTTGGTCTGCAAAGATAGAGTATTTTCTCAATAAATCAAAGCTCAAGACTTAATATTCAGCTATCTAACACCATTCTTTATAAACTTATTCCCATTGGAACATGTTTTCCGTTTAGATTTAAACTAAAATCCCTAAATTCGCGATTCGAAATTATTATAAATAGTAACCAATGTCCACTGCAACGATGAATGCAACGAACAGAATTGAAGAACTTTTAGGAGCTGAAACAGCAAAAAGTTTATTGGATCACAAATGTGAGACTATCTCTAAAGATTTATTACACTTACCAGGAGGAGACTTTGTAGAAAGATCTTTCGGTACTACAAATAGAAATCCACAAGTATTAAGAAGCTTAAGCGCTTTATATAATCATGGAAGATTAGCTGGAACAGGATATGTTTCTATTCTTCCTGTTGATCAAGGAATCGAACATTCGGCTGGTGCAAGTTTTGCTCCAAACCCAATTTACTTCGATCCTGAGAATATCGTGAAGTTAGCTATCGATGGTGGATGTAACGCTGTAGCTAGTACGTTTGGAGTTTTGGCTTCAGTATCTAGACAGTATGCACACAAGATTCCTTTCATCGTTAAGTTAAACCACAATGAATTATTGACTTACCCTGCAACTTTCTCTCAAATTGAGTTTGGTTCTGTGGATGAGGCTTGGAACTTAGGAGCTACTGCTGTTGGAGCAACAATCTACTTTGGTTCTGAAGATTCAAATCGTCAGATCGTTGAGATCGCTCAAGCATTTGAAAGAGCACACGAATTAGGAATGGCTACAATATTATGGTGCTACTTAAGAAACTCTGACTTCAAGAAAGACGGTGTTGATTATCATTTAGCAACAGATATTACTGCGCAAGCAAACCATTTAGGTGTTACTTTACAAGCTGATATTATCAAGCAAAAAATGCCAGAAGTTAACGGTGGATACAACGCAGTCAACTTTGGTAAAACTCATGATAAAGTTTATTCTGAATTAGCTACTGATCACCCTATCGATTTAACTCGTTACCAAGTAGCTAACTGTTACATGGGAAGAAACGGATTAATCAACTCTGGTGGAGCTTCAGGTGGAGCAACGGATATGGCTGATGCTGTAAAAACTGCAATCATCAACAAAAGAGCTGGTGGACAAGGATTGATCTCTGGAAGAAAAGCTTTCCAAAGACCAATGAATGAAGGAATTGAGTTATTAAACGCTATTCAAGATATCTATTTAGATAACTCTATTGATATAGCATAATTTGAGGCTATATGGCTTGGTTTAAAAGATCAAAAAAAAATATTGCAACAACAACTAAGGAGAAAAGAGAAACTCCTGAAGGACTTTGGTATAAGTGTCCAGACTGTGGTACTGTCCATGCTATGGAAGATCACAAGAACAATTTATGGGTTTGTGATAACTGTGGTTACCATTCTAGGGTTAATGCTAACGAGTACTTCGAGATTCTTTTTGACAACAATAAGTTTACGGAGTTAGATCCGTATATGATATCTGGAGATCCTCTTGAGTTTGAAGACACTAAACAGTATACTGACCGTTTGGCTGCTTCAAGAAAAAAGACAGGATTAAAAGATGCTATTCAAACTGCATACGGAAAGCTTAATAAGCAAGAAGTAGTTGTTGCTTGTATGAACTTCAATTTTATTGGAGGTTCTATGGGATCTGTAGTTGGTGAAAAAATTGCAAGGGCAATTGATTACGCTTTAGAGAATGAAGTTCCTTTTATAATGATTTCTAAATCTGGTGGAGCAAGAATGATGGAGGCTGCATTTTCATTAATGCAAATGGCTAAAACTTCTGCAAAGCTGAGTTTACTAGATAAAAAAGGTATTCCTTATATCTCTTTCTTAACAGACCCTACTACTGGTGGAGTTACTGCATCATATGCAATGTTAGGAGATTTAAACATCGCTGAACCTGGAGCCTTAATTGGTTTTGCTGGTCCTAGAGTTGTTAAAGAGACAATTGGAAAAGATTTACCTGAAGGATTCCAATCATCTGAATTTTTATTAGAAAAAGGATTCTTAGATTATATCGTTGAGAGAAAGGATTTAAAGCAAAAAATTCATCAATCACTTAAATTATTGTACTACAATAATAAAAACTAAAAAAGTGTTGCTGTTTATGTTTTTTGTACATATCTTTGCACCTCAATAATTTAGAACGAAGAAAAACAATATATAATGTATTTACCTACTGAAAAGAAGAAAGAGATTTTTAAAGAGTTTGGATCATCAGAAACTAACACTGGTTCTGTAGAAGGTCAAGTAGCTTTGTTTACTTTTAGAATCAAGCACTTAATTGAGCACTTAAAGCAAAACAAAAAAGATTACGCAACTCAAAGATCTTTAATTAAGATGGTTGGTAAAAGAAAATCTCTTTTAGCATACTTGAAGAGAAAAGACATTGAAAAGTATAGAGCTCTTATTAAAGAGTTAGGAATTAGAAAATAATTCTTACCATATTCAAGGAATCCCGATCAAATTGATCGGGATTTTTTTTTGCTTAAAAACATGGGAATTGCATTGATAAGGGTAAAGCTTTTTCAGTTTTGACACTTTATATATTTATCAAGATTGTAATTTGAATAAATAGAAAGCAGACATCCTCTCCTCTTCTCAAGCATAAGTCAAGTAAAACCCCTATCTTTGCAAGAATTATTAAGAGTTATAAAAATTAAAAAGGATGAATTTGAATCCAATTACACAAACAATTGAAATGCCTAATGGAGACCGTATCTCCATTGAAACAGGAAAATTGGCTAAACAAGCTGATGGATCTGTAGTAGTGAGACAAGGTGACACTATGATTTTAGCAACTGTAGTTGCTGCTAAACAAGCAAAAGAAGGACAGTCTTTCTTCCCGCTTTCTGTTGAGTTTAAAGAGAAGTTCTCTGCAGCAGGTAGATTTCCAGGTGGTTTCTTGAAAAGAGAAGCAAGACCAGCTAATCACGAAATCTTAAACTGTAGATTAATCGATAGAGCAATCCGTCCATTGTTTCCTGATGGATTCATGAACGAAACTCAAGTTATCATAAGCCTTTTAAGTCATGACGAAAACATTAATCCTGATACATTAGGATGTTTAGCTGCTGCATCTGCGTTAGCTGTTTCTGACATTCCTTTTAACGGACCTGTTTCTGAAGTTAAAGTTGGTCGTTTAAATGGTGAGTTCATCATCAACCCTTCTGACGCTCAATTAGCAGAATGTGATATCAACATGATTATTGCGGCATCTGAGGATAACGTAATGATGGTTGAAGGACAAATGCAAGAGGTTTCTGAAGCAGAAATGATTGACGCAATTAACTTCGGTCATGAAGCTATTAAAGTTCAAGTTAAAGCAATGAACGAATTAGCTGCTCAAGTTGAGAAGGCTAAAGTAAAAAGAGAAGTTGAAACTGAAGAAATCAACCAAGAAGTATACGATAAGGTTAAAGCTCACGCTTGGGACCCTATTTACAACATGGTTAAAGAAGGAATCAACGATAAATACAAAAGAAAAGATATTCTTTCTGAAGTTATCGACTCTTACTTAGAGACATTATCTGAAGAAGAATTAGAAGAGACTGGAAGTTTAGCAAAAGCTTATTTCAATAAAGTTCAAAAAGAAGCTATTAGAACTTCAATGTTGGACAATGAAATTAGACTTGATGGACGTAAGAACAGCGAAATCAGAAATATCTGGGGAGAAGTTGATTACTTGCCTTCAGCTCACGGTTCTTCTGTATTTACAAGAGGTGAAACTCAAGCATTAGCGAGTTTGACTTTAGGTTCTAGCCTAAACGAACAAGCTACTGATGGTGTTTCTGTTGTAAAGTCTGAGAAGTTCTATTTACACTATAACTTCCCTCCTTTCTGTACTGGAGAAGCTAAACCAATGAGAGGTACTTCTAGAAGAGAGATTGGACATGGTAACTTAGCCCAAAGAGCTTTAGAGCCAGTAATTCCAACAGGAGAAGCTAACCCATACACAATCAGATTAATTTCTGACGTACTTGAATCAAATGGTTCGTCTTCTATGGCTACTGTTTGTGCTGGTACTATGGCATTAATGGATGCTGGTATCAACATCGCAAGTCCAGTTTCTGGAATTGCAATGGGAATGGTTGCTGAAGACAATGGTAGATACATGATCTTATCAGATATCTTAGGAGATGAAGATCACTTAGGTGATATGGACTTCAAAGTAACTGGTACTGAAAAAGGTGTTACTGCATGTCAAATGGATATTAAAGTTGACGGATTAAGTTCTGAAACTTTAGCAGAAGCATTAAACCAAGCTAAAGAAGGTAGATTACACATATTAGGAGAAATGAAGAAAGTTATTGCTGAACCAGCAAGCGACGTTAAAGCTCACTCTCCAAGAATTCAAACAATGGAAGTTCCTGGTGAATTCATTGGTGCAATCATCGGACCTGGTGGAAAGCATATTCAAGAATTACAAAAAGAAACTAACTGTACTATCTCTATCTCAGAAATTGAAGGTAAAGATGCTGGTATTGTTGAGTTATCTGGAAGTGATAAAGAAGGTATGGAAAGAGCAATTCAGCACTTAGAAGGTGTTATCGCTATTCCAGAAAAAGGAACAGTCTACGAAGGAAAAATCAAGTCGATTGTAAGCTTCGGTGCATTCGTTGAAATCTTACCTGGTAAACAAGGTTTACTTCACATTTCTGAAATTGATCACAAGCGTGTAAACGATGTTGCTGATGAATTGAACGAAGGTGATATGGTTAAGGTTAAATTACTTGACATTGATAAGCAAGGGAAACTTAAACTTTCAAGAAGAGCTTTGTTACCAAAGCCAGAAAAGAAGGAAGCTCCTGCAGCTGAGTAATATTTATTAAGTGGTTAGTGGTTAGTTGATAGTGTTTAGGGAGACCTAAGCTATTGACTAATTGCTGACCACTTTTTAATTAATACAAATCGAACTTTAAACCTTGAAGCTCGAATCTTCAACCTAAAAACTATCAACTAATCACTACTCACTACTCACTAACAACTTCATAACTAATGGAATTCGTAGAAGTTAACATAGAGAACAGAATTGCAACGATTGCTTTAAATCGTCCTGATAAAAGAAATGCCTTAAACGCCGTTGTTGTCACGGAGCTTAAACAAGCTTTAGCTGATTGTAACAACAACAGCGTTAAAGCCATTGTTTTAAAAGGAAATGGTGAAGCTTTTTGTGCAGGTGCTGATTTAGCCTACTTAAAGTCTCTTCAAACCAATACTTTTGAAGAAAACTTAGCTGACTCTCAACATCTAAAAGACCTATTTGACACTATCTATCATTATCCAAAAGTAGTTGTAGCTATGGTTACAGGTCATGCAATAGCAGGTGGTGCAGGTTTAGCAACAGTTTGTGACTTCACTTTTTCGGTGCCTGAAGCCAAGATTGGATACACAGAAGTTAATATTGGTTTTGTTCCAGCAATTGTCTCTGTTTTCTTGATTAAAAAAATTGGAGAAGCAAAAGCTAGAGAATTATTATTGACTGGGAAATTAATCGATGCTACTAAGGCTGCTGAGATTAATCTAATCAATGAGGTATATTCTGCTGAAGAAATAGAACAAAAGACATATTCTTTCGTTCAAAAGCTAATTACTAGAACATCAGGTGATTCTATTGCTTTAACTAAGCAGTTAATTGCAGATGTGCAAAGTATGTCAATCAAGGATGCATTTAACCATGCAGCCGAGATTAACGCTAAAGCAAGAGCAACTGATGATTGTCAGAAAGGGATTGCAGGATTTTTGAATAAAGAAAAAGTAACTTGGTAAGAAGAATACTATACATATTAGCCATTTCTATTTCCTTTATTTCTTGTAGTAGCGAAACTACTGATACACAGAAATCAGGAAGTAAAGACTTAAGCGTAATCACTTTTGATATCTCTTACCCAAATCCTCCTGAGGATCCTTTTATAAAATCGACACTACCCGATTCAATGATGTATTTCTTTAAAGATGATTTTGTTAGAACAGAAGTCAATCTGGCAAAAGGGAACATCCAATTAAACTACATTGCCAATTCATCGGTCCCTTCTTTAAAGGAAAGTATGAAGGTTTACTTCACTAAAAGTAAATACAGCTATACAGGTCAGGATATCAAAGAGTATACATCTAAGTATAATCCATTAAACATTAAAGAGACTGGTAAAACGAAAGTGATTGCTACTTACACTTGTAAAGAAGCTCTTGTTACTGATCCCATCACAAAAGAAAGCTACAACATATACTATACAGATGAACTAGAGTCAAAAGATCCTAACTGGTTCACTCCTTTTCCTCAAATCAAAGGCGTAATCCTTGAATACCAAATGGTTCAGTATAACTTTTTAATGAAGGTTAAAGCAAGAAAAATTGAAACGATTGCAAGTGATAGTCTTTCGTTTAAATTCTCGTCTGACTTTCAACGTATTGATAAAGAAGAACTAGACAGAAATCACGCTACTTTCGAACAATTTGGCATCTAGTCGACATTAATTCGTTCTACAGCTGAACGCTACCCTCAAATTATCCCTTCAAAAGTCGTATTTTTAAGAACCACTTAATTCGTAAAAGAGTTAAGACTTAACCTAACTTAAATGAAGTACACTACTATTCTACTTATACTACTGATATCAGCAGTTAGTATATGGGCTCAAAATGGATCAATTCGAGGATTCGTTACAGAAAAAAAATCAGGAGAACCTATCATATTTACCAGCGTTTATCTAGACAATACAACGTTCGGAATCGCTACTGATGTAAACGGTTACTACTCTTTAAGTAAATTACCTCCTGGAGATTATACGCTTATTTCTACGGGTTTAGGTTTTGATACTGCCAGAGTAAGTATTAAAATTCTTGCTAATCAGACCAAGACAGTGAACATGGAACTGGGTAAAGCTTCTAAAAAGCTGGGTACTGTTACTATTGACGTTGAGAAAAAAGACAATCAAACTTCAGTAAAAACCTCTGTTGTAAAGATTTCACCTAAGCAAATTGCTCAAATCCCATCTATTGGTGGACAACCCGAAATTGCTCAATATATTCAAGTCTTACCTGGTGTTGTATTCACGGGAGATCAAGGAGGACAGTTATTCATAAGAGGAGGTTCACCAATCCAGAACAAGGTATTAATGGATGGACTAGTGATCTACAATCCTTTCCATTCAATCGGTTTATTCTCTGTATTTGATTCTGATATCATTAGAAATGCGGATGTATATACTGGAGGATTTAACGCCAAGTATGGAGGACGTATTTCGTCTATTATGGATATTACCATGAAAAATGGAAACAAATCTGAAGTGCACGGTCAATTAACGGCATCTCCTTTCCTATCGAAAGTAATGGTTGAAGGACCATTAAAAAAAGCAACTGAAGATAGTCCAGGTTCTTTAACATACATTTTATCAGCAAAGCAAGGTTTACTGGATCAAACTAGTCCTGAATTGTATAGCTATGCCAACAATGGTGATGGACTTCCATTTACATTTAGAGATTTATACGGGAAAATTTCAAGTTCAGGTAAGAGCGGAAGTAGATTCAATATTTTCGGATTTAACTTCTCTGATGGAGTTGATGATTATCAAGCCGTAGATTCACTAGGTTGGTCTTCAGGTGGAGTTGGAACAAATTTCGTTTTGATTCCTGGAGCTTCGAACTTATTGGTTGAAGGTAAATTCGGTTACTCAAACTTTACTACTCAATTGGTCGAAGAGTCTGGTAGAAACAGAACAAGTTTTATTGGCGGATTCAATGGTGGTCTTGATTTTACTTACTTAAACGGTGAAGATGCAATCAAGTATGGTTTTGAATTCTTAGGATTCAAAACAGACTTTGCTTATGTGAACAGCATTGGTCGAAGAATTGAGCAGAATGTAAATACTTCTGAAATGTCTGGATACTTCAATTACAAAAAGAAACTAGGTTTACTTATTATAGATCCAAGTTTTAGAATTCATTATTACGCCTCTTTACCAAATACTTCATTGGAACCAAGACTAGGTATAAAGTATAACATTAATGAAAACTTTAGATGGAAATTTGCTGGTGGTTACTTTAGTCAAAACCTAATCGCGGCAACTTCGGAAAGAGATGTAGTTAGTTTGTTCTCTGGTTACCTTTCGGGTTCTGATGAGATTCCTGATGAATTTGATGGAGAATCTTTAGAAGATAATAAGCTTCAAAAAGCTAGACACATTATATCAGGATTCGAATACGATTTCAAGAAGTTCACGTTCAACTTAGAAGGATATTATAAATTCTTTGATCAGTTAAGCTCTTTAAATAGAAACAAAATGACTGAAGCTGAAAGTGACTTCATGATTGAAACAGGTAAAGCTTATGGTCTTGACTTCAACCTGAAGTATGATGATACAAAGCTTTATATCTGGTTTGTATACAGTCATGGATATGTGAAACGATTCGATGGAACACAAGAGTATTGGACTCACTTTGATAGAAGACATAATTTAAACTTGGTTACAGCCTATAAGTTTGGTAAGAAAAAATCATGGGAAGTTAACTTACGATGGAACTATGGTTCTGGATTCCCTTTCACTCCTACCGCTGGTAATTATGAAATGTTAAATTTCTCAGATGGACTTAATTCTGATTTTACAACTGAGAACGGTAACCACCAATTCATATTAGGCGATATCAATTCTAAACGTCTTCCTGAATACCATAGACTTGATTTCAACATGAAAAAAACTATGGAATTTGAGAACTCAAAACTAGCGATTAACTTGGGAGTAACTAACGTATACAACAGAGGTAACATCTTCTATATAGACAGAGCGTCTAATGAAAGAATCAATCAGTTACCAATAATGCCAAGTTTAGGAGTGAATTTTAACTTTTAAGAAAAGGGTAAGTAACACCAATTGATTAAGGCCAATACCAACTGAGTAGTTTATCTAATTATGCTACTCTATTTTGGTAATGCAACTAACAGAATTGATTCAATCCATTCATCATGATGTAACTGGCAATTAAGCAGAGAAATAAATACAATCCAGATTTTGATAAAATCCTTTTCTGTACAATTATAGAACTTAAAAGTACTAGTAAAGAAATACTAATTACAATCAATACTTTCATAAACAGGACAGTAGCCTGGTCACAAGTAATATGATCGAGTCTATCCAATATTTTGTGTATGAGCCAAAATATTGGATAGACTCTTCAAAGGCCTGTTATGGATGGAGTTACAGCGACTAAAGAAATTAGAAAGTCTTACGAAAAAACTCCTCCTATTATTGTACTAAGTGCAAATGCAATGGAAGGTGATAAAGAGACTTATTTAGCTAATGGTTTTGATGGATACGTTGCTAAACCTGTTACTTTTGACAAACTCAAAACTTCTTTAGCTAGGATTCTGTCTTAATACATTTACAAGAACCCTCCTACTTAAGAAAACAATCGCTGCAATCAGAATAAGCATTATTCCTATTGGGATTAAGCTATAGCTATCAATACCGATACCCAATTGCTTGTACCAATTATTAATCTGTTTCTTACTTAATAAGTAGATAAATGTATTTAGTAATACCAATACCATCGCACTTTTTATAAGTGGTCTTAAATAAGCTTTCAAAATCATAGCTTGGCTGTATCCAATTTGAGAAAGCAATACTAAATTCTCTTTGATAGCAAGGACTTTAAGCTTTAACGCATTCGTAATTAGTAAGACCGAAAGCAGGAATACCATAAGTCCAAAACATAATATGATTGTTGAACTAACATTGGCAACTCTGTTAACCACCTTCCCTCCTAACAATTCCTTGTTCATTTCAAGATTCAACTGCTTCAATTCTCCTGATAAATCAGGACTAGCTAAATCTTTAACTTTTATAATCAATCTGGAGTAATTAGAACTTTCTTCACCAAAATAACCGTTAGCCCAATTCATAAAAGACTTAGGGACTAATACCGATGAAATACGATCAGAGAATCCAACAACTCTAATCTTCATATCTCTATACTTACCTTCTCCTGATACCCTTAAATCAAATTCTAAACCCATCAACACATCCTTTGGCACCTTAGGCAAACCCTGTCCTGCTGCAAATCCGAAGTTGTATAAATTGTAAAATTGATTAGATAGAATTACTGGTACAACATTGTCTTTCTTAATCCATTCAAAATCATCTAAATCGGTATCAATGAATGAATCTCCAACAGATTCAAAAAACAATTCTGTTCTGAAATTAAACCTTCTACTACTTAATCTAATTCTATAATTATTAGAAATAAATCCGTCTGCATCTAAAACCCAATCCTTGTTCTTAATGTCCTCTAAGTCTTTATTTGTAAACTTTACAGAAGCGTCATTTAAGGCGTTCAGTATACCAATTTGCTTGTTAACGATAATGAACCCTTCATTAGAACTAGTGCTATTATCGTTTTGGTTTAATTCATAAACATCTAACTGAAGCGTTAAGCTAATCATCAAACAAAAGATGCCTAATCCGATTCCAAACCAGGCTACACCTGGATAGGACTTGTTATCAATGTTAATTAGCTTCTGAATTGTCTTCATAAAACCAAACGTTGATTATATTGAAAAAAGTCATCCTGATCTACATTGCAAAGCACAATGGAAAATCCATTTCTTTCTTGATGCTCATTAATCAGCTTGATGCACAACTCTCTGGAATGACTATCTAAATGCGAAAAAGGTTCGTCTAACAACAAATACTTGAAATCACCAATTAACGATCTAATTATCGCTACTCTTTGTAACTCCCCACGGGACATAACAGAACATTGCTTATTCATTAAGTGACTTATAGACAAACTATCAAAGTATGACTTGACATCAGCTTTAGATATTGAAAAGAGATCAGCTCGAAGCATTACATTATCTAAAGCTGTTAAACCTCCTATCAACCTTAAGTCCTGAAATACAATGGAAAATGCACTCGTTCTTAGTTTTGAAGTCTCGATATCAATTAGACTCTCCTTGTCAATAATTACTGATCCAGAATAATTCTTCTCTTGTTGATAAAGGATTTTAAGAAAACTTGTTTTACCGCTTCCGGAAGGAGCGTATACATGACACGGCTTATGTTCTTCAATGGTAGTAATTGAACCCCAAATATCAGAATCAGAGTAAGGAATGTAATCTGTAGATATTTGCTTTAATTGAATGGACATTAAGCTGCTTCCTGTTGTTTTAAGCTTTTAGCAAACTCAAACATTTGAAACAAACTGTTGTCATCCTCATTTCTAAAAATCACTTCTGTATTGTAATGAAAACCTTCCTTTGAAGGAGCTCCTTTTGCTTGAATTCCATCAATTAAATCTTCGACATCATTTAACTCTTTATCCATACCAGGTATAAATTGCTTTAATGCTGGAATACATTTATTAGTCCTTAAGTCTAAGAAGTAAGCATTCTCGCTTAATCCTTTCTTATCATCAGATTCAATAAGTAATTCTTTACCCGCAATCATATCTTTCATTAAATCTTCAGAATTAGTAACAGATAGAATCTCTTTTTCCAAACGGATGTAAATATCACTACCTCCTTTTACACTTAAATACCCGCCTTTATCTTCTAACATAGTATGAAACGTAGCCATCAATTGCTTTAAACGAGCTTCATTGTTTACCGTATTGGAATAGATATAAACAGGAGTCGTTGTTTGAACCGTATCAATGTAGGATTCCATACTTCCTTGTGCTTCATTAAAACGATAAGAATTCTTCACGACCTCCTTGTTTTGAATACTTTCCAAACACATTAAGAAGTCACCCTTAAAGAAACCTAGTAATTCCTCTGCACTAGTTCCATACAACCTAAGAATACCTGCTTTCTTATCAATATCTGCTAAGATTCCATTCGTTCTCATGAATGAAACTATACTTTCAAAGTTGAAAGACATTCCTAATGATGCAATAGGACTCTCTCCTGCTCCAGCTTTAGTCAATTCAGGAATCTTATTTTCTTTTTCCATTGATTGAATTAAGCTCTTACTTGACTCTCCAGCAAAGTAATTGTAATCCGAAACAATTTTACCGTCTAGAAAATCAATAAACCCGAAGATGTAATCACCTTCAAACACAGAAACATCAAAACTATTCTTTTTGAAAGTCATTGCTGCTACTTGCGTTTTCAACACCTCAGAATAATCAGAAGAACTTACAACATCATGATCAGATTTAATAACATCCTTATATAGTTTACCATGATCAGAGTATGATGTTGTAATCACCTTCGATTCTAAATCGTCAAGAAAAGCCATTCTTTCAGTAATAGTTAACAAGGCAACTTTATCATTAAAACTTAAAAACACACCGTTTTCAAGTAATACTCTATGAATTCCTGCAGTTTCTTTTGATTTGAACCCTTCACTATCCAGTAATGTGATTAACTGTTGCTTATTATCAAGCTCGAAAATCATTGAAAACTCTTCATTGAAGTGTTCTTTAGTTTTAAATAAATAAAACTCATGAGTCATATCTAAACCAGATTTAGACATTTTCCTCATACTCTCACCTGTCTTTTTATTCTCATCAAACAAATCAAAAAATCCGTCAGAAAATAATGCATCCCAAGCTACTTTTTTAATCATTGAAGGTGTGTTTACCTTCATTAAAAATATACTGTTTTCAGGAATATGGTTTTCTAATTTATCTTGCTTACTGCACGCTACAAGTAAAACAACCAGGCTAAGAATTAAAAGCTTAACTAATTTCATATCAATATTTTACTTCTTAAAAATACAAGTTTAATTCAGGATACTTAAAACCTAATTGGAATAAAGTTTTTCCCTTTGTGTCCGAATAAAAAGGTTTTTGGATACAACATATCACAAAACACCTCCATCGCATCAATCATTCTCGGACCTGGAACAGAAAATAGATCTTTTGAATTAACTGCATATACGCGTTTATTCTGAACGGCACTTAAGTTTGACCATTTACCATAATCAGACATTTTACCTATTTCATCCATAACTTCATCAAGTCCGTTTTCTTTTGCTCCTAAAACAATAATCTCAGGATCAATAGACATTAAATCGTCAAAACTTAATTCAGCAGAATGATCACCAGCACTTGTAGGAACATGATTGGCTCCAACTGAACTAATCACATCTGGAATCCATCCTCCAGTAACTAACGTTGGATTTAGCCATTCAAAAAACAATACTTGATGCTTAGCACTCAACTCATTTATAATAGTTGAAAGATGTTTCATCCTGTTCTTTAATAACTTTAAATAACGTTTCGCTCTTCCTTGAACCTCAATCACTTCCCCAATTACTTCAACCATATCAAACATATCTTCGATAGTATTAATATGAAAGTCTAACACCTCTACATCATAACCAAGTTCGTTTTTTGCAAGCGCCTCTAACTCATCCTTACTGATTCCACAATCTTCATACATGGAAGAAGTGATAATCACATCTGGTCTCATTTTCTTGATTGCAGTGTGGTGAATATCATAAGGACTAAAAGCAGCATTAAAAAGATCAGAAACAATTTCATCCATCTCCTCTCCTGCATTTCCAACACCCCATTTAGGTCTTGACAATGCACGCTTAAACTTAGTTTCAAAAGGAAAATTACATTCATGTGATCTTCCCATCATTAACTTGTCTATTTCTAAAGCATATAGCACTTCCGTTGCCGCTGGAAAAAAGCTTACAATTTTCTTTTTGTTCATATCTGCACAGTCCTTAAATTTAACAGATTGCAAAACTATGAATAATAAGCCGAACATAGGAGTATTGGGTTGCGGATGGTTAGGTCTTCCTTTAGGGAATTACCTCTATAATAAGGGTCATAAAGTTTTTGGTAGTACAACAAGTACTCATAAGCTGGACACCTTGAAAGCCAACCATATTCAACCTGGAATATTGAAATTGAATAAAACGGGTCCTGAAGGCGATTTATCCTTATTTGACAAGTGCGAAATTCTAATTATCAATATCCCTCCTTTAAGAAGCTCTCCCGAGGTTGTTTTCTATGAAGAAAAGATATTAAGACTGCTAGACCAATTAGAAGAATCCAAACTGAAACACATCTTATTTGTAAGCTCAACCTCTGTGTATGGTCAAGAAGAAAAGTTATTGACCGAGAACACTCGACCTAAGCCAATAAGTGAAAGTGGTAAACAATTACTGAATGTTGAAGATGTATTAATCAATCATATTAAATGGCAAAATACTATCATCCGCTTTGGTGGTCTGATTGGCTATGATAGAATGCCAGGTAGATTTCTAGCTAAAAAGAAAAACCTCAAAAAAGGTGGAAGTCCGGTTAACCTAATCCATCAGGACGACTGTATCGAAGCCATCTACCAGATCATTAATCAAAAAAAATGGGGATCCACCTATAATGCTTGTGCTCCAGAACACCCAAGTAAAATGGACTTCTATACAAAAGCAGCTCATTCAATAGGTATAAATGCTCCATATTTTCAGGACTTAGATGACTCTGGAAAATCTATATCCTCTGAATTATTAATCAAAGACCTTCGTTTCAAATTCAAGTACATCAATCCATTAAATTGCATTTTTTAACAATGCAGCTTTAAAGGAAATACTTACATTTGATAATCAAAATTAGACTATGAGAAAGACCATTATATTAGGAAGCGCTATTGCAATTGCATTAGTAAGTTGTGGAGAGAAAAAATCTGCTCCTGTTGCGTTAAATAACGAAATAGACAGCCTTAGTTATGCTGTTGGTGTAATATTAGCTGAGAATGCTAAACAAATGAAAGAAGCTGATTCTTTGAATAATTCATTAATCACTGCTGGTTTTGAAAACATCATTAATGATAACGCTCCTAAAATGAGAATGGAAAGCGCTCAGAAATTTGCTCAAAACTATTTCATGAATGCTGAAAAGAAGAAGTTTGGTACTAACCTTGAAGAAGGTCAAGCTTTCATGGATGCTTTTAGTAAGCAAAAAGGTGTTATTTCTACTGATTCAGGTATCCTTTATAAGTACATCAATAAATCAAACAGCATAGAGCAAGTTAACCCAATGGGTAAAGTAAAATGTAACTATGCAGGAACATTTACTGACGGACAACAGTTTGATGCTAGCCAAGCACCGGTAGAGTTTGGAGTACGTCAGGTTATTCCAGGATGGACTGAATTATTAATGTTAATGCACCCAGGTGATAAAATTAAAGCTGTTATCCCTTACGAAATGGCATATGGAGAAAGAGGTAGAAACGGAATACCTCCTTACTCAACATTAGTTTTTGAAATGGAATTAGTAGAGATTGTAAAATAAATCTCTTTTAAATATTTTTAAAGCCTCTTGTTTACAAGGGGCTTTTATCTTTTACAAACTTTCTGAATATGTTCGATCCAAACGGTGTAGGTATTAAAAACGGGAACATCTTCTCTCTTCCTTTTAATGAAGATGAATCAAGAATTGTTTTAATTCCCGCTCCTTGGGATGTTACAGTTAGTTATCGTTCTGGAACTTCAAACGGACCTGATCAGATCATTGAAGCTAGTTCTCAAATTGATTACCACAACCATTTTCATCCGAAATTCTACGAACAGGGAATTCATAGTTTAGAAGTCTCACAGGAATGGAAAAAACAAGGTCAAGAACTTAGAAAAATAAGCGAATCCTACATACAAGCTCTTGAAAATAATGAAGACGTTAAGTCCTTCTCTAAAGGCATAAATCGTATCAATGAAGCATGTGAGGAGTTTAATCACTTTATCAAGCACAAGGCATTGTTTCACCTTGAACAAGGAAAAAAGATAGGATTAATTGGCGGAGACCACAGTTGTAGCCTAGGAATGCTTCAAGCTTTTGATCATGAATACGAATCGTTTGGAATTTTACAAATAGATGCTCATGCAGACTTAAGAGAATCTTATGAAGGTTTTGATTATTCACATGCATCAATCATGTATAATGCGTTAAAACTAGATTCAGTAAAGAATATAGTACAAGTTGGTATACGTGACATTTGCGAAGAAGAACTTGATAGAATCGAAGACGCTAAAGGAAGAATAAAAACCTTTTATGACTCAGGCTTAAAACAAGCTGAATACCAAGGTGAGACATGGAAGTCTATCTGTTTAAAGATTATCGATAACCTTCCTGAATTTGTTTATGTCAGTTTTGATATTGATGGTTTAAACCCAAGCAATTGCCCAAACACCGGAACCCCTGTCCCAAGCGGACTAGAATTCGAACAAGCGTGCTATTTGATAGAACAAGTCAAAAGATCTGGACGCAAAATAATTGGATTTGATTTAGTTGAAGTCTCTAACGGAGTGGATCCTAACAATGACTGGGATGCCAACGTTGGAATGAGATTATTGTATAGACTTTGTTCGGTACTTTAAACATAAAAAAATGGAAATACTATTCTAATCTCTACGTAAATAGTTTTACTATTACCGTTAATTACTGAATCCGTTACATAGCTAAACTATTTACATAGACATCTAGGAATTATTTCTTCATTTTTGCATTTTGCTTTTCTTTAATCCTAACAAAAATAAGTTTGTGTCTACTTTTTTGGTTTTCACGCTGTTCAATTTCGAACTTTTCAATCTACTATAATAGTATTCATAATCTTAATTTATTAAGTCAATTACTAATTATAAGCAAAATGGTTTCGGATAGACCTGAAAATAGTTTTGAAAGCATGATTCGTGTTAAAATTGATCTATTGATTCATATATTAGATCACAATTATGAATACCATTTCATACATATTGAATAAAAGTATTGATAAGCTTATGGCCATCTATCCAGACAATGAAGCCAAAGCCTTGTCGTATATGCTTATTCAACATTATTTCAACTTGGAAAAACATTTAATTCCACTTCACTTAAATGATCGATTAACTGAATCGGAATTATTACTAATAATTAGAGCTTACAAACGACTTCTTTGTCATGAGCCTATTCAACATGTTATTGGTCATACGGAATTCTTCGATCTTCAAATCAAGGTTACAGAAGACACCTTGATACCAAGACCAGAAACGGAAGAACTTATTTATTTAATCAAATCGAAACATGACTCGATTAGATCAGTCCTTGATATTGGAACTGGGTCTGGTTGTATTCCTTTAGCTTTGAAATCAATCTATTCTTCAGCAGAAGTCACTGGAGTGGATGTTTCCATGAAGGCTCTTGAGGTGGCTAAGGATAACGCTGACAAGCTAAATCTGGAAGTTGATTTTCTTCATTTGGATATTTTGAAAGGTAATATTAATAGTCATTTTGATTTGATAGTAAGTAATCCTCCATATATTAAACCAAGCGAAAAAGAGTTAATGAACAGCAATGTTCTTGATTTTGAACCGCATAGCGCTTTGTTTATTCCGGAAACAGATCCATTACTATTTTACAGAAGAATTGTAAATCTTGCCGTTAACAGTTTAAATACAAACGGTTACTTGTATTTTGAAATTAACGAAAATCACGGTACAGAAACTGCTGATCTATTCCATAATAAAGAATGGAAGAACGTTGAAGTCATTAAGGATTTCTTAGGGAAAGACCGCTTTGTTTGTGCCCAATATAATGTTGATAATTTAGCGTAGCAGAAAAGCGCTTAGCTTGTATCTTTATTACTCATACTATCATTATGAGTCAAGTAAAAGATAAGATTGAATCTTTAAGAGATCAAATCAATCATTTAAACCATAAATACTATAACGAGTCCGTTTCAGAGCTTAGTGACTTTGATTTTGATCAATTATTACAGGAACTTATTGATCTTGAAAAAGCTCACCCTGAATACAACGACCCTAATAGTCCAAGTCAAAGAGTTGGTGGAAGTATTAATAAAAACTTTAATACTGTTTCTCACGATTACCCAATGCTTTCTCTAAGTAACTCCTACTCCATTGAAGATATTAAAGCTTTTGACAAAAGAGTTAGAACTGCAGTTGAACAAGAAGTAGAATACATTGTTGAACTTAAGTATGATGGTGTGGCTATCAGCTTAAAGTATGAGAACGGAAATTTTATTCAAGCTGTTACCAGAGGTGATGGTAGCAAAGGCGATGAAGTAAACGATAATGTTAGAACGATTAACACGGTTCCTTTAAAACTAAGAGGGAATGATTTTCCTGATGAATTTGTTATACGAGGAGAAATATACCTTCCTAAAAAGGAATTTAATCGATTGAATCAAGAACGTGAAGCTTCTGGAGAAGAGTTATATGCGAATGCAAGAAATACTGCTTCTGGATCTTTAAAGCTTCAAGATTCAGCAGAAGTAGCGAAACGAAATCTGAATTGCTACTTGTATTATTTAACGGGAAAACAATTAAGTTTCGATACTCACTTAGAGTCTATTGAAAAAGCACATGCTTGGGGATTCAGAACACCTAAGCAAG
Organism: Flavobacteriales bacterium; assembly: GCA_965661855.1. GTDB lineage: Bacteria > Bacteroidota > Bacteroidia > Flavobacteriales_C > CBFIFL01 > CBFIFL01. Next base: position 31,062 of record CBFIFL010000023.1, read on the forward strand.
AAGATAACATGATTGCTAAGTGTTCTTCCGTTCAAGAGGTCATTGAATTCATTACTTATTGGGATAAAAAGCGTCATGATTTATCGTTTGAAATAGATGGAATTGTTATAAAAGTTAATCAAAGGTGGCAACAGGAAATGCTTGGAATGACTGCAAAGTCTCCAAGATGGGCAATTGCCTATAAATTCCCGGCAGAACAAGTAAGTACGAAGCTAGTAAGTGTTGAGTACCAAGTTGGACGTACTGGTGCTATTACTCCTGTGGCTAATCTAAATCCAGTTTCTTTAGGCGGTACAACAGTTAAACGTGCATCATTACACAATGCGGATATAATTGAGAAATTAGATCTTCATTACAACGATGAAGTATTTGTTGAGAAAGGTGGAGAGATCATTCCTAAAATAGTTGGCGTTAAAACAGAAAGTAGAAGCAATGAATCTAAAGTGGTTGACTTCATAGAAGAATGTCCGGAGTGTAATACACCTCTCTTTAGAAATGAAGGAGAAGCACAACATTTCTGTCCAAATCAAGAAAATTGTCCACCACAAGCTAAAGGAGCTTTTGAGCATTTTATTTCTCGAAAGGCAATGAATATTGAGGGAATCGGACCTGAAACCATTGATTTATTATTTGAAAACAAACTAATCACAGATTTCTCAGACTTATATCAATTGAGTTTGGAAGATGTCTTGAGCTTAGACAGAATTGCTGAGAAATCAGCTAACAATCTCTTAGAGGGAATAGAAAAGTCTAAAGAGCAACCTTTTGAAAAGGTATTGTTTGGAATTGGAATTAAGCATGTTGGCGAAACGGTAGCAAAAAAACTATGTAAAGCCTTTAAAACTATAGACGCTTTAATGGCCGCTTCTTTTGAGGAAATTGTTGCTATTGATGATATAGGAGATAAAATAGCCGGTACAATCATCTTTTATTTTAAAGATGAAAAGAAGGTCGCCTTGATACATAAATTGAAATCACTTGGATTAAAATTTGAAAAAGAAGCCAACGAAGAAGATAATCAGCAAAGTAATAAGCTGGAAGGAAAGTCTTTTGTAGTCAGTGGTGTCTTCTCTGTTTTAAGCAGGAACGAAATAAAAGATTTGATTGAAAAAAATGGAGGTAAAAACGTAGGTTCTATCTCTAAGAAAACTTCCTACGTATTAGCTGGAGATAAAATGGGGCCTAGTAAGCTTGAAAAGGCAACTCAGTTAGGACTCAGTATAATTTCTGAAGATGACTTTTTAGATATGATCGGTTATGATAGATAAAATTAAGTCAAGAATTGCGAGTAAAAAGCTGAAAGACTTAAATCAGGACAGACAAGTAGTTTTGAAGAGTTTTGATGCTATTAAGACTATAGGTTTAATCTATATTCATGAAGAGGAGAATACAGAAGACATTAGACAATGTAGACTATTTGCAGATGCATTAAAGCAACAAGGGAAACAAGTAAGAAGTCTGGTACTTGTTCCAAGTAAAATTACTCCTGAGAAGCTTCAAGCTAAATTAAATATTGACTACGTTAACCTATCGCATAAAAGCAAGATTGGAATACCTAGTTCTGATGTAATAGACTCATTTGTAGATGAATCGTTTGATCTTTTAATTGTTGCATGTATTAATCAAAACGACTTTCTATCCATGATCAATCTTCAATCTAAAGCAAAGCTTAAAATTGGAGTAGAACATCCTTCTCACATAAACAGCTTTGACCTTCAAATAATTCTAAATGAAGAGAATAATTTGAGATATTTGTTGGAGCAAATAGAGTTTTACCTAAAAGCAATAAAAACAGAATAATGAAGATTACTGGAACTGGAGTAGCACTTGTAACACCTTTTAAAAATGACTCATCAATTGATTTTGATGCATTGAAGCGTCTTATTCAACACGTTGGTGATGGTGGCGTTGATTTTTTAGTGGTGCTAGGAACTACAGGAGAAACAGCAACTTTATCTAATTCTGAAAAGCAAGAGGTTTTTGATTTTGTTAAAAACAATAACCCTTTACAGTTAGATCTTGTAGCTGGACTTGCTAGTAACAACACACACCAGTTACTTTGCGATTTAGAATCCTATGACTTAAGTGGATACCAAGCCTTATTATCGGCTTCTCCATCTTACAACAAGCCAAGTCAAGAAGGAATATACCAGCATTTCAAAGCATTAGCTAAAAAATCAGTCTTACCTATAATTCTTTATAATGTACCTGGTAGAACAGCTTCTAATATGACTGCTAAAACTACTATAAGACTAGCAAAGGATTTTGACAATATTGTTGCAATAAAAGAAGCTTCTGGAGATTTAAACCAGTTAATGGAGATTGTAGATAATAGACCTGAAGGATTTAACATTCTATCAGGTGAAGATAATTTAACGCTTCCTATGCTTTCTGTTGGAGCCGACGGTGCAATTTCTGTCTCTGCTAATGCTTTCCCTGAACAGCATTCAAGAATGATCAATTTTGCTCTTGGAGGTGATTTTGCCTCAGCACATGGCTTTCATTATGAACTATTTCATATTACCAACTTACTTTTTAAAGAAGGTAATCCAGCAGGAATAAAACATGTCCTTGCTGAGAAAAAAATCATAGATAACCACCTAAGACTACCTTTAACACCGGTGAGTTCGGATTTAGAAAGAGAAATAAAGGAGAGTTTAAACAACTAAGCCTAAAGTCATTTGTACTTTTTCCTGAATTTGCTTTCTTGTAAAGGGTTTGTTAAAAAAGGACTTGTTCTTGATGACTTCTAACATGTCATCACTTAATTCATTCCTTGTACTTCCTGAAATAAAGACGAAGCGATCGTCAATGTTATAACGTTGTAAGGTATTGTACAAATCGTCAGCATTTAACTTCCCTAAAATCAAATCGCAAATAATAACCTTAGGATCATAATCCATAATTACTTTAATCGCTGAACATACAGTAGATACTGAATGTACTTGAAGATTTGGGTAAATAGACAGAATCCTTTTTAAAGCTTCAATTGCCATCGTATCGTCATCAACTAGTAATACATGCTCCTTTTCCATAATCTCTCCCTTTCCTGAAAAGAAACGGTTTTAAATCAGGGAAATTGCTCGTTTATCGATGAAATGGTGAATATAAACAATGAAGTACTCAAATCAAACGATGCATTAGAAGACCGCAGCTCACTGCAACATTCAAAGACTCTGCTTGAGCGTTTGGCATTTTGGGTATAGAAACTTTACTATCAATTAGCTTTTGTATATCCTCTCTCACTCCTTTTCCTTCACTTCCCATTACTAAAACAAACTTATCAGGTGCCTGAAAGGTTTTAATATCCTCTCCTTCCATGAATGCTCCAAGTTTAACATGAGATCTAAAATCATTGCTTAACATGGTATCCAGATCACCATAGCAAACAGAGATGTTTCGCAAAGATCCCATAGTAGATTGTATTACCTTCGGATTGTACACGTCTACTGTGTCTTTTGAGCAAATCATTTGTTCTATTCCGAACCAATCCATTAACCTAAGAATGGTTCCAAAGTTACCAGGGTCTTGAACTCCGTCTAAGCAAATTACCTTGTCTGCATTCAAATCTAAACCCCAAGACTTCTTTTTAAACACTCCAAAAGAATTGGAATGATTTTTCAACGCACTTATCCTAGACATTTCCTTTGGACTAACTTTCTCTGCAGACTCAAAGTTTGGGTCTATTTGAAACAAGGAAACACAGTCAAATTCAGACTTTAATAAATCACCAAGAAGCTTATCTCCTTCAGCAATAAACACTCCTTCAGTATCTCTATTCTTTTTCAAATGAAGAGACTTAAAATACTTAATCTGATTTGCGCTTAACATATTACTTATTTTTGCAGCTTTAAAGGTACATGAAAGCATTAAAGCATTTTAAATATGAGCGTATAATTTTAGCTTTTGCTTTAATAAGCTTTCTGTTTGCATGTAGACCTGCTCGATTTATTCAAAAAGACAAGGAGCAGCTTCTTAACAAGTTGGAAATTAAGATAAACGATCAGAAAAATGCAGTTGATAGTGACGATATAGATGCATTGATCAGACAAAAGCCTAATCGAAAAATGGCTAATCTTATTCGCTTTCACCTTTGGGTTTACAATTCAACCAATCAAAAAATATTTTCTAAGAAAGCCAGTACTGGATTTAAACGAAAGCTAAACGGTATTATAGGCGAAGCTCCTATCGTTTATGATAGTTTAAAAACAAAGGAATCTCTTAGTCAAATAGATCTTTTTCTTCAGAAAAAAGGATATTATAACAACGTTATTGAAGTACTTACTCAAAGAAAACTGCTTAATAAAAAGAAGGTTAATCTGATATACAACTTAACATTAAATGATGCCAAATTGATTCATAATGTAGATTATGACTTTAACCAGGATGAATTCAAAGATGTTCTTTTGAACCCTTCTAAAAGTCATATAAAGACTGATATTCCATTTGATGTAGACTTGTTAAAAGAAGAGCAAGACAGGATCTATAAAACATTAAAATCAAACGGATACTACCACTTTACTAAGCAATATATTAAAGTGCTTGCTGACACCTTGCAACACCCGGATTCAGTTCACTTAACATTTAAAACGCTTTCCATTGCAACAACGGATAGCACTAATAAAGCGCATACCAAGTATCATATTAAGAAAGTGGTTGTGCAAACTGATTTCAATACAAAATCTGCTTCTAATATTACTCGCTTTAAAAAAGATACTTTGGGAATCGAATTTATAAACAAAGATAAAATTGCAATAAAGCCTGAAATAATCAGAAGAAACGTTTTAATCAACAAAGGAGAAACGTACAACTACAAACTAGTAGATGTCACGTATCAAAAACTTAGTAACCTCGGTGTTTTTGCATATGTCAACATTGGATTTATTGAAGAGCAAGATTCTTTAATCATGAATATTCAATTATCTCCAGCTCCAAAACACAGTCTATCGGTTGAGGCTAAAGGGACTAACACATCTGGTAACCTTGGTATTTCCGCAAGTTTTGAATACTCCAACAAAAACACTTTTAAAGGTGCTGAAAAACTTAATTTTCTGATTGATGGTGGGTCTGAAGTACAGAGTAACTCCTTTATTTTTGATTCTTTAAGCAACACATTAAACACCATTGAATTTGGTCCTGAGTTAAGACTTACCTTCCCTACTCTATTTATACCTAAAAAATGGAATAACAATTTCACTAAGCTTAAATCATCAGGAACTGAGTTTAGTGTTTCGTATAACTATCAAGAGCGATTAGAATATACACGTCATTTAACGCTTTTTGATTACAGCTATCAGTTTTCATTAAATGAAAGATCTAAACACGACTTTGCTATTCTTGAAATAAGTACTTCAAAGTTTGATAGTAACTCGCCTATCATTGTTTTTGCAGACACTACAGATAATGAATACTACCAAAACAGTTTTAGATCTTACATCAATTTTGGAAACCATTATTCATTCACCGTCAATCAAGCCAACGGATATTTTAAAACGGATATTCAGTTAGCTGGAAATATGTTATCACTATTGAATAATAGTTCTTTAATGACTGTAAATGAGAATGGACAACATGAATTACTTGGAATAGCCTATTCACAATACTTAAGGACCTTTTTTGATTATCGTAAATACAAAAGCTTTAAAAACAGAGATCAAATTGCTTTTAGGACAGAGCTTGGTTTTGCTGTCCCGTTGGATAATAATGATGCCTTGCCTTTTGATAAAAGTTTCTTTTCAGGAGGATCGAACTCTTTAAGAGCCTTTAGAAACAGAACAGTAGGTCCAGGAAGCTATTATCAAAATCCAGATTCATTATTAACTCAAATTGGTGACATAAAGCTAGAGTTCAATCTAGAATACCGATTTGATTTAAACTCCTGGTTGGAAGGTGCATTGTTTGTAGATGCGGGAAATATTTGGCTGTATAATGAAGATGAAGAAAACAAACCAGGTGGACACTTTAAATGGAATAGCTTTTACAAGGAGTTAGCCACAGGTGCTGGAGCTGGAATTAGAATGGATTTATCTTTTTTCTTGTTCCGTTTAGATTGGTCAGTACCGATTGTAAGTCCGGCCAACGTTCCAAACTACGCTAGTGATGTAATTAACAATACTTTTAATAACCAATTATCAAGAAGTCAATTCTCTATAGGAATTGGTTATCCTTTCTAAAAAGTCTTTAACTCGTGTTCTCGCATTAAAAGAAACTTTCCTTTTTGAGATAAAAGAATACTCTTCCTATTCTTCATTCCTTTACCCTTTCCGAATTCAAATTGATAAAAAGTATTACCAAATACTCCAACCTCGACTATCATAATTAAAGAATACGGTTGATGTTTGATGTAGAAATCAATAGGTAGTTCAAATAACAAGCTATCAGGATGTTTAGGAACCGTACTTTCCACTTTAGCGGAAGGGTTTAGTGTAATAGGAATCACAGTGAAAAAACTATCGGTTAAAGTCAGATTCTGACTCTTTAAACCTAAAGAAGTGACTAGCAACAAAAAGACTAATAAGAATTTCATTCAGCAATGATATCAAATACTTAGCCAAAAGTAAAAACAAAAAAAGGCCGTGATATTCACGGCCTTCATTTTTTAATATTCTGTCCCGTCCTAAAATAAGTTGACACATTAACGACTTATTATGGAAAACGAAGAAGAATCAATTAAAAGGCGTAGTC
>CBFIFL010000024.1:0-36111 GCA_965661855.1 Flavobacteriales bacterium
ACAATTATGGTAGGGGCTACCCTTGCGGTCGCCCGTGAATCTTTCCTGAAGGATCTCCCAAATCAATATATTGAAAAACCTTACCCATCATTTATTACCTTTAAAATCTCAAATTTACCATTATGCTTTCCGTATACTCCGACGATCATTTCATGAAGCAAGCTTTAATCGAAGCTCAAAAAGCTTACGACTCGGGAGAGGTACCTGTTGGTGCTGTTATTGTTTGTCAGAATCAAATAATTGCCCGTGCGCATAATCAAACTGAACTACTGAATGATGTTACCGCTCATGCAGAGATGTTGGCTTACACGGCGGCTACGCAGTTTTTAGGGGCAAAGTATTTAAAAGACTGTAAGTTGTACGTAACACTTGAACCATGTACCATGTGTGCTGGTGCTTTATATTGGTCTCAAATACCTGAAATTATCTATGGAGCAAGTGATGAAAAAAGAGGAGCCTTAAGAATGGAACCGAATCCTTTTCATCCAAAAACCAAGCTGTCAGGTGGAGTTCGTTCTGATGAATGCTCGGAGATTATGAAATCGTTTTTTAAATTAAAAAGGGGCTAATTTATTGATTTGTCAATTTGCTAATTAATGACACCTATAATCATTAGCAAATCAGTAAAGGGTCACATTAACAATTCCTAATTCAACAAGATCTTTTTAGAAAACACTTGATCTCCAATTGTCAATTGAAGGGTATATGCGCCCTTGTCTAAATACGATAAGTTCATTTGAATATAGCTCTGATTGCCTATTTGACTGTGAACTTTTTGTCCGATCGAATTATAGACTTCAATGTTATAATTCTCTCCACTGTAATCTTTCATTCTAAGGTTAACCCATCCATGTGAAGGGACTGGGAATATTGTTATATCTGAAGATTCTATTTCATTGATGCTAACTAACTCTTTTGGTTTAACGTTTACAAGTTGAGTAAGTGAGTCAATTCCACAAGCGTTTTCCACTATCAAAGTAACTTCAAATTCTCCGTTGCTATTGTATGAATGACTTGGGTTTTCCGTGTTGGATTCATTTCCATCTCCAAAACGCCACAAGTGTGTGTTCGCATGGTCAGAGTAATCTAGGAAGTTGATAATGGTATCAGGTGAGCTAAAGTTAAAGTTCGCTAACGGCATTGGATCAACGAAGATTTCAATCGTTTTACTTCGGTATTCGCATCCTAAAGAATCAATTAAGTCAACATAGTATTCACCAGCATGATTAACATTTACGGATGGAGTGAATGAGCCAGAGGACCACACATAAGATTCGTATTCATCATCCAGGTATAAATGGCTTACTTCTCCTAAACAGAATGCACTGTCTCCTTGGATTAAAACGACAGGGTTATAAGTCTTCTCATATGCTACAATGAAATCATCGTTATTTGGACAAGTACCATTAGATATGGTAATGTTGTAAGTCCCAACCGAGTTTACTGTAATTGAAGGATCTGTTGATCCGGTAGACCATAAGTAACTATCATGACTTCCGACTACACCAATAGTTGTGCTGAAGACTTGATTATTACAGACTGTATCTGGTCCTGTTGAGGTAAATTCAATTTCTGGAGCGTCCAATTCAAACAAGTTGATTAAGCCACTAGTATCGGAGCATCCGTATTGATTACTTACGCTTAACCAAATTGGATTATACGTGTTGTTTAAGTTTGCTGTTTGTCCCGTGCTACCATCAGGCCATGAATAAGCATGAAATCCTGGTCCGGCATCCAGCGTTGCAAAATCGTATTGACAATAGACAGGGTCTCCTGTGATATTTGCTTCAGGAACGGGTCTTTCGTATAAGTTTAAACCGGTACTAGTTGTTACACATCCGTATTCATTTTCGATACTCACATACATTGGACTGTTTTGAGCGCTTACATAAACAGTATCTTGAATACTTCCATTAGACCATATTTTATCATCAGAACTATCCACATAAAGCATTGCTCGGCTTCCTTCACAGTAATCAGAACTTCCAATGATAGTTGCAGTTGGGAAAGCAAATTCTTGAACGGAAACCGGATCAGAGATTCCTGTGCATCCGTTAAGATTGGTAACTGATACCGAAACGGCCCCATCGGTATCGTGAATATAAATACTTGAGCTCGTTTCGCCTGTAGACCATAAATACGTTGCAAAAGTTGGTCCTGCGTCTAGCAAAGCAGAATCTCCTTCACAATAGGTAGTGTCTGCAATAATCACAGGCTCCAAGAAAGCTTTTTCTTCTACATTAAAAGTTGCGGAGTTTCCTACACATCCTTGGTGGCTGGTTACACTTACGGTAATCGGGTTATCAGATTCGTCTAGTTGAACTTGATTGGAAGTTTCACCAGTGCTCCATAATACTGAAGCGAATCCAGGATCAATAGCGATTATGGCATTTCCATTTGAACAATAAGCCTGACTTCCATACAGATTGGGAATGGGGGTTGGATTTTCTGATACAACTTGATCAATAGACCTTCCCATGCATCCGTTTGCATCACGTACTTCTAACCAAATTGGGTTATCTGCTGCTTTCGGATAAATGGTTTGTTCTGTACTTCCGGTAGACCATAAGTAGGAATCAAATGTATCTGCAAAAAGTGTAGCTGAATCTCCTTCACAGAATTCATTAGATCCATTAAGTACAGGCATAGGATTCATGTTTTCGTATAAGGTAAAATCGCTAGATGTCCCAATGCAACCATTTATATCGATAACAGAAACGGAGATCGGATTGTGAGATGTGTTTAAGTTGACTATTGAAAAGTTTTCTCCGTTAGACCAAGTGTAGTTAACATAGGTATCCGTTGTTGTTAGTCGAGAACTACCTCCTTCGCAATAAGCAGTGTCTCCATCTATTTCAGGAATCAATTGTGGAAATTCTAAAGAGGATAATGTCCTTTCGGTATCACAGCCGTTTGCTGATGTAACAGTTAAGGTAACAGGATCAGATCCGCTTACAACAGTGAAGGTGTCAGTGCTTCCAGTTGACCAAGAATAACTGGTGTAAATGTCATCCACGCTTAAAGTTGTTGAACCTCCAAAACAATAGGTAGTGTCCCCATAGAATGTTGGGATTTGAATAAAAGTTTCTAAAACCAAAATACCAGATTTGCTCGTTTCACAGCCATAAGCATCGCTTACTGTAATAGATATGGGATTATCAGATTCGGTAGCTGCAATGGAAGGATCGGTGGAACCATTCGACCACAAATAAGAGAAGTGTGCACCAGCGTTTAGATTCGCTCCAGATCCTGTGCAGTAGTTGGTATCACCCGCGACTTCAAGAATTGGAAAATCGTGAAAAGTAACGATCAAGGTATCGTTTGTTATACATCCATTTTGAGAAGTAGCAATCACGGAGTAGGTTCCGCTGGTAGTCACATCAATGGACTGACTAGTTTCTCCAGTAGACCAAAGATAATCAGCATAGTCGCCTGCGTCTAAGTTTAAGATTTCACCAGCACACATATCTGGACTGTCATCGTTTGTTATTTCTACGATCGGACTTTCAAGAAAGGTAAGCGTGTCGTTTGTTGCATTTTCACATCCGTTAGCGTCGGTAATGGTAACACTGTATCTATCCGTTGTTTTAACGACTAAAGTATCATTGCTACTTCCATCATTCCAAAGGTAGGAGCTGTAGGCTTGATCTAAAGTCAAGATTACGCTATCTCGTTCACAAAGTGGGTTAGCAGCTGTGAAGACTAAACTTGGACTAGGTAAGCTGTTTTCAACAACTAAAACAGAATCTGTGTAAACACAAACTCCACTTCTAACTGTTAAAGATTGATAACCAGGCTTGTCTACATAAATTTCGAAATCAGCTTCGCCGTTACCCCATAAATAAGTGGCGTATCCAGGATTTATAAAAAGTTGAGTGCTGTCTCCAATACAGTAATCTAAGCTACCTGTAATGGCCATATTACCTGTTGTTGAGATATCTATAACGATTGTTTTGACAGTGGTTTCACTAGTTGGCACTCCATCATCAACTGCGGTAAAAGTAAAGGTGTGTACGCCAACATCAGCATCTGTAGGGTTAAGAACTAAGTGCTGTGTGGCGTATTGACCATCGGTAATCGTCGTAGACCATGAAGCTGGGTTCAATGTAGTATTGGTCACCGTTACTGTTGTAGTTTCAAATGGTTCTGGAGAGTTGAATGAGGTATTGATGCTATAGGGTGATCCCGGACATGTAATTATTGTATCGCTAGGGAAATCATCGGCTATAGGAGGAATATTAGTTCCTGATAAGTTAGCTATAAAACACTTGTCATCTAAGTAATGAATTCCATCATTATCTCCAGTAGGACCATCGTATTGACTGTTGTTTCTTCCGAATAGACCAATTTGATAGTATTGATCCCCAAATTCACTTTGTGCACCAGCTGTAGCAAATGATTGGGTTAAAAAAGATTCCGTAAGTGATCCGGCCACGTCAGGATCAAAACCACTGCTACCTGTTACATCTCCAACAGCCCATTCCATATTGTCATAGGCAAATTGGGCATTGTTTGGAGCACCCAAGTATGGATCTGTTCCATTTGATAAGATTAATTGAAAGGTATTATTTGGAAGATAGTTTTGATTCCAATACCCCACCTGATTCCATATGATGATAATTTTACTTCCATCATCTTTGTAATAAATACCATTGTCTGTAAAATCAGACCTTAGATCAATATCCTGCCAAATAGCAGCAATCATATCTGGTCCTGCGATGTCAGGAAATCCTGTACTACTATAACTGGTGTATCCAGATCCAAATGTAACGTTACCATTCGTGTTTAAATAAAGGGTGTCGTAAGGATTTCCGTATAGGTAAAAAGTGAAGCTTAAAGGTATTTTCCAATAACCATCGTCTAGATTTCCAAGTTCCAATGGCGTTTCTTCGACTCCAAGTTTAGCTAACGTAGTAAAGTCAGCGTCTAAATCATACCAACAATCACCAGCACGTTGAATGCGTTGGGTTTGTTCTATAGCAGGATAAGATGTTGGATTTGAAAAGTTATGAGAAGGAGTAAATACTTGATTCTTTGCGTTTAACTTGATTTGGTCTAAGTCACTGTTCTGCTTGTTTTGAGCGTTTACGCTAACATTTATCAAAAGGATAAATAAAGAGCAAAACAATAAGCACAATTTATACAACGGCATATTAGGTACAATTTACGAAGTATTCAGCTAAATATGAAGCAGAAAAAAGCCGGAGAACCACCTCCGGCTTACCAACCTAACCTAACTAAACTTAACAAGTCTATCACTATGAGATAGTAACTAAAGAATAGTCCTACGAAGTTAAATGAAATACCACTTACAAAGCAAGTTAATCGGGAAAAAAAGTTTATTCAAGGAAGTATAAGAGTAATTCGTCTAATTGACTTTTAACACTGCTTTTTCAATTTTAAACTTCCTTTTAACGATTTTACTCGGCACATTTTCTTGTTCTTCAACATCAGTAACCATTTCTGTATCAATAGTTTCTGCAGTCTCTGTTGTGTTTTCTTCAGCTGCTTCTTCCTCGACTTTATCTTCCTCAACCTCTTCCTTCATCGCAATTAAAGTGTCGTTTTCAGCTATTGAACTATTTTTTAAAGTCTCTTTTGCATTGAATAATTCTTCCTGAACAAGGTCAAACTTTGTCAATAAATCTTGATTTATTCTTCTTAACGAATCGTTTCTGTGATTTGCCACCGCTAACTCTTCCGTCATTTTTTCAATTAGGTCAACCGCACCTGCATCTGAATCCGCAGTTACCTTTTCTAATTGCGCACTCATCGCTTCATTTTCACTTCTAAGCTGTGTAATTCTTTTTTCTAAGATTTTGATTGCTTCAACGGCTCCTGGTTTGTCAGCTCCATCAGCCACAGATAATGTTCTTAATTGATCTTTTAAGCTATCGTTCTCTGCTTTCAGATTTTCCATTTGAACCATGAAATCATCTTTTACGATGTCTGGCTGACTAGGAATGTTTAGATGGTAAGTGTAATAGTATTGCACTTTCGCTAAAGTTTGTGGTCCTACCCAGATGCCAAAAGACCCTTTTTTGAAATCGGTGTTTACCAATCTGTCAACTAATTTACCATTGGAGTAAAACTCATATACCCCAGCATAAGCTTTAATCTCTAATTTGTTTTCTGTCTTGATGTATGGTGATCTTGTCCAACCTTTTTTATCAGGGTTAGATGAAATCACCTTGAAACCATTTGCACTTACCTGACGAATTCTGTATTTACCATAGTTGTTGAATTCATAAATTAGTCCACCTGATAAACCTTGCTGAAACATTACAAATATTCCAATTGATCCATTTTTACCACTCGTTGGAGCCATTTCAATAGCCGATTTAATGATAAAGTTTCTTGAGATTTCATCAAAATTAGCTTGAACAGCATATGATTTGTCTGGACTCTTTCTTGAAATCAAGTAGTCACCATCTTTGTAATTGGTATAGATATCAACTTTTGTTGTTTCAACCGGCCACTTTTCAGATTTATCCATGAACTCGTCAAAGAAAACCTTCTTAGTAATACCTTCTGGTATAGGGTTTTGAGCATTGATTGTCAAAACAAGAAAACAAAAACCGATTAAAATTGATAAACGCATCATAATGTGTGTGTTGTTGCCAACAAAAATAGAATTATTCCCATTTTTGATAAGCCTGTGAACGTTATTTTTAATGATTTGTTACCATTAATATGGATTAATGATAACAGTTTAAAAAGTCATGTTGCTGGCATTTGGACTATTGCTTTCGTCATAAAGTTTTTAAATGCCTATCTTTAAAGGACCTAACTTTACCACCATGTACAAAATTTGGATTTTTCTATTCGCTTCGTGTGTCTTAATATCAGCCTGTTCAAATGACGTAGATATTAATGATGACTGGCAAGAGCAAGCAGTTATATACGCTTTATTAGACCCTACAGATTCAATTCAAGAAGTAAGAGTTCAAAAGACATTCTTAGGTCAAGGAGATGTTTATGAAATGTCTACAATCAATGATTCTATTTACTATACGGATAGTATTCAAGTGAGTATCCAGACTTTAGAGGATGGAAATCCGACAGGGACAGAAATTATGTTGGTTCCTCAAAGCATAAGTAAAGTTTCAGGTGATTTCGCAACAGATGATCATATCATCTATGTAACGGAAAACCTAGACGGTGTTTTAGATAGAGACTTCGCATATCGAGTGAAAGTGAAAAACATAGATACAGGTTACGAAGCTTATGGAGACACGTACTTAGTTGGGGAGTTTTATATTACAAAACCTCAAAGTCCAACCATCAATTTCATGACAACGGTTAAAATGGAAATGGAATGGAAGCATGCGGAGTATTCAGGAGTATATCAAATGATCATGCGTTTTCATTATGAAGAGGATGGAGTGATGACATATTTGGATATGCCATTTAATCAAAGAGAAGTTGGAACGGATTACAACAACCCTGGAGTTACAGAACAGTTTGAGATTAATCGATTCTATTCACATTTAGAAAAGAACATTGAACCAAGCTTTACAAAAAAGAGAATTGCAAAAGGAGTGGAGTTATTTCTTTATTCAGGTGGTGACAATTATACCTTGTATACCAACTTAAGTGAGTCAAGTGGTTCTTTGGTTGAGGAAAGACCAGAGTTCACAAACGTGATTAATGGAGCAGGTTTGGTTAGTTCTAGAGCGATGATGACAAGTGCTAATATCTTTGCAAATAATCCAGTTCAGGATTATTACTTATTGGCAAATGCTGCCATTGATTCTTTAGTATGCGGTTACAGAACAGCTGATCTTCACTTTGGTAAAATTGAAGTTTTACCTTCTAATGCAATTGACACGATCTACTGCTTTAACTAGTTTTCTCTGTCAGAAATACTGTCATTTTTCCTTTCTTAAAATTAATAATCTGTCATAATAACAGTTTGTGTCAGTCTTTTCTGCAATGGCATTAAACTTGACTCTAGAGGTCAAAACAAGTTAAAAAATAAACTAATTGATATGGGAAAGATTATAGGTATTGACTTAGGAACAACAAACTCATGTGTTTCAGTAATGGAAGGAAATGAGCCAGTTGTTATTCCTAATGCAGAAGGAAAAAGAACAACTCCTTCGATTGTAGCATTTGTTAATGATGGTGAAAGAAAAATTGGAGATCCAGCAAAAAGACAAGCGATTACAAATCCAACAAAGACAATTTATTCTGTTAAAAGATTCATGGGTAACTCTTTTGATGAAGTAACTGCGGAAACTTCAAGAGTACCTTACGAAGTAGTTAAGGGAGAAAACAATACTCCAAGAATCTTAATTGACGATAGAAAATATACTCCTCAAGAGATTTCAGCAATGACTCTTCAAAAAATGAAGAAAACAGCTGAAGATTATTTAGGACAAGAAGTAACTGAGGCTGTAATTACAGTTCCTGCTTACTTTAATGATGCGCAAAGACAAGCGACTAAAGAAGCTGGTCAAATTGCAGGTTTAGAGGTTAAGAGAATTATCAACGAGCCAACTGCAGCAGCATTAGCTTACGGATTAGACAAGACAGAAAAAGAGATGAAAATTGCAGTATTTGACTGTGGTGGAGGTACTCATGATGTTTCTGTTCTTGAATTAGGTGATGGTGTATTCGAAGTAAAATCTACGGATGGAGATACGCACTTAGGAGGAGATGATTTTGACCAAGTAATTATTGATTTCTTAGTTGGAGAGTTTAAAAACCAAGAAGGTTTAGATCTTTCAAAAGATCCTATGGCTCTTCAAAGATTGAAAGAAGCAGCTGAAAAAGCGAAGATTGAATTATCATCTTCAACTTCAACTGAAATTAACTTGCCTTATATCATGCCAGTTGATGGAGTTCCTAAGCACTTAGTAACTACATTATCTAGAGCTAAATTTGAGCAATTAGCAGATAGCTTAATTAAGAGAACTATCGAGCCTTGTAAATCAGCTTTAAAGAACGCTGGTTACTCTACAAGTGATATCGATGAGGTTATCTTAGTTGGAGGTTCTACTAGAATCCCTGCTATCCAAGAAGCGGTTAAAGCTTTCTTCGGAAAAGATGCTTCTAAAGGAGTTAACCCTGATGAGGTTGTTGCGATTGGAGCAGCTATTCAAGGTGGTGTATTAACTGGAGAGGTGAAAGACGTTTTATTATTAGATGTTACTCCACTTTCTTTAGGTATTGAAACAATGGGAGGTGTATTCACAAAGTTAATTGAGTCGAATACTACTATTCCTTCTAAAAAGTCTGAGACATTCTCTACGGCTGCAGATAACCAACCATCAGTTGACATCCATGTATTACAAGGAGAAAGACCAATGGCTAACCAAAACAGAACAATTGGTAAATTCCATTTAGATGGTATTCCACCAGCACAAAGAGGAGTTCCTCAAATCGAAGTAACATTTGATATTGATGCGAATGGTATCTTAAATGTTTCTGCTAAGGATAAGACAACTGGTAAAGAGCAATCTATTAGAATCGAAGCTTCTTCAGGATTATCTGATGAGGAAATCGAGAAAATGAAGCAAGAAGCGGAAGCAAATGCTGACGCAGATAAGGAAGCTAAAGAAAGAGTTGAAAAATTGAACCAAGCAGATGCTACAATTTTCCAAACAGAGAAGAGTTTGAAAGATGTTGGTGATAAGTTACCAGCTGAAAAGAAAGCTCCAATCGAAGAAGCTTTAGCTGAATTAAAAGAAGCTCACCAAGCTCAAGATTTAGAGAAAATCGAACCAGCTATGAATAAGTTGAATGAGGTTTTCCAAGCGGCTTCTGAAGAGATGTATGCAGCTCAACAAGAGCAAGCAGCTCAAGGTGGTGCTGAAGGTCCTCAAGCAGAAGGTGAAACAGTAGAAGAAGAAGTAACTGATGTTGACTTCGAAGAAGTGAAGTAATTCACTCTTTAGTATAATTGAAAAGCCCTGGCAGTAATGCCGGGGTTTTTTTGTTGGGGTATGTTTTTGTTTCGGGCGACTGCAAGGGTAGCCCCTACCATCATTGTATCATCACGTAGGGGCTACCCTTGCGGTCGCCCGAACACACAACGAAAATCTCTGACTTTCCCTCCATGATATCCAATTAAAATAAATAACAGACAAATGAAGTCAATCCTTATATCCGTGGTTAAAAATAATGCGATCCACGATGCGGATCAAAACATGGTGTGAAAGGGTTTACTACCATTATGCAAACCGCAATGCGGTTTTCTCACAGAGCTCAGAACATGATAATCTGTGTCATCTGTGCAATCTGTGGTTATTTCACCACACGATGACCTATGTTGAAACCAATTTCGAAGGGAGTATTCTTCGGGATAGATTCACGGGCAAGCCCCTACCAGAATTTGTTATCGAGTATCGTAGGGGCTACCCTTGCGGTCGCCCGAAACACGCCACGAAAATCTCTGGTTTTCCCTCCATGAAATCCAATTAAAAAAATAACCGACAAATGAAGTCAATCCTTTTATCCGTGGTTAAAAAATACCATACAATCCGGATCAAAAATGAGGATGACTTATACTACCCAGCGAGTATATCTTCAGGATAGATTTTAATCAGAATAACAAAGTTTCTATTTCTCAGCTTGAGCCAACAACTTCTTTTGATATTTACCTTGCACCACATCAATCAATATAAGAATAGCAAGTACAAAGTAGAATGTTGTTTTACTCATTGCTTCCACTGGTTCTCCGAAGAAGTACAGGTGAGCTCTGTGTCCTCCTTCCGTTAAGATCATGATTCCCACCACTAATAAAATGAATAAACCAAGTACTTCATAAAGTCTGTTTTTCTTTAAGAAGCTAGAAACTGTTCCTGATAACCAAATCATCAATCCACCAGAGATAACGATAGCCGTAGTCATGATGACCATGTTTTCTGTGAAAGACATTGCAGCCAGAATAGAGTCAAAACTGAAGACAACATTCATGATTACAATCGAAGCAATTACTTTGTTTACAGACACTTCTTTTTGATTAGAAACCTCATGTTTTTCGATTTTCATCATGTGCCAGATTTCTTTGATCGCAGTATAAATAATAAATACACCTCCGCCAATTTCGATTAAACTTCTTCCGCTAAAACTAGAAGTCATGATGTCCCCATCTCCTAAGTTGATCGCAAATAACTCTTCCTCGAACAGCTTTACCAAACTAACTAAAACGAAAAGTAAACCTATTCTTAATACCATGGCGATACCAATACCGATGGTACGTACTTTTTTCTGCTTCTCTTCAGGGACTCTTTTGGCTTCTAAAGAAATGTAAAGTAGATTATCGAATCCAAGCACAGCTTGTAAAGCTACAAGCATCAATAGGGTTAAAATTCCTTCAATCATCTTAGTTTAATTCAATAGTTTTTAAAATTCCTTCTAGGTCTAACATGAACATTCTCTTCTCCTTATTTGGAGCATGAACAAAGGCTTCGATTGTTAGAATTTCATTTCGCTTTTGATTATGAATAGTATAGGATACAAATGACCCACCCATATACTCTTGTTCTAAGTGCCAAAGTCCTTTCGTTTCCACCGTATATGCACTGTCAATTAAGAAAGTCTCTTGAGTTTGTGGATAGATTGGGTTAACAGACATGTATGATCCTTCGGTAGGACCAGGAATGTACTGTTTTGTTACCGAGTCTCTTTTCGCAATGATGTATCCGTAGTCGAATGAAGCCTCATTTGTGTAAGGTTCACGATGTATCATGATGCCTTCAGATGTACTTTGCGTTTCATATCTAAACCATGCAAAATCTTCTTTTTGAACTGCTAATCTGAATCTTTTCGGAATCGTCATTCCAACACCAAAGTTAGATTGAATAAACTGTGTGAAGTTTTTGTTCTCCTTCGATTTATTCTTAATCTTCTCCAACTTCATGTCAAACTCGTGAATAACATAATCGATGGTCTCTTCTTGAGCGTCCATCAATGTGTTAAAGTCTTCAACGTTTGCAGCATTAATTTTGATTAGTAATTGATTTTTAGCCCACTTATCTGCAACTGCCTGATAGCTTGGTTTGTTAGCCGATAAATCATTGGTGTTTAGAACAATGATTTTACTGTGACGCTCTAATATTCCTCCAAAAGCTGAACTTGGAATTACAACCAAATTATACTCTTGTTCGCTATTCGCTAAACCGTCCATTTCTCTTTCGAAGTAAGAACGAATACGCTTTCCGTATGCTGATGAATCAAAAGATTGAAGATTGTGTACGATCACAATTTCATGAAGCGCTCCGTTTGACATTGGTAAACTTGCTCCGCGTTCTTCACCACAACTTCCTAGTAAAACAACAAAAAGCGCTATAACCGCGCTTTTCATCATATTTAATTGAATTCTTTTCATTTTTAACTTGCCTTAACTTTAATAGTTGCTCCCAGTTTCAATCTGTAAGCACTACCAATATTATTAATTCTTTTAATTTCTGAAACACTATTCCCTTGATATTTTCTAGCGATATCCCATAACGTGTCTCCAGATTGAATGGTGTGATAAATGTATTTACCATCCTTTGAAGGACTTGTTTTTGGACTAGCTTTTGCTAGAGCTTGACTTTTACTAGCAGCCGATTCAGAAGAGAAGATGATTAATCTTTGTCCTGGGTAGATGCTATTTCCTCTCAAGCCATTCCATGATCTGATATCTGTAACTCTACAGTGATACTTGTTTGCTATTGCTCCTAAGTACTCACCTCTTTTAACTCGGTGAACGATTCTTTCCTCAATTACCAATTGCTCTTCAGCATCCTCCACTTCGTGGTGATAAATCAAACTATCGTTGTTTATGAAATCACCAATCTTGTCGCTTGGTAATCTTAAAACAAAGTCTTTTTTGTCGCTATCAATGAACGGAATTATGTTTCTCTTATAAGTAGGATTCAAAAACTGCACAATTTCCACATCCATTTTTAAAACTTCTGCAACTTGAGAGAACGTAACAACATCTCTAACATGAACGGTATCTGTTTCAGCAAATGTGATTGGAGCAATTTTAGGATAAATATTATGCTCTGAAGCGTACTCCATTAAATAGTTTACAGCTATGAAAGCAGGCACATAACCTCTTGTTTCTCTTGGCAAGAATGGACGAATAACCCAGTAGTTTTTAATTCCTCCTGCTCGTCTGATTGCTTTATTAACGTTTCCAGGACCTGAATTGTAAGCAGCTAGAACTAAGTTCCAATCTCCGAACATTCCATATAAAAATTCAAAGTACTCACATGCAGCTTGAGTCGCTTTGATAGGGTCCATTCTATCATCTGTGTACGAAGTAACCTTCAAATCATATATTCTACCAGTAGCATACATAAACTGCCATAAACCCGTTGCTCCAACCCATGATTTAGCTCTTGGATTTAAAGCTGATTCAACAACAGCTAAATGTTTTAGCTCTAATGGTAAATCGTATTTATCTAAATGCTCTTCAAATAACGGGTAGTACATTCTACTTAATCCCAACATTTTTGAAGAAAGGCCTCTTCTTTTAACCGTGTAAAGCTGAATAAATCGCTTTATTTTATCATCGTATTTCAGACTTATTGGCGTCATGCTATCCAAAGCAGCCATTCTAGCTGTATAAACTGAATCAGAAAATACTGGAATTGAATCTGGAGCATATCCGTAAGTATTTAAAACGGCACTATCGTTTTCATAGTCGAATGAAGCAAAAAACTTATTCGTCCATAAACTATCGGCAGTGGCTAAAAATGGATTGTCTTCAAAAAACTCAGGACTCAAGGTATCTGCTTCCGCAATACTATCTTTTTTGATAGGTACTATATCTTTCTTCTTCGTTGGATCTTCCGTTGCTGACGCAGCATACATCAATCCTGTGGCTAAAAATGCCATTACACTCAATCTCATAACCTTCACCTTTTACGTTCAAAACATGAATTTCGACAAGAAAGTGTGTTGAATGGGGAGGAATGTTTCGTTTTTATTAACTCGAACTTGTGGACTAAGCACTAAGGAAAGTCAGTCTGGTCAATCGGATCGTTTATGATCTACTAATTCAATGTTGGAATTATGCTTTAAAAGTTCATTAACGAATAGATCTTGCTTTTCTGGACTGATAGCTATTTCGTCGTATTTTCCATAATGAATGATTAATCCGTTTAGAGAGGAAGATGCCTTAAGTCCAACCCATAGCTTTTTGTTTACCTCAATTCTTTTAATGTCAGATATTTTAATTTTCCCTTTTAAAAGAAGCATTTTATAATGCATAAAATCATGATTAATTTCATACCTACCATTTCTTTTAAATATTAATAAGAGAAGTGGAAATATTGGAATTCCTCCAATACAAAGCATGATAATGATATCTGAATAATTACCTTTTTGGTACTCTGTAATTGATGCATAAACGAATGCTAGAATAACCAGCAAAAGTGTGGAAACAAAGAAAACGTCTATTCTATTTTTAAATTTCATATGCGAGTTTTTTTAAATTTATTACATCTAACACTTATTCGCACTTAAATTTCGTTAAAAGACTACTACTTTTAATGTAATGAAGGTTTTAGCGGGTTTTCTTTTGTGTCTTTTTTCTTTTGTCTTAAACGGACAGAAGTACTGGGACAGTAGAAGGGAGTTGGAACTTACCAATGTTAGTAAAGGACAGGAATACTCTTTAGACTCGTTAAGTGTTCAATATTCAACTTTTGAAGTCTTTAATCACACAAGCAAATTAGATAGTACAGATTTCACTCTTTACCCCCTTTTTTCAAAGGTTATTTTTCATCAGGATTATGATTCCTTATACCTGAATTATAGGGTGTTTCAGTTTAAAGTAAAGGAGTCTTACTACACTTTGGATTCTTCGGCGATTGGTATCGATCCGAAGTTGGAATTAAATCCATTTAGGATAATTGGAGAGCAAAGAAAAGTGGATAATCCTTGGGAAGCTGGAGGCTTGAATAAGTCTGGGGTTTTATCACGTGGGATAAGCTTTGGTAACAACCAAGACATGACGGTTAATTCGAACATGAATATTCAATTGAATGGTTCACTGGCAAATGACATTCAAGTTCGAGCCTCTATTAATGATGAATCCATTCCATTTCAGCCTGAAGGAAATACCCAAAAACTGCAAGAGTTTGATAACGTTTTTATTGAGTTGTCTAAGGATAATCATCGACTAACAGCGGGAGATTTTGTTTTGAATGAGATGAATAGTGAATTGTTGCGTTTCAATAAAAAGGCACAAGGATTATCTTATCAAAAGCAGAACGATAGTATTCGGACTCATTTGTCGGCAGCGGTTTCAAGAGGTAAGTTTTCACGAAATGTGATTCAAGGTGAAGAAGGAAACCAAGGTCCTTACAAGTTATTAGGAGCCAATAACGAGCAGTTTATTATTGTGTTATCCGGAACGGAAAGAATCTTCATTGATGGTGTTCTACTAAAGCGAGGAATTTCTCAAGATTATACCATTGACTATAACACGGCAGAGGTAACATTCATGGCAAGAAACCTGATCACAAAAGACAAAAGAATTATCGTAGAATTTCAATATTCTGATCAGCGTTATTCTAGAAGTTTGGTTTATTTCAATCAAAACTGGAAAAGTAAAAACTGGGAGTTTGATTTGGGAATCTATTCGGAACAAGACAGCAAAAACCAACCATTACAACAATCTTTAAGTGATGGAGATAAGTTGGTACTAGCCAATGCGGGAGATGACTTGTTTGCTGCAGTAACACCAAACGTTGATTCTGTCCCGTTCGTAAATACAGAGGTTTTATATGCTAAAAGAGATTCCTTGGTGGAAGGAATAAATCAAGAATATTATCAATATTCCACTCATCCAGATAGTGCAAATTACCGATTGAATTTTTCATTTGTTGGAGCGTTCAATGGAAATTATAATCTAGCCAATGCGGGTGTAAATGGTAGGGTGTATAATTGGGTGGCTCCAATAAATGGTGTTCCTCAAGGAAGCTATGAGCCAGTTGTTATTTTGTTTCCACCGGAGAAAAAGCAAGTCGTTGACTTAAAAACGAGCTACAGAGTAAATAAAAAATTATCTATTTATAATGAGTCCGCTTTGAGTAATAATGATCGAAACACTTTCTCTATAAAAGATGCGAATGATGATGTGGGTTTATCTTCGATTACTGGATTGAAAATTGAGAATGAATTGAACAAAGAGAAGTCCTTGAATTTGGAACATGATTTCAGGTATCAATTTATTCAGAACAGTTTTGAATCTATTCAACGAATTCGAAGTGTTGAATTTAATAGAGATTGGAATGTTTCTACTGATTCATTAATCAATGATGATCATATGTTTAACTATACCTTGAATTTAAAACAAGGCAGTAACAAGGCTAGTATTAATTCATCGTACTATTTACATGAAGACCTTTTAAATGCAGGAAAAGTAGGGTCAGAAATCTTTTGGCAGACAAAGAATAAATGGAGAATTCAGCAGAAGGCGAGTGTTACTAGAAATGAATTAAGTGAATCCTCTTTTAGTTTTGCTAGACAAAAAGTAAACATTCAAAAGTCTTTCGGTGCCTTTCAGGTAAAACTGTTTGATGAGTTTGAGAACAACCAAACAGTGTTTAATCTTTCAGATAGTTTGAGTCCGGTATCCTATGCCTTTCATCATTGGAGAGGATCCATAATAAATGCGGATACAAGTAAGAATAAGTGGGAGCTTTACTATGGGGAACGAAGTGACAAAAAATCAAATACAAGTCTTTTAAAAACTACGGCGATAGCTCAAGAAACAGGGGCTGTGTTGGATCTAGTAAAGCAACGGAATAATCAAATTCAAATAAATAGCGCTTATCGTAAGTTGGCCATATTAGATACCAGTCTTATTACTAATAATGATGATGAGACTTTTATTAATAAGGCTATTTGGAAGTTGAATGTTTTAAAAGGATTCATTAATTCAAACATGTTCTATCAAATGGGATCAGGACAAGAACTAAAGCGTGAGTTTTATTATTTGCAGGTTCCGATAGGAAGTGGAACCCATACTTGGGTAGACTATGATGGAGACAACGTTCAGGATATCAATGAATTTGAAATAGCACAGTTTACTGATCAAGCAGAATACATTCGGGTTTGGAGACCAAGTAATGAATACGTAAGCACTTTCACCAATGAGTTTAATGAAGGTTTGCAGATCAATCCGTCTAGAGTCATCGATACAACGAAAGGAGTTTGGGGCTTAGTGAGAAGGTTTAGTGATCAGTTTAGTTATCAAATTAAACGTAAATCAACAGGTGATTCTTATTGGTCAGCTGCGAATCCTTTTGCAGATAACATACTGGATACTAACATTATCAGTATGAATTCCAGCTTGAGAAATACGGTGTTCTTTAATCGTTCGGGAGCTAAGTTTGGAGGGGAGTATACCTATAAGAAAAACACTTCTAAAATATTGTTGACGAATGGTTTAGATGGAGTCTCATTACAAGAGAATAATGTTCAAATAAGGTGGAATTTCACCCGAAAGCTAGGAGTTCGATTGATTGGAGAGGAAGGGAATAAGATAAGAAACAGTCAGTTTTTTGAATCCAATAATTACCATATAAACCAATATAAAATTCAACCTAATTTCTTTTTTCAACCCAATGTAAAGTCACGTACTAGCTTTAATCTGTATCAAGAAGAGAAGTTAAATGTGTTAGAATCAGAGCGATTAAAATCAAAAGGGGGAGAGTTAGAGTGGAGGTATAGTTCTTCAAAAGCAGGAATGTTTTCTGCTAAATTATTGTATGCCAATGTGGAGTATAATGGAGATATCAGCACTCCTTTAGCGTTTGACATGTTGGAAGGATTAAAGGTTGGAGAAAACTACATTTGGTCAATGAACATTACCAAAAACTTAAATAAATCGCTACAATTGAATCTTCAATACACCGGAAGAAAAACAGGAGATAATCCTATTATTCATAATGGAGGTATGCAGGTGAGGGCTTTATTTTAATTGTATTTTTGTGATCATGATAAAAGCCCTTCTGCTATTTTTTATTAGCCTATCTTTTTTAGGATTAAGTCAATCGAGATTAGACTCTGTTTTTAAGTCCACAGAATCAATGGGCTATATTTCAGCAAAAGAAGGTTTTGGTAATTTGCCTTCCCTGCTATTTGAAGGGATGATTCAAAACAAATTTTATCTATCTGTAGACAAGAAAAATAAATGGGCTATTTCATTTGAACCAAAGGTGAATGTTAGGATGAAAATGGAGCATTCATTCCCAATTATTAACCCTAGTTTTCATGCAATAGGAGATGTACTATATAAGCCCAAAACGAATCAAGAAATCATGAGGTTTTGGAGTCTTAGAGTTGGTCATCACTCTAACGGACAAGAGGATTATTTCTATGATTGGGTGAAACAAGATATTGATTATGAAGATGGAAGTTTTTCTACTAATTATTTAGCCTTGGGTTATAACGATTGTAGACAGAAAATTTGGGGAAACAGCAAGGTTGTTATCAGAAGAAAGTTAGAGTTTGAAGCTCATCCTAATCTATACAGAAATCCATATATGGATGATATGTACGATGATCTCCGTTTGAACGGGACTTATGTGGTTAGAAAGAATAAAGACAAGGGAGTAGGAAGTATGATGCTGGAAGTTGAGTCCACTTTACTTTGCGAACAGTTCTCCTTCAACCGATTAGTTTCAGGAGAGACTTTCACCCTTCGAACCAGGTATTCGTATCAGTTTTTACCATCAGCCGATGTTTGGGCTTATGCAGAGTATTATCACGGACAAGATTACTATAACCTATACTTTAATAATATTCTGGATGTCTTGAAAATAGGCTTATTAATCGTGCCTAAAAAAGCACCGATTTTTCATTAGAAGCGTCTCCACATTCCGATTTCCTGCTCAACTAATGTCTTTTCGATATGCTCAGGAGGACTCATTAAATCGATAGTAGAACCAATCTTGGTTTCTTTGTAAATAACACTAGTGAATTTTCTTTCGAATAAAGCATTGTGTGTCTCAGCGCTTAAAACGTTTTTTAATTCTGGATAGTACGTCCAAAATAACTCAACACCTTTAAAAGTAGGAGCAATTGCAATAATTTGAATTTCCGTTTGTCTACTGGCCTTATTAAAATAATAGTCTTCTTTAAAGTGAAAACCGTCTATTGAATCAGGAAAAGTTTCAAAACTTACATCATACTGCATTTGATCATCCGAGTATGTAGGGACTTTTGCAAATTCATCTAAGGTAATTTGTGTTTCATTATCCGTATATGGGTAATTTCTCCAGATTCGTTTAGACCATAAAACGTCGTTTGGGATGATCTCTGGGAAGTACAACTTGCCACTTGAGTCTGACATAGTTGAGAATTCAAATACACTTGGTTTAGTTTGCTTAAAGCAAAAAGGCGCAGAGTAAGTTCTCTCAACCTTTAAAACACCTTTTCTATCGTACACCTTCCAGCTTCCTTTTTTCAATCCATTCTCTACTTCACCGGTAGCAACTACCGTGCTATCTGTTCTGTAAATGGTATATAAATCGGCAGCCTTACTGTTGTTCTGTTTACTTGAACATGAGCTAAATACGATGGCTAAAAAGGCAATGGAAAGAAGAATGTTTTTCACGGGTGTAAAGGTTTGTTAGCTAAGTTATTGATATATAAATTGTGATCAAATAGTATCCCCTAAAATAATTGCTCTGTTATCATCTACATGTCCAACTGGGAAATTATATATCACCGGAAAGTCAAATTCCGCGACATGCTCGAAAATGATATCTAACGCATTTTTACCAAACGGAATGGTATTGTCATTCATATCTGTCATTCCTCCGATGATTAATCCTGAAAGCTGATCGAAATAACCGTTTCTTTTGATATTCATCATCATACGATCAATATGATATAAATACTCATCTAAATCTTCAATGAAAAGTATCTTTCCAGCAGTATTTAGACTACTAGGAGAGCCTAAAAGACTATAAATAATGGATAAATTACCGCCGATTATTTGTCCTTTAAAAGTACCTGAACGGTGTACTTTATGAGGGTAAGCAAGCACATCAATTGATTCTCCAAATAGTGCGGATTTTAAAGTCGTCCATGATGCTTTACTATTCGTTGAATAGTTAATGGGCATGGCAGAGTGAATAGTTTTGATTCCCATATTATTAGCATGAGAATGAATGGTAGTAACATCACTATAACCAGCAATCCATTTAGGATTTTCTGTTAAATGATTCCAATCAATATCATCTACAATGCGCACACTTCCATATCCGCCTCTTCCACATAAAATGGCTTTAACATTTTTGTCGCGAATAGCCTTATTGAAATCGTTAACTCTAAGTTCTTCATTTCCTGCATATTGATTCGCCTCGGCTTCAATACTATCGCCTATGATCACCTTTAAACCCCATGATTTCAATTCCTCAATGGCTGGTTGAAGTTCTTCAAGGGAAATTTTTCTGGCAGTACTTAAGATGTAAATACTATCTCCTTCTTTTAGCTGTGGTGGTGTTATCATTTCCATAATTGACGATAAGGACTATCTTTGCTGAAGTTAATTAAATCTTTGAATTTTGGCGAAAAGAAAGTTTACCATTACAACGGCTTTACCATATGCTAACGGACCTCTACATATAGGTCATATGGCAGGTGTATTTATTCCTTCAGACATCTTTGTGAGATACTTAAGATTAAGAGGTGATGATGTAGTATTTATTGGAGGTACTGATGAGCACGGTGTGCCGGTAACTATCTCAGCTAAAAATGAAGGAGTTAGTCCTCAAGATGTTGTAGATAAATACCACAACATTATCAAAACTTCTTTAAAAGATTTTGGAATCTCTTTAGATGTTTTCAGTAGAACAACTTCTCCAGTGCATAAGGAGTTTGCTTCTGATTTCTTCAAAGAATTAGATGATCAGAATGAGTTTATTGTTCAGGAGACGGAGCAATATTATGATGAGGAAAACAATCAGTTCTTAGCAGATAGATATATCACAGGAACTTGTCCGCATTGTAGTAATGAAAATGCTTATGGTGATCAATGCGAAAAGTGTGGAACATCGTTAAGTGCTACAGATTTAATTAATCCTTCTTCAGCATTAAGTGGAAACAAACCTGTTTTGAAGAAAACGAAACACTGGTTTTTGCCTTTAGATAAGTATGAACCTTGGTTAAAAGAGTGGATTTTAGAAGATCACAAAGACTGGAAAGCAAATGTGTATGGTCAGTGTAGATCTTGGTTAGAATCAGGCTTGCATCCAAGAGCGGTTACAAGAGACTTGAATTGGGGAATCCCTGTCCCTGTTGATGGAGGTGAAGGAAAGGTGCTTTATGTTTGGTTCGATGCGCCGTTGGGTTATATGTCGGCAAGTAAAGAATTGTTTGATAAAAAAGACGGCAATTGGGAGGATTATTGGAAGAAACAAGAGAACGAATCAGATAATTCAAGGTTGGTTCACTTTATCGGAAAGGATAACATTGTATTCCACTGTATCATATTCCCTTCCATGCTAAAAGCGCAAGGAGATTATATACTTCCTGAAAACGTACCGGGAATGGAGTTCATGAATTTAGAAGGAGATAAATTTTCAACTTCTAGAAACTGGGCTGTTTGGTTACATGAGTTTATCGAAGATTTTCCAGATAAATCAGACGTGATGAGGTATGTGATTTGTGCGAATATGCCAGAGACAAAGGATTCAGATTTCTCATGGAAAGATTTTCAGAATAAGAATAACTCAGAGTTGGTTGCAACTTTAGGGAATTTCGTAAATAGAACTTTAGTACTTACGCATAAGTATTATGACGGGATTGTTCCTGAAAAAGGAGAATTAACAGACTTTGATAAAGAGATTATAGCAGAGATGCAGGAGCTTCCGAAAGAATGCTCTTCATCACTAGAAAAATATAAGTTCAAAGATGCTCAAAACGCCATGATGAAAATGGCTCGTTTAGGAGATAAGTATCTATCTCATACTGAGCCTTGGAAGTTGATTAAAACGGATAAGGAAAGAGTGAAGACCATCATGAATATTGCACTTCAGATATCGGCTTCATTATCATCTTTGATGGCTCCATTTTTGCCTTTGGCTTCATCTAAACTAGCTGATATGCTTAATATTTCTGTAATGAAATGGGAAGATGAGATCAGAGAAGATTTGATTGTAACAGGTCATAGAATCAATAAAGCAGAGTTATTATTCAAGAAAATTGAAGACGCTGAGATTCAAGCACAATTGGACAAGTTGGCTGACAAAAAGAAAGAGAACGAATTGAAAAGCATAAAAGCGGCTCCTGTTAAAGACGAAACTACCTTCGATAACTTCACTCAAATGGACATCAGAGTGGGGACTATTATTTCAGCTGAAAAAGTAAAAAAGACAAAGAAGCTTTTAAAAATCCAACTGGATACTGGTATTGATAAAAGAACAGTGGTTAGTGGAATTGCAGAGTATTTTAAACCAGAAGATATAATTGGTCAACAAGTATCAGTTCTTGTAAATCTTGCACCAAGAGAAATCAAGGGAATTGAATCTCAAGGAATGATTTTAATGGCTGAAGATAAAGACGGATCACTAAGCTTCGTTGCTCCAACAAAGGAAGTGAACGCTGGAAGTGAGATAGCTTAATACAGAATTATAACGAATGAAAAAGAGAGTCAATTTGACTCTCTTTTTTTATGCGCATAAAATAGGGTTGCGTCCCCTATATAGATGGTAATCCTATTATTAAATATGTATATATTTACAGCGCATGAAATTGACCCTCACCAAATATTTCTGCTTGATTTTTATTTGTTTTAGCCTTAGCTCATGTTTTGGCTATTTATATAAGGTCTTTAACATTGTTTAGTAACAACTTATTAACATGAAATTAAAATGTTAATACACTGCTTACCAGTTAGTTATGTTTTTCCGGATAAAAGCTTAACAATACACCTATTGTAATAGAGTTTGTCAAAATATATATTGTTGTTAGAAATCAGCTAGTTAACGCTAGTGGAAACTAATTGAAATATGGAGACTGTATATAGAAAGACTGATTTATTATCGGAAAGACAGGATTTAGAGCAAAGAATAAAAGAGCTACAAAATAAAAGAGGAGCTGTACTAAGAAGTGCAATGAAATCTACTGATAACGTAAACGACTTAGAGGAATTAACTTTGAGATTAGAAAAAGTAGACTGGAAATTAAACGCTTTGTTTTAATCTAAAGAACTATAGGGGCTTGCTTGTAAATCGATTGATTCTTTTAGCAGCCAGCTTCCTTTATTTTTATTCAACTTCACCTTAGCCAAAACATGCAACGCTTGTTTTCTTGTTTTAAAGGAAGAAAAGGAAACTCTATAAAGTCCTTTTTTTGTCTTACCAATCAATTGCGCATCATAACCTTCAGCAATCAATCGTAATTTCAATTTTTCAGCATTTGACTTATTTGAAAAACAACCAGCAACAACATGAAATTGTCTGATGTCTGTTTGAATCGACTTTTTACTAGGAATCGTTTCGATCGAAAGTTGAGCCTTCTTTTCTTGTTCTTTTTTGATTAGTTCAATTTCTTCACTCGAGAAAAAATCAGAAGCCTTTTCAATTTTTTGAACCTTGATGTCTGTTGAATTATCTATGATAGTCTTAGCATCACTGTTAGTGAACAAAGACGCTAGATTATTTTCTTTATCAAAAGTAGAAGCTCCAAATATTCCTAAACCGATACAAGCAATAGGTAACATTACAACAGCAATTTTACCAAGCTTTGTTTTCTTGTGTTTCGGAGAAGCTATGTGAACAACCTTTACTTCTGGTTTTGCATCCGTTTTAACTTCAGCATTAAGCGGAATCACCTTTTTCTCAACAGGCTTTTCCTCTATTAGCTTTGGCTCTTCTATTTGAACAGGTGCAGAAACTACAGCAGCTTTAGGAAGAACAACTTGATCTAATCCAAAAAACTCTCCTTGAAGTAATTGATGTTGTAATCCTTCAAATACAATTTGACCTTCTTGGTTTAAGTTCAGTTCACCAATATTCTCAAAAGAAATTTTCTCTCCGTATGACAAGGCTTTACGCCATCCATAGACCGCTTCGGCTATTGTTAACTTCGATTGTAAATACTCTTGTTGAAGAATTTGAGATATCCAATTATTAAGTACTCCATCGTCTTTAACTACATTCTTGTTGAATATGATTTTTTTGTGAGGAGGTCTAATTACTAACTGTTCGATTTTAGCAGATTCTTGATCACTAACAAAAGCACCGAAGTGTGGAATAACCACAATCTCCTCCTGCTTAAGAAGCTCATACAAGTGTTCAGCTAAAATCCAGTTATCAGACATATCTCAAAAATAAGAAAAGTCAATGACTTTAGGGGCTTGTTTACCGTGCTTCAACACAAATTCTTAAAGCTTTGTTAACTTATTCTTAAAGCAGCTTATAAATGTGTAAGCTAGATTTACGTATCAATTTAAAGTAATGAGTCGAATCTCACATATAGGTATAGAAAAGGAGTATCAAATGATCAAGGATTATCTTTCTGATCAGGATGAATTGCGCCTTTTTGATCCTAGCCTTTCTTCGTCTTCCGAAAAGATAATTAACGAGGTAGACATATTGTTTGTGTCTATGAGTCAAGACGAATCAAACGGAATTGATAAGCTTTATCAGCTGCAGAAGTTTATTCAAAATGAGAAATTACACGTTGTTTTTTTAGCTGAAAGTATTGATGAATACCTTCAAGTTGAAGCTTATAAAAATGGTGTTGATGAAATCATTGAGCTACCAATAGGGAAAAGACTTTTTCAGCATAAGTTGGAATCCATTAAGAAGAGGATTAACTGTTGTGAGAAAATCTTAATGAATTGCGGACTTGGAGAGTTAAAGTTTAATAAAGAGAAATACGCAGTTGTTTCTGCTAACGGAGAAGTTACCCTATCTAAAAGAGAGTTTGAAATACTATCTTTATTACACTCGAATACGGAGAAAGTATTTACGAGAGACGAGATAAAAAGTGAGGTTTGGGGAAATGAAAATATCCATGTGAGAACAATTGATGTATATATTAAAAAACTACGTTCGGTGTTAGGTGATTCAAGAATCAAAACAATGAACGGAATTGGTTATAAATTGTCTAAGTAGACATAGAAATAGATTTTAAATAAAGCAACATAAGGGAAAAGATATGAGTCAGGAAAAAATACTGATTGTTGATGATGAGCAGGATATAGTTGAGTTTATAAGCTATAATCTAGTGAAGGAAGGGTACAGTGTGTTTACAGCAAACAATGGTAAGGACGCTTTGAAAATTGCTGATGAAAATCAACCAGACTTAATTGTTCTAGATGTTATGATGCCTGGAATGGATGGTGTTGAGACATGTGTTGAATTAAGAAATAATTCAAAATTAACCGATACAATTATCACTTTCTTATCTGCAAGAGGAGAAGATTATTCTCAAATAGCAGGCTTAGAAGCTGGTGCTGATGATTATATCACAAAGCCAATTAAGCCAAGGTTATTAGTATCAAGGGTAAAAGCTTTGTTGAGAAGAAGGTCTTTAGCTGGTGGTGCTGAAATCAGCATGACAGGGATTGCTGTTGATAGAGAAAAGTACATCGTTTATAAAGAAGGAGAAGAGTTGAAGCTACCTCGTAAGGAGTTTGAATTACTTTCATTACTTTTAAGTAAACCAGGTAAGGTTTTTGAAAGAAATGAAATATTAGAACGCGTTTGGGGTTCTGAGGTTATTGTTGGAGATAGAACGATTGATGTTCATATCAGAAAGCTAAGAGAAAAGCTAGGAGGACAATACCTTAAGACGATTAAAGGTGTTGGTTATAAATACGAAGAAAGTTGAGTTTAAAGAGGTTTTTAAAAACTCCAAGAAATATAGCTATTGTTAGCTCTACAGGTGCAGGTATAATATTATATCTGTACCTTTTTTTTATAAGCCCTTCTGAAAGTCATGTGCTGTCTGATACGGTTTTTGTCGCCTTAACAATTGGATTGGTCTTTGTAATGAACCATTTCCTTCTTAAGTTTTATTTACAAGACAGGATTAAGCTGGTTTATAGAAACATCCTTGAAGATAAAATTGATACGGAGACTGATAAGAGCTTAAAGCATCTAGATTTAAAGACTGATGTTATAGCAGATGTAAACAATGAGGTAACCAATTGGGTTAGTAAAAAGAACAAGGAAATTAAGATTCTGAAGGAAATGGAGACTTTCCGTAAAGATTTTATTGGAAACGTTTCTCATGAACTTAAAACACCCATATTTAATATCCAAGGATACATTGTTACCTTATTAGATGGAGGTCTAGAGGATGAGTCGATCAATCGAAAATTCTTAGAAAGAGCTCAGTTTAGTGTTGAACGAATGATCACTTTGATAGAAGATCTTGATTTAATTACCAGGTTGGAATCTAGTCAGATTGAATTGAAACGTGAAGATTTTGATTTAGTTGAATTGGTTCGATTAATATTTACTTCTCTAGAGATTAAGGCAAAGGATGCGAACAATCTATTGGTATTGAAAGATCCTGATCGACCAATATTTGTGAATGCTGATCAAAGTAGAATCAGACAGGTTTTGGTTAACCTGATAATCAATAGTTTGAAGTATGGAAGCGAACAAGAGGCTGTAACCGAGGTGCGTTTTTTCCATATGGATAACAAGGTACTCGTTGAAGTTGCTGATAACGGAATTGGGATTCCTAAAGAGCATTTACCAAGGTTGTTTGAACGATTCTATCGAACTGATAAGAGTCGATCTAGAGATAAAGGAGGAAGTGGTTTAGGATTATCAATTGTTAAGCATATTATTGAAGCGCATCACGAGAACATTAACGTTAGATCTACGGAAGGAGTAGGTTCAACTTTCTCTTTCACACTTAGAAAATCAGACAAGATTTCTAGGCTATAAGACTACCTTAGATAACATTTTTTAACAACAAGAAACACAAGGATAGAGGCTTTTCTGCGTTTTAGTTTAAAAATGAAAATGAAATCTGTAGCACTTTTAAACACTTTGACTTTTGGATTAATAGCTCTTACAAGTACATTTATTGGTGTATGTATCGGTTTGTTATTAATCGTTTAATAAGATTGATTTAACCGTTTCATGGTGAACGATATGTTTCCCTTGAAATGGATGATATTGATAGTCTGGATAGTGGGTTTTGAAAGCTTCATAGCTTTCCTTACTTACAAATTTATCATCGTTCCCAATAATCACATTTACCTTTGTATTAAGCGCATTGCAATCTTTTGGAACGAGTCCTCCACATAGAATTAGTTCTTCTGTATTATTCCCGTTTACCCATCTACTAGCTGTTTGTGATCCTTGTGAAAAGCCCAGTAAATAGATTCTTTCATTATTTATTGAAACTTCTGATTTAATTTGATTTATAAGATTCAAATAATCATTTATTTCATTTTCTCTGTTTTCTTTGGTCATCCAAGAATACCCCACTTCACCAAAAACTCCTTTCGCATAAAAAGCAGAAAATCCCTCAATAGAAATCAAAAAGTAGTCGTCACTCAAGTAGTCGAATTCCTGCAGAAAATCTTTAGCATTTTGAGCATATCCGTGAAACAGATATAGGTGCTTGTTTTGCTTGGGATTTCCCATAGTAAAATAACGAGCTGTCTTCTCGACTTTAATAGTGCTTTCAGAGATTTCCATTGTGCTTATATTTATGGTAAATATAATGGGATGATTACATTAAGTAATGTTGGCGTAACTTTTTCAGGAGAAGATTTATTTCAAGATGTTTCTTTCTTGATAAATAAGTCTGATCGAATAGGTTTAGTAGGAAAGAATGGAGCAGGAAAATCAACTTTACTTAAATTAATATATGGCTTGGAGGCTATCGATTATGGATCGATTAGTAAAGCCAAAAACGTCACAATCGGATATCTACCTCAAGAATTAAAGAATGATTCTCAATTAACTGTTTGGGAAGAAGCTTTAAAGGGTTGCGAAGATATTGAACAAGTCAAGATCGAAATCGAGAAAGTCAATAAGGAGTTAATGACTCGAACAGACTATGAAAGTGATGACTATGCAGACATCATTGAACGATCAACACAATTACAGGAAAAGTTTGCTCTTCTTGGTGGAGACAAAATAGAGGGTAAAGTAGAACAGGTTTTACAAGGACTCGGATTCCAAAGAGATGAGTTTATAAAGTCTTTTGCAGCCTTAAGTGGTGGATGGAAAATGAGGGTTGAACTAGCCAAATTACTTTTAGCTACTCCTGATTGTTTGTTACTTGATGAACCTACTAACCACTTGGATATTGTCAGTATTCAATGGTTAGAAAACTTTTTAAGAAACTACCCAGGTGGAATTCTATTGATTTCTCACGATAAGAGCTTTTTAGATGGTTTGGTTACAAAGACTTTTGAAATTGCGAATAAGCGCATTTACGATTATTCAGGTAACTACAGTAAATTCCTTCAATTAAGAGAAGAAAGAATGGAGCTGTTAGTTCGTTCTAAGCAGAATCAGGATAAAGAGATTGCTGAAACAGAAAAGTTTATCGAGCGATTTAGGTATAAAGCAACAAAATCTAAGCAAGTTCAATCTCGAATCAAACAACTGGAAAAGGTAGAGCGAATAGAACTAGATAATGTAGATGAAACGAACTTTAATATTCGATTTCCCGAGGCACCTAGATCTGGTAAAGTTGTTATTAAAGCAGAAAAGGTTGGAATTTCATTTGGAGATAAAGACGTCTTTCATGATTTAGGATTTGAATTAGAAAGAGGTCATAAAGTTGCATTGTTAGGGAAGAACGGTGAAGGAAAGTCTACATTGATCAAGATGATCACTGGAGAATATAAAGGAGATGGAAGTATTGAATTGGGTCATAACGTATCTATGTCTTACTACGCTCAAAACCAAGCTGATTTACTGGATTTCAATAAGACGGTTTTTGAAACAATCGACGATGTTGCAGAAGGAGAAATTAGAAAAAAGGTGAGAACCTTACTCGGAACGTTTTTGTTCTCTGATGAAGATGTAGAAAAGAAAGTTTCGGTATTATCAGGAGGAGAAAAGGCTCGTTTGGCCTTATGTAAAATGATGCTTTCACCAACGAACTTCTTGATTCTGGATGAACCAACCAATCACCTGGATATTGCTTCGAAGAACAGATTGAAGGAAAGTATAAAAGCGTATACTGGTTCGGTTATAATTGTATCTCACGATAGAGATTTCTTGGATGGCTTAACAGAGAAAGTTTGGCAGTTGAAAGACGGACAAATCAAAGAACATTTAGGAGATGTTTCTTTGTACTTAGAAAAGCTAAAGGAAGAGCTTCAAAATGAGACCCTTCAAAAACAAGAGACCAAACAAGTTGAGAAAACGGCATCTTCAAATAAAGAACGTTTTGAACGAAAGAAGGAGTTGGATAAGCAATACAGAAAAATCAACAATCGAATTTCTAAACTAGAGAAAGAGATAGAAGATTTAGAAGCGAGTCAAAAAGAGTTAGAAAAGAAGGTGTACGAAGGAGATCAAAGTCAAGAGTTATTTGATCAACTAGCTGATATTCAGAAGAATTTAACTTTAGTAATGAAAGAGTGGGAGGAGAAATCTTACGAGCTAGAAATTACGGAAGAAGAAAGAAGCGAATTATAGCAACTATTTTCCATGATGAAAGTATAAGCAGCATCATTTATGAAAAAAGGCAGGAATCAGTCTAGTATTCTAAGTAAACTTATAATGACGATCATCGTTCCTTTGGCGATGCTTATCTATCTGTCTTTTGATAAAATCGATACAGCAAAAAGCAGGCTGCGAGATTTGAATTCTATCCAGATCAAAATCGACGGAATTGAGTCTATTACCACTTTACTTCATGAAGTTCAAAAGGAAAGAGATTTCGCATCACTTTATTTATTAGACGCTACATTAAGGTCTCAAGTATCTTTTCAAAACCAAATTCACGAAACCGATTCCATTAAATCATACTTTATTAATGTGTTCAAGAAGAATGAAATGGATACCACTTTATTTGAGAATTTTGACATTCTACAAGATTATCGAAGACAAGTTTCTTGGTTCCAGTTAGGTTCAGAAACAACGGAATTCCTCTACAACAAGCTTATTCAAGACTTTTTAGGTCAGGTTGCCGTGATGGGAGCTGCTTCGAAAATACCTGAAACGAGAACAGAAATAAACGCGTTCATTTCATTGCTTTGGGCAAAAGAGTATTTGGGAAGAGTAAGAACCGTTTTAAATAGAACCTTCTTGGTCGGGAACTTCGAAACTACCAGTAAATATGGTCTTTTTGCTACCTATAAAGGAGGATTCGAAAGTAGTATGCAGAGTTTCCAAAAAATGGCTCCGCAAGAAATTAAGGATCAAATGAAATTGGATTTCCAGTTAAAGGCAGGAAAAACCTTTGAAGTGATTGACGATGTTTTTGAAAGTCCAGATTTAGATAAGTTTCCTTATCAACCGGATTCATGGTGGATTAGAGCTACATCAACGATTAAGCTTTTACATGATTTAGAATTAAGTTCAATCTATAGACTGCAGGCAATTATTGCTAAGAATGTAAAAGAGGAAAAAGAAAGCATTAATCAAACGGTATTGTTACTGGTGTTGTCTTGTTTAGCAGTGTTATTATTATCTGCTTACTTGATCTCATCGTTGACAAGGCAATTGTATAAAATGAGAGATGCGGCAAAGGATATTGCTGAAGGTAAAATTGATGTTCAAATAAAGAAACGATCTAATGATGCCATTGGAGTATTAGCGGAAAGCTTTAACTCGATTAGTGAAAACTCCAAACAACTTGCCTTGATTGCTAAGCAAATTGGAGAAGGTAATTTAGATGTTAATGTCCCTGTAAGAGGGAATAAAGACGTTTTAGGATCTGCAATTGATGAAATGAAATCCAGTTTAAAAGAGCAGACGGATGAATTAAGAAAGCAGGCGAGCGAATTACAGAAACAGAATGAAGAGATTGTTGCTTCGGGTGATGCCTTGAATGAAAAGGTAGTAGAGCTTAAGCAAGCCAACGCATATAAATCAGCATTCTTGGCCAACATGAGTCATGAGCTGAGAACTCCCTTGAATAGTTTAATAATACTAGCTAATATCCTTTCAAGCGATGATAAGTTGAATGCTGATCAGAAAGGTTCGATTAAGGTTATTCTGAAGAATGCAGAAGATTTATTGTCTCTGATTAATGATATTCTGGATATATCTAAAGTGGAAGCAGGAGAGATGAGCTTCAATTTAGCTCATTATGATTTCAAGGAATTACTGAAGGATTTAGAGGATTTGTTCTTACCAGTTGCTGGAAAGAAAAACATTAAGTGGACTCTAGATAATTCAGTTGATTTAAGCTTTTTGAAAACGGATAGAATTCGTTTCGGACAGATTCTAAAGAACTTGCTTTCGAATGCTTTTAAGTATACGAAGAGTGATGGACAGATTATTTTGAAAGCCTATCAGCAAGGAGAGAAAGTAATTATTGAAGTTATAGACAGTGGAATAGGAATTCCATCAGACAAGCAAAAAACAATCTTTGAGGCCTTTAAACAAGTAGATGGTTCTATTAGTAGAAAATACGGAGGTACAGGTTTAGGATTAAGTATTAGTGGTCAAATATGTGGTCATTTAGATTATGATATTACCGTTAGTTCAGAAGAATCAAAAGGAAGTACATTCTCTATAGCGATTCCACTAGCAAACTTTTCTAATGAGCAAGAGATTGTATTAGAGGATGTAGAGGAAGAAATGGTTCAAAACTATATTCCATCAAGCGTTGAAGAGATTAATGATTTCTCTGAAACAGAGGAAGAAACGGATAAAGCCGATTGGATTACGAATGATATTTCGGATAATCCTGAAAGTTTTAATAATAGAGAGATAATCATTTTGGAATCAGACATTGTAAAGGTGTTTGAGATTTCAGCCATGTTGAGTCAGTTTGAAATAAGTGTTAGAGAGGTAGAGGATTACAACATATTTGCAAAGGATTTAAAGAATTCGAATGCAGTTGCTGGAATAATTTCGGATGAAAATCAGCCGTTAAACTCAATGGAGTTTCAAGAAGCAATGTTGGGCTTAAAAGATAAAATTGTGTTCTTAACCCCTAGTGATGTGCCAAGGGTAAATTTTGAAGGGAACGTAAGTTGGTTGAATTATCCGGTTAAGTTGTCGCAATTAATTAAGGAATTAAAGTCTGAATAAATGTTTGAGTCAATTAAGAAACAAGACGAAAATTTAAATATTCTCATTGTTGATGATAAGACGGAGAACTTATTCGCTTTAGAGAAATTATTGGAAAAACCAGGGAGAAGGTTTTTCAAAGCATCTTCAGGAAAGGCTGCTTTGAAAATGGCTTATAATACTGATTTTTCATTGATTCTTCTGGATGTTCAAATGCCTGAAATGAATGGTTTTGAAGTAGCAAGAATTCTTAAGTCAAATCCAAAAACGGCTAAATTTTCGATCATATTCGTTACTGCTATTTCTAAAGAAGAGAAATACGTATTAAAGGGTTATGACGAAGGGGCGATAGATTATTTATTTAAGCCTTTAGATGTTGAAATTACCAAGGCTAAAGTATCCACATACCTTAAGCTAGATCAACAGAATAGAGAGTTAGAAGATAAGAATGAACGATTAGAGAACCTAGCTAGTTTAGTAGATAACTCGCAAGAGATCACTTGTATATTTAACATTAGAACATTCAGGATTGAAGAAGTTAATTCAACATTTAAAAGTATGTTGGGTTATGAACCATCTGAAGTTTTGGGTTCTACTTTAATTTCATTCTTTAATGAAGAAGATTTAGTAGAGACAAAGAAGATTGTAAAAGAAGAGATTAAACGAAGAAGTGAGATCTTTTCTTTTGAAAATAGAATCGTTTGTAAGAACGGTACACAGAAATGGATGAGGTGGAAGATTATTGTGAAGAACAATAAAGGCTTTGCTAATGCCATGGATATCTCGGTTAGAAAAATGACAGAGAGAAAACTGTCTGATAACTTGGCTTATTTGGTTAGAATAAACAAGGAATTGACAGAGGCTAAACGTGTAGCTGAAGTATCAGTACAAGTGAAGCAGGAGTTTATGGCTAATATGTCGCATGAAATTAGAACTCCGATGAATGCAATTATTGGTTTCACCAATTTGTTGCTTAAAACAGACTTGAATGACGACCAAAGAAAGCAACTAGAAAACGTAAAGTTCTCTGGTGAAAACTTGATTGTGATAATCAACGATATTTTAGATTTCTCAAAAATTGAAGCAGGCAAGCTTGCTATTGAAGAGGCTCCTTTCAACTTGCATGAGGTAACCAATAACCTATTGGAATTAATGGGACCTCAGGTGAAGGAAAAAGGTCTTTCATTAGAGTTGAATCAACAAGAAGAAATTTCTAAGTATTTGATAGGTGATTCAGTTCGCTTGAATCAGATCTTATTGAACTTATTGAGTAATGCTTTAAAGTTTACGCAAGAAGGTGGGATTACTTTATCGGTTGATTTAATGAAGAAGGAAGACAAAACACTTTTCCTTCAGTTTAAAGTCAAGGATACTGGAATTGGTATTAAGAAAGAAAAGCAAGAAACGATTTTTGATAGTTTTACTCAGGCAGAAGGAGATACAACCAGAAAGTTTGGCGGAACAGGTTTAGGTTTGACCATTGTTAAGATGCTTGTTCAATTAATGAATGGTAATGTAAGTTTGGAATCAGAACCGGGAGTTGGAACTACTTTTATTGTTGATTTGCCGTTTAACTTAGACGAGTCTGACAGACAAAAAGAAGAGGAAGAGGAAAAAGGAGTTGAGAAAAACCTGGGAGAATTAGAGGTTTTATTGGCTGAGGATAATGAGATGAATCAAATTTTAGCAAAGCGTGTAATAGCAAGCTTTGGTTTTAAATTAGATGTTGCCGAAAACGGTGCGAAAGCGCTAGAACGATTTAAAGAGAAAGACTACGATATAATCCTGATGGATATAATGATGCCAGAAATGGATGGCTTGGAAGCGACAAGAAGGATTCGTGAAGACTTTCCAGAAGGGAAGAAAGATATTCCGATTTTGGCCATGACAGCATTCGTGTTTTCTGAAGAAGAAGACTATAAGTATTTAGAGTCTGGAATGAATGATTACATATTAAAACCATTTCATCCAGATAAACTTTACCAGAAGATTGCATCTTTAGTCAATAATTGATTTCTTTAGAACGGTATTTATACAAACCAAATTATGACGGACTACAAATTCATTGATTTGAACTATTTGAATGATCTAGCATTAGGGTCTAAAGACTTTATTGAAGATATGATTTCATCGTTTTTGAAGAACACTCCTGAATCTATTGAAAGAATGGAAACAGTGTTAGTAAAAAGCGATTGGGAGCAAATAGGAAAAATTGCTCATAAATTGAAGACTAGCTTCACTTTTATGGGAATGGAAGAAACGGTTACTCAAGCCAAAACATTACAAGATTTTGGTTTAAAAGGAAGTAATTTGGAAGATATTCCAGGTTTAATTTCTGATATAAAGGAAGCCTATAACAATGCAGAGGCAGAGTTAAACGTTGAATTAACATCACTAAAAGCATAGTTATGAGAGGAAAGATAAATATCTTCTTAGTTGAAGATGATGAGATGTTTTTAAAATCAGCTGTTCATCAGTTGGCTAGGAATAAGAGTTATTCTGTAAAAACATTTACTACAGGGGAAGATGCATTAGAGGCAATTAAAAAGACAAAGGTTGATGTTGTTGTTTTAGATTACTTTCTAGATAGTGAAGTACCAGGTGCTAAATCAGGTATTGAAATATTGAAAGAAATTAAAGCATACAAACCAAGTTTAGAGGTGATCATGCTTTCAGGACAGGAAGATGTTGATGTAGCTTTAAACTCAATGGAGTTTGGCGCATTTGATTACGTTGTAAAAAACAAAAGCTCAATGGTTCGTGTTCAAAACGATATCAAAAAAGTTTTACAATCGAATGAAGTTGCTTTAAGTCACAAGAATTATAAGATGTTCACGAAATGGTTTTTCGGATTCTTAATTCTACTAGTGATATTCCTAGTTATATACGCATTTGATCATTCTGTATTTGGTCTGCTCGGTGATCCGGAAGTCCTTAATGCAGGAAACAGCATTTAATAGGAAGCTTGTCAGAAATGACAAGCTTTTTTTTTGACTTGGATTTCGATTAGAGAACTCACTCCCTAAACAGATTCCATTTTTCCCTT
This sequence comes from Flavobacteriales bacterium, assembly GCA_965661855.1. Taxonomy (GTDB): domain Bacteria; phylum Bacteroidota; class Bacteroidia; order Flavobacteriales_C; family CBFIFL01; genus CBFIFL01. The sequence continues at coordinate 35,191 of CBFIFL010000024.1, forward strand.
CTTCAACTAAAGACTTTCCCTTAATTTTAGAATATGAATTTAGATTTTACAGGAAAGAACGCCGTAGTTTGTGGAAGTACACAAGGAATCGGTTTTGCTATAGCTAGTGAACTAGCTGAATTAGGAGCTAACGTTACATTAGTAGCTAGAAATAAAGAAAGATTAGAAGAGTGCTTATCGAAGCTTAAGAACTCAGGGTCTCAAAAACATCAGTTTGTTCAAGCTGATTTTTCTGAACCAGAAGTTTTAAAGTCAAAACTAGCAGATTACGTTTCAGCAAACGACCCAGTAAACATCTTGATTAATAACACTGGAGGTCCTGCTGCAGGACCAGCAAACATGGCTGAAATGGCAGACTTTCAAGCTGCATTTTCGATGCATTTAATGTGTAATCATGTATTGATGCAATCGTTTAAACAAGGAATGATTGACTCAGGGTATGGTAGAATTATCAATATCATCTCTACATCAGTAAAAGCTCCTTTAAACAACCTAGGAGTATCAAATACAATAAGAGGAGCAGTTGCTAATTGGAGTAAGACATTAGCTAATGAACTAGGAGCTTATGGAATTACAGTTAATAATGTATTACCAGGAGCAACTAAAACAGCTCGTTTAACACAGATTCTAGAGAATAAGGTAGCCAAGACAGGATGTACAATGGAAGAGGCTCAAAAGGGAATGTTAGGTCCGATTCCATTGAATCGTTTTGCTGAACCTGAAGAAGTAGCCAATGCTGCAGTTTTCTTGGCGTCACCAGCCGGAGCTTACATCAACGGAATCAATGTTCCTGTTGATGGTGGTAGAACTGCTTCGTTATAGTTCAAAAATATAAGATTTCGGGCGACCGCAAGGGTAGCCCCTACAATAAATTAAAACTTATAGTAGGGGCTACCCGTGCGGGCGCCCGATTTGTTTCAG
>CBFIFL010000025.1:0-35987 GCA_965661855.1 Flavobacteriales bacterium
AGTGAACACCAATTCCTAAATTTTGAACAAATAGTCCCGCTTCACCAAAAAAGCTTTGCTCTCCAACCACTTCAAATCCCAAGTAAACAACAAAGCAGATCACTATGGATAGGATTAGGGATACAATTTGGTTGGAAGAAACAGAAGAACTGAATATACCTATAGAAATAAATGATCCTCCTAGCATAACTAATCCGATATAAGATCCCCAAATGCTTCCTGTGTCTAGGTTTCCTTTTGGAAATCCTAATTGTTGAACGGTAAAGAAGTAGATAAGTGTTGGAATTATAGCTAATACAAAAAGGGTGAAACAAGCCCAGAACTTAGCCATGATAATGGATAAATCAGAGATGGGTTTAGTAAATAGTAACTCAAAAGTTCCATTGTTTTTTTCTTCAGCAAACGAGCGCATGGTAATTGCCGGAATCAAGATCAAAAAGACCCAAGGCGCCAATGCGAATAAACCATCTAAGTTTGCATATCCTCCTTGAAGAATATTGGTACCAAAATCGGCATACCACAGAAATATAGAGGTTATGGCTAAAAAGATGCCGATAACAACTATTCCTATAATACTGCTTAAAAAGCTATAAATCTCTTTTCTATATAATGCCCACATGTTTCTTGCGATTGCAACACAAATGTAACGGTTTAATCAACTGAACTTAGGTCAGCTATAGGTCAATTTCTTCACTGAATTGTTAACAATTGTCAAATTGACTTATCAAAGGACTATCTTTGATCAAAATTTTTGAACATGAAGAATCTATTTTTAGGACTTGTATTGATATTAGCTTTAGTTGCTTGTGGTACAAGTGAGAAGACTGCTTGGATGGATGGTCAAAAGGTTTACGATGAATATACCTTGACTATTGAAAGACAAGAATCGTTTCTTAAACAACAGAATAGCAAGAAGCTAATTTTAGATAGTTTAAAGAATAATATTATTGCTCTAGAGAATGATTTAAGAGTAAAGGATAAACCAAAGCAGGAGAAAGTAGATAAGTATCAGCAGTTGGTGAAGTTGTATAGAGGACAGATGGATAAGTTTGAACGTGAATCAGCTGACCTATCTAATCAGTATAGAAATGAAATCTTGGTAAAGATTCAAGAGAAAGTTAAAGATTACGGAAAAGAAAATGGATACACTTATATCCATGGTGACTGGGAATCTGGAGCTTTAATGTATGCGGTAGATAGCAAAGACATCACACAAGAGGTTATTGATTATCTAAATAAGTAATGCGCCGACTTGCTTTACTTCGAGGGATAAACGTAGGAGGGAAGAACAAGCTAAAAATGGCGGACTTAAAGTCTGTCTTGAAAGCTGATGGCTTTTCTGAATTTACAAGCTACATCCAAAGCGGGAATATCATTCTTAGCAGAGAAACTCCGTTTAATGAAGTAGAGGTAAAAAGTCTAATCAAAAAGAATTTTGATATCGACTGTGAGGTTTTAGTTTTTTCGCCAGAAAAGTTTATAAACTGCATAGCTTCATCTCCATTTCCAGTAAATGATGAATGAATAAGTAAAATCTATTTTACCTTTCTCCAAGAAGGTGTAAAGACTATTGAACCCTTAGATTCAAAGGGATTTGGCTTTGATGAGTTTATTTTAGGTGAAGGAGTGATTTACATCCAATACGCTAGCAAATACAGTGATTCTAAACTGAACAATCAAAGTATTGAAAAACTTCTTGGAGTAAAAGCAAGTACAAGGAATCTGAAAACCTGTCAAAAACTTATTCAACTCTTACAAGAATAATGGCATAGTTTTCGTTGTTTATAGCAAACATGAAAGGTTTACTGTTCATATCATTAATTCTAATTGGATTTCTCTCGAAATCTCAAGAAAAGCTAGTGCCCGCGGTAATTATTGGAAATGATACTGTACCAAGGGTATATCTCAAGACGGTTAAAATCAAAGTTTTTGTCCCAAAAAACAGGACTAAATCTCAACGAAAAGCTTTTAGAAGGTTAAAGTACAATGTAATTAAGGTTTATCCTTATGCGAAATTGGCTGGTGAAAAGTTGAGGTATTATGAAGAAAAGCTTGAGGATCTCGATTCGGAAAGGAAGAAGAAGAAAATGATGAAAAATGTGGAACGAGATTTAAAAGAAGCATTCGGACCAGAACTTAAAAAGTTAACTAAAACCCAAGGAAGGATTCTTTTAAAGCTTATAGATAGAGAAACAGGAAACAGTTCATATGCTTTGGTGAAAGAAATGCGAGGCATGTTTAGCGCAGTGATGTGGCAAACCATGGCCAAGATGTTTGGCTCAAACCTAAAGGTAAGGTATGAGCCAGAAGGTCAAGATCGAACGATCGAATACATTTGCACTCAAATTGAATCGGGTCGCTACAAATTACTTAAGTAGCATTTCAAATTATCATTTAGACATTTTAACGATTCTTCTAGCAAGAATCATTCTTCCTATTCGTACATTTCAGGAAAGAAGTTAAGATGAAAAATATTCTATTCGCTATTGCCTTTTTGTTTTCTGTTGTGTCTTTCGGACAAGCATTAACGGCAAAGCAAATCATTAAAAAAGTGGACAGTAAGATGAAGGGTACATCCAACACCTTTGCTGAAATGAAAATCACTACTGTACGTCCGAAATGGACAAGATCAAAAATGTTAAAGACATGGAGTGATGGGAAAGATGGAATGATTCTAGTTACTGAGCCAGTTAAAGAGAAAGGGATTGTTTTTCTAAAGAAAGACAAAGAAGTATGGAACTGGGTTCCTAATATCAACAGAATGATAAAAATGCCACCTTCAATGATGATGCAGTCATGGATGGGGACAGATTTAAAAAACGATGACCTTGTTCGTCAATCTTCCATTGTTGATGATTATAAACACACTCTTTTAAAGGATACGGTAATTAACGGAAAGGATTGTTATCAGATTGAAATGATTCCTCATGAAAATGCTGTTGTAGTTTGGGGTAAAATGGTGACTTGTGTGGATAAAGTCCATTTCGTGCAAATGAACACTAAGCTGTATGACGAAGAGTTGGATTTGATTTCTACCATGAAAGCGTCTCAAATAACAAATTATCAAGGAAGGTATTTAGCGAAAAGAACAGAGATTATTCCGGTTAAAAAGAATGCTCAAATGACGGTGATGGAATATCAAAAGCTAGATTTTGACATTACTATCCCTGAGAATTTCTTTACAGTTCAAAACATGAAAAAAGTTCAATAATGTTCTTTAAACTAGCTTGGCGAAATATTTGGCGAAATAAAACCCGATCGTTTATAACGATGGGACTCATTTTCCTTTTTACCCTACAAGTCATTTCTTTTCAGTCTTTAAAGAAGGGAACCATGCTTGCAGTGATTGATGGATTAGCAGGAGGTTACCTTGGTTATGTTCACGTGCATGAAAAAGATTATTGGGATACTCCTTTTCTGGAGAATGCAATGGAATCGGATGATGCTTTAATTGAACAGATCAAATCAGCGGATAAGGTTGATGGTGTATCAGCCAGAATGTCTACCGGAGTGCTAATTTCCCAAGATTCAAGTACATTCTTTGGAATGCTTGTGGGAGTGGATGTAGAGGATGAAGTAACGGGTTTATTAGAAGAGTTAAAAGATAGAGAGCACTGCTTTGACGATAATGGAGTGGTGGTATCAGAAGGATTAGCAAAGAAGCACAACATTCTTTTGGGAGATACTTTAGCTTTTACCGGACAAGGAATGTACGGTAGCTTTGCAGCGGATTTGATGGTGGTCCGAGAGATCATGACAGTTAACACTTTGGAAATGAACGGACGCTTACTTATTGTAAGTAATGATTATTTCAGAGAAGCGTTTACAGCTGAAGGATTTACTTCTGAGTTAGTTGTAGGAGTGGAAAAACAGCAAGATGCCGAGAAGGTAAGAGATGCAATTGTTGCTAAAGTAGATACTGCGAAGTATGAGGTGTTTTCATGGAAAGAATTACGTCCTGAGTTTGATCAAATGAATGAGCTAAATGATGCGGGTAATGCAATTATGGCCGGTATCCTTTATTTATTGGTCTTCTTCGGATTCTTAGGTACTACCATGATGATGATTTCGGAAAGAAAACGAGAATTTGGGGTGTTGATATCAATCGGTTTATCTAAGTATAAATTAATGTTGATCAATTTCATTGAAACCGTTACGATGTCTGTATTAGCTGGAGGTTTTGCTTTTTTAGTAGCATTCCCTTTGATTTATTACTTCCAGGAGAATCCGGTAGAATTAACTGGAGCAATGAAGCAAGATTATGAGGCATACGGAATGGACGCTATTCTGAAAACAACAGTCGATATAGATCTATTTGCAACAAACGCGGCAATTGTATTTGCATTGGCGGTTATTGTGAATATTATTAGTGCAATTAAAGTTTTATCCATCCGTCTTGTGGACGCATTAAAAGGTAATTAATGATAGTTTCTTTGTCTTGGAAAAATATATGGAGGAATAAAGGACGCTCGGTGCTGATTATAGTAGCGGTAAGTGTTGGTATTTCATTGGGTTCGTTTATTAATGCCTTCCAATGGGGAATCATGGAGCAGCGAATAAATACTGTTGTAGCTAATGAGCTATCGCATATTCAAATTCATCGTAATGATTTCGATTTAGAAGACCTTTCTTACAAGCCGTTTGAATATGAACAGTCTTTTATAAAGGAGTTGGAGTCTTCTGAAAATGTGAAAGCAGTATCCGAAAGAATGATCTTAGGAGGAATGGTTTCTTCTGCTCGAGGTAATCTACCGGTTCGAATTTTAGGTGTTAATCCTGATAAGGAGGTTGAGATCTGTAATATCAAGAATGAAATAGTAAAAGGGAGCTTTTTCAAGAATCCAAAGAAAAACGAAATAGTAATAGGAGAAGCTTTAGCTAAAAAGTTAGGAGTGAAAATGAAATCTAAGTTGATTCTTCATTTTCATGATGAGCACAATGAAGATCATATTGGAGCATTTAGAGTAGTTGGTATTTATGAGAAGAATAATGATCAACTTGAAAAACTTCAAGTATATGTGAATCAAGAGGTCGTTCAAGGCGCTAAATTTTTGAACGATAATTCTATATCTGAAATAGCCGTTTTATTAAAAGGAAGTGATTTTTTACCAGGTACATTAGCTGACTTGAAAAAAAGTCAGAAAGAGTTAAAAGTGCAGTCTTGGGAGGAGTTAATGCCTGAGCTAGCGAATAGCTTAGTAATGTATGAACAGATCCAATTGGTTATCATGGCCATTGTGATGTTAGCTTTAGCTTTTGGAATTGTAAACACGATGATGATGGCTGTTCTGGAGAGAACAAAGGAGATTGGAATGTTAATGGCCATCGGTGTAAAGAGGCTTCAGATAGGAGCAATGTTCTTTTTAGAATCACTGTTTTTGAGTCTTATTGGACTCCCATTCGGACTCTTTTTAACTTATTTATTGACTTCATACTTTGGAGCCAAGGGAATCAATTTGGAGCAATTTGCAGAAGGAATTAATTCTTTCGGCTTTGACTCAATCGTTTACCCAATCATGAAGCAAGAGTTTTACATAAGTATTTCTATAGTGGTCTTTTTCATATCCATGATTGCATCACTTTTTCCATTTTTCAAAGCAATTAAACAGAATCCAGTTGAAGCGCTTAAAACCAGTTAATTATGAGTGTAATTGAGACAAAAGATATTTATAAAATATACAATCCAGATACCATTCCTGTACATGCATGTGATGGGGTAAGTGTAAACATCGAAAGAGGTGAGTTTACAGCTGTTGTAGGTCCTTCAGGTTCTGGTAAAACAACTTTATTAAACATCATCGGAGGATTAGATACGCCAACGAAAGGTAAGGTGACAGTAAACGGAATTGATGTTACAGATCTAAGTTCAGAGCAGTTAATTGAATTTAGAAAAGAAAACATTGGCTTCGTTTTTCAATCTTACAATCTAATTCCTGTTTTAACGGCCAAAGAGAACATCGAATTTGTCATGTTATTACAAGGGAAATCGAACAAAGAGAGAAACGATAGAGTAATGGAGTTGATTCGTGCCGTAGGTTTAGATGGGAAAGAAAACAATCGTCCGTCACAACTTTCAGGAGGTCAACAGCAAAGGGTTGCTGTGGCTAGAGCTTTAGCATCAAAACCAGCGTTTGTTTTAGCTGATGAACCAACTGCTAACTTGGATTCAACATCTACCAACCAATTGTTAGATATCATGGAAGGTTTGAATAAAGAAGAAGGAATCACCTTTTTGTTTTCAACGCATGATCAAAGAGTAATTGATAGAGCAAGAAGAGTGATAACGATTGAAGATGGAAAGGTGGTGAAAGATGAAGTACGTTAGTTTATTTCTACTTCTTGGATTCTTTACCATTGCTCAAGATTCAACGTCTTTTTGGAAAGATAAATTCTCATACAATGGTTATGTTAAATACCTAAACACCGCCTCTTCATTTAATGAAGATTGGATGTTTAATCAGTTGATTCATAATAGAATCAACACTCGTATCAAATGGTCGAAATCATTAAGCTCAGGTGTAGAGTTTAGAAATAGAATTTTTTATGGAGATAACAATAGCATTGAAGGAGTTATCACCTCAATGAAAGACGATGGAGGTTTAGTAAATACCTCTGCGGCATGGCAAGATAATTTAGGTGATCCAATGTTATCCGTTCAAATTGACAGATGGTGGTTGAAGTATGAATGGAAAACCTGGGAATTAAATGCAGGAAGGCAGCGTATCAATTGGGGAATGAATTTTTTATGGAATGTTAATGACGTTTTTAACGCCTATAACTTTTCAGACTTTGATTATGAGGAAAGACCTGGAACGGATGCTTTGTTGCTGACCAAGTATATAAAGGATTTAAATCAGCTAGACGTTGCTATTTCACCATCAAGAGATTTTGAGAATTACTCTGTTGCAGCAAGGTATAGGTGGAATAAGAATATGTACGATTTTCAAGTATTATCAGGAAAAGTACAAGATGACTTTTTTCTTGGTGGAGGATGGGATGGAAGCATTAATAATATAGGTTGGAAAGGGGAGTTATCAACATTTTACCCAATCAATGAAGGAAAGACTTTTAACGATGATTTATTAACGATTACGGGTGCTTTTAGTGTTGATTATTCATGGCAAAACGGTTGGATGGTATTGGGAGGTTATTATTTCAATTCCACCTTTTTGAATTTAGATAATTACGGAACCAATCTTACATTAATAAATTCTAGTGCTAAAGCCTTGTTGCCCTTGCCTCATGCCATGTTTCTGCAAACAGGTAAAAGTTTAGGAGCGCTATGGCGTGCTGATTTAATACTGTTAGGTCTGCCAACAGGTGATGCAGTGTTTTTAATGCCAACATTAGCTTATTCCGTATCTGAATCAGTTGATTTATCCATAGTCGATCAAATCATATTAGGAAGCAGCATTCCAGGAGCTCAATCCTTGAATGTAAGGCTTAAATGGAGCTTTTAGTTGATAAGTTGTTAATAGCAGAATGACCTAATTCAGTATATTGCGCCAATCAAAATTGGTGAGGATAATTCACAAGAAATTTAAGAGGAGAAATGATCAAATTTAGACTAGAATACCCTACAAGATCTTCAAAAACAGTTTTATATAATTGTCTTTCTACACCTTCAGGTTTATCTGAATGGTTTGCAGATAATGTAGATTTAAAAGAGAATGGAAAGATTTTCGTTTTCCATTGGGATGGATCTGAGCAAGAAGCAGAGGTGTTGTCAACAAAAGATAAAAGTCACATCAAATTTAAGTGGTTAGATGTAGAAGATGAAGAAGCGTACTTTGAATTCAAAATAGAAGTTGATCCAATGACTAATGACAAAGTCTTAGCCATTACGGATTTTGCAGATGATGAAGAAGAGCAAGAAGAGCAAACATTACTTTGGGATAGCCAAGTAAAAGAATTACTTCACGTTGTTGGAGGATAATTTTAAATTAGGCTTGGTGAAATAAATTTTAATATCTATTTTTGCCACCCCGAATTAAGGACTCGGCGAGGTAGCTCAGTTGGTTAGAGCGCAGGATTCATAACCCTGAGGTCGGGAGTTCAAATCTCCCTCTCGCCACCAGAAACCAGAAGTTAAAACTTCTGGTTTTTTTATGCACTGTTATTTTAGTTTTGTAACTGGGGATTGGAAATACTGCGCCTATTACTGACGGAGCTAAGAGTAAAATAGAATGGTTACAGGGGAGTTACAAGACTTTAAAATTTACGGAAACTGAGTGGTGATTTTAGGTTTAATAGCTTACTACTCTTTTATTTTAATCTTTGGATGGATTTTAGCTATTTCTACATTAAACGTATTGATATTACTTGGAATTATAGCTTTCACCTACTTTGTGATTAAGAAAACAAATGGAGTTTGGGCTATTAATTCATGTGAAATAATCACTTATTCCTTTGTTGGAATTAAAAGGTATCCATTGACAAGTATTCAAGAAGTTTCCTTTGTAATAGAAGAAAAGGGGTTTGATAATATAAATGGAAAAGAATTTGCTTTTTCCTGGATTATTATTGATGAAATTGCAGAGGTTCTAAACAACATTCCAAATAAAAGAATTATTAGGTCGAGGAGTTTTGAAAAAATTGGAATACACAGGAAGCTTATTGAAGGTGAAAAAATATACTATGTTAAATAGGTTGTAACCCTTGGAGAGAAAGTATAATGATATTAGACCATACAATGCTTTAAATAATCAACCTCCTTCTAAGTGTAGATTAAATGCAATTTTGTAACATTATATCTGGGTACAAAAAGGGAAAGCTGACATATTAAACTGTAATACTTAAATAATACCGATACTAATTCTTTCGATCAAACAAAGGAAATGCTTGTGGACCGATTCCGTTGAATTGGTATTCTATGTTTCCAGCTCTGAAAGTTTCTCCTGGACTCATGCTAGGAGAGATGTCGATGTCTCTTTTTATATTATGAATACTACCTCCAGTTATGAATGCTAATGCGATGTATTGACTATTGATGTTGCCGTCGTTTGCTCCGCATAATATAATGTGGACTGGTTTGTTGATGTTTCGATAAAGGTTGAAGTCTCTAACCGGTGAATAGTTATCGCAGATAAGAATAATGTGATCAAAGTCTTTGAATTTTTCTTGAGCTTCAATTATTCCTTCTGCATCGTTTTCCTGAGAGTCTTTGCTGGAAACAAATAGATGCTGTTTGATGGTCTTGTTCATTTTTTCAAGATCAAACCCTTCGTAGAAATAAATTCCTCCTGTAGAGCCAATAACTTTGTTCTTGTTTTCTTTTCCGTTTCCGTCATTGAAATAACCTATCCGCATAGGAATGCTATCTATAAAGTTGTTATTAATCACTTTTAGAAAATCACAATAATATTTTGACATGCTAGCGGTAATGTCTATTACATAAATACTGTTCTCCCAGTTGTTTCTAGATATCGTGTTGTTTATGAGATTTGGGATTTTACTTTGAATGGATTCTTTTGTTTCTATAGTGAAACTGCTACTTGTGTCCGGTACCCAACCAACTCTGTCATCCCAAACTGATTTCATGTATTTTGGTTTTTCCTTTTTCTTTAAGCGTTTGGTATTGACTTTTCTTAGATAGTTCATCATGCTGTCAACAAAACTTAATTCGTCCTTTTTTGTAAGGTTTGAACCGTTTTGAAGATAGATAGAATAACCATGAAATACCTGTTTGCACTCTTCAGGATTCTTACAATCATAGTTAACAGAATCTTTCCAAGAGATTATATTGGATTTTAAAACGGGATAGCTTTTAAGTAAGTGCTGTTTTCGATCTTGATTCAGTTTAATTTGGTCGAATTCAGGATTTAAACGATAGTAGGAGTAGTGATAAACAATTTTGTCTACACCATAAGTTCTTAGTAGATTATTGACTTCTTCATGATTAACAATGGTGTCAATGTCGAAAGCATAAGGGATTCGTATAAGTCGTTGGTCAAAAGATTGTCCTTTGACTGTTCCAAGAATAAGCAGAAGAATAAACAAGATTTTCATAATCCTTGGAAAAACGAATAATTACCAGACTTATTATCTAGTCATCATGGTAGCACATTGCTTACCAACAGATGTACCAACTGCTACGCCCATTCCACCAAGTCTTACTGCACAAAATACATTGTCGCTTAAAGCTTTGATGATTGGGTTTTTCTGAGCACCAACAACCATGATTCCAGCCCAGTTGTAATCGATTTCAAACTTTGTATTTGGAAGAATGACTTCGTTCAGTAAACTGGTTAATTTATTTAGAATCAAATCGGAACACTCCATTTCTGTTGTAGTCTCACCTTCAAAATCAAGGTTTCTACCACCTCCTAATAGGACTCTGTTATGAATGTTTCTAAAGTAATAATATCCTTGCTCGTAATGGAAGGTTCCTTCAAAAGGAAGGTCTTCAATAGGTTTAGTTATAATTACCTGTGCCCTTGCTGGTTTAACATCATCCTTTAGTAAGTCCTTAGCGAACCCATTTGAACAAATAGCTAATTGACTAGCAGTCATAACAGGACCACCTTCTAACTCAATAGAAACAGAACTTACATTGTCATGGTAGCCTTTAACCGCGCAACCATTTAGTATTTGAATCCCTTCATTTTTAGCAAGCTGAAGGTATTCTTTCATTAAAAGACCAGTGTTAATTTGTCCTTCAAAATTATTCTTAATTATACCGTGTACATTATCAAAACCAAATGTATTGGTCTCCTGTGCGTAAACATCTCCTTCAAATTCATCTCTTAATAGTTGATTGAATTCTTGCAAACGATCTACACATTCTTCAAATTCTTCTTTCTGATTAGGAGTAAATAATTCAAAGCTTCCTATTCCTTGAAGATCAAATTTAGAAGCAGGTATGAGTGACTTCAAAGTCTTAAGACCATCATTTCTAAACTTAACTAAGTCGATTAGTTCTTTCAGTGGAGTATGCTCTAAATCTGAGATTATTTCTCCTAACGATCCAAAACAAGCGAATCCTGCATTTTTTGTACTTGCTCCCCATGGGAACATTCCTCTTTCAAGAATGATAACATTAGCTTTCGGATTAGCTCTTTTGAAATGAATGGCAGTTGACAATCCTGTAATACCACTACCAATAACAGCTAAATCTACTTTTCCAATTAGCTCTTGATTTTCCCAATAACTAAAGTTCATGTTTAAAATATTAACATTATCGACCTAGGTCATAAAGCATCTTACCATGTTGCCTAACCGCAGCTGCGAATGTTTTGTGACTGTAATATGGAATGTTGTACTTCTCCGTAGTTTCCTTCACAATCTCTGCGATTTTAGGATAATGCACGTGACAAATGTTTGGGAAGAGGTGATGCTCTACTTGATAGTTCAATCCTCCTACAAACCATGTTAATGCTTTATTCTTTTGAGCAAAGTTACAAGTAGTCATTAATTGGTGAACCATTGAGTTTCTGTCCACAGTGTTGTTTTCATCTGGCACAGAAAATTCACATTCAGGCATTACGTGTGCTGATTGAAATATTGAGCTTAAAATAACTCCAGCAACAAAGTGCATTAAAAAGAATCCTGCAACTATAAGTCCAGTTTTTTCAGGAACTAGAAGAATTGGCAAGGCTAGTAAATATCCAAAGTAGAATAATTTCCAGAAAACCAATCCGATCATAATTTTCTTATACTGTTCATCTGATTTTGTTAATCCATAAGAATGGAATCTTTTGATTTGGAAAAACTCTTTAATGGTTGCCCATGAAAGTGTAAGTAAAGCATAAAAAAACCAAGCGTAGATAAATTGAAATCTTTGGATTTTCAGTTGTTTCTTGTTCGGAGAGAATCTTAGTATTGGCAATGAGTCTAGATCTTCATCATAACCTTCGATATTTGTGAAACTATGGTGTAAAACATTATGCTGTAACTGCCAATTGATAGCATTTCCTCCAACTAAGTTTACTAAATGTCCGAGTACCTTGTTCACTTTTGGGTTACTAGAGTAAGATCCGTGATTGGCATCATGCATAATAGAAAGACCAATTCCTGACATTCCGAAAGCCATTACAAGCCATAATCCTAAAAATACCCAAGTATTCTCAACAGTTCCTGATAAAATAAATCCGAAAGGAGTCAAGTATAATGCAAGCATGAAAACAGTCTTAAACTTCATTCCAAAGTTTGCATGTATAGAGATATTATTGTCTTTAAAATACGAGTTAACGTTACTTCTAAGCTCTTTAGCAAAATCAGCATTTAGCTTTCTAGAGAATCTAATCGTTTTGTTTTTCATTTAGCTCTATTTTCTATTGTTGTTATTCACTATAACAATTAGAATGCAAAGATACTTAATATTCAAAGGCTAAATGATTAAATTATCAGAATATTAGTTGACAATTGTTAACTGAAATTCTTCCAATTCTGTCTTGGAAGTGGAGCTTGAATCGTCATTTCTTCTTTTTTCACAGGATGTGTGAATTGAATGGAACGAGCATGTAAGCATATGGATTGATCAGGGTTGGCTAAATCGTCTCCGTATTTAATATCACCTTTAATCACTGCTTTTTGCTGACTGAGTTGAACTCTAATTTGATGTGGTCTGCCGGTTAATGGTGAAACCTCAATTAAAGTTTCTTCATTTTTACACTCCAGTGTTTTGTATATCAAGGTAGATTCTTTGGCTCCCTCTTTAGGATATGAAAAAGCAGTGGTTTTATTTTTACTAGGATTCTTAAGTAAATAATGAGTTACTTTTTTCTCTGCAGGAATAGGAGTAGAGCGACTAATCGCCCAATATGTTTTTTGCATTTCCTTTTTTCGGAAAGCTTCGTTTAATCGGGTTAATGCTTTACTTGTTCTAGCGAAAAGTATTACGCCTGTAACAGGTCGGTCTAATCGATGAACAACTCCAAGGAAGACATCACCTGGTTTATTGTACTTCTGTTTGATGTATGCTTTTACTTGATCAGATAGAGGGTTGTCTCCGGTTTTGTCACCTTGGCTAAGGTCACCAGATTTCTTATTGATGGCAATGATATGATTGTCTTCGTAAAGAACCTCTAATCTGCTCATTAGTATTGCTCGTCGTTATTAGGAAAGTCAGAAGACTTCACATCTTTGATGTAGCTTTCTGTAGCTTTTTTCATTTCTTCAAAAAGATTCAAATATCTTCTTAAGAATCGAGGTGAGAAATCAGCAGTGATACCTAACATATCGTGAGAAACCAATACTTGACCATCAACGCCATTACCAGCACCAATTCCAATTATAGGGATTTGCACTTCTTTGGCAACTCGTGTTGCTAAATCAGCAGGTACTTTTTCTAAAACAATAGCAAACACACCTAATTCTTCTAGCTGCTTTGCATCTTCGATAAGCTTTTCAGCTTCTGCTTCCTCTTTTGCTCTTACTGTATATGTTCCGAATTTATAGATCGACTGAGGAGTTAACCCTAAATGTCCCATTACTGGGATTCCAGCAGAAAGTATTCTTTTTACGGAATCAGCTACTTCCGAACCACCTTCCAGTTTAACGGCGTGTGCTTCCGCTTCTTTCATGATTCTAACCGCTGATTCTAAAGCCATTTTAGAATTTCCTTGATAAGATCCAAAAGGTAAATCAACTATTACTAAAGCTCTTTTTACAGCTCTTACTACAGAAGATCCATGGTAAATCATGTTGTCAAGCGTAATAGGAACAGTGGTTTCGTGTCCTGCCATAACATTAGAGGCGGAGTCACCAACTAATAAGACATCGACTCCAGCTTCATCTAAAATTCGAGCCATTGAGAAATCATATGCAGTAAGCATAGAAATCTTTTCGCCGTTCATTTTCATTTCTAGCAAAGAATTAGTTGTAATCCTTTTATAGTTTGATTGTTTAGCTGTTGACATAATATCAGTTTTTTACAAATCTATAATAATACATGAAACTACATGCATTTATATAGTGCATACAGACCTATAAGTATAAGTAGTGATGAAATGAATAATCGAAGTTTCGGAATAAATAGGTGATTCATTTTTCCTTTTCCGAACCTTAGAAGACGTATGAATAATATAAACCATATTAAATCTCCTAAAGCAACTCCGATAACAAGTGGTATGGTTCTTAAGTTTGTAATTGGGTGCCAAGAAAAGGATCCGATTTGATTGGCTACAATAACCCAAAAGGCAAGAAAACCAGGGTTAGCAATCATTAATAAGAGTCCTTTTACAAAGAATGTAGATTTACCAAATTGTGTTTTTTCTCTAATAGGTTTGGTAGATAGAGTTGAATAAATACCAAAGACACCTAGAATTATTAATACAAATCCTCCAAACAAAGAAAGATAAAAGCTAAAGTCTGTTCCTTCTAGAAAAGCACTGTATCCCCAAAAAGCAAGTAGAGCAAATAAAGCATCAGCAATTATGATTCCGGAGAGAAATGATTTGAGTTTGATTTTCTGACCACCAAGAACAGTGTCAGCTATAAGTAAATTAATTGGTCCTGGAGGTGTTGAAGAGAAAATACCACAAACGCTTCCGATAAGAAGAAACTCAAGAAGTATTATTGCTTCCAAAATGCGAGATTAATACTTGTCACCTAAGAAAACCTGATCACTAACTTTGCTGTATCTCATTGGTTCAGGAGAAGCCATGCAGAAAGTGGAACCTAATAGGAAGGTTGCAATTTCTTGACCGATGTTGATTTTTGTTCCAACTTTCATTCCTTTAGCCATAACTATACTAGCTACAGCAGGACCTCCAACAATAGACAAATACCAAGTTCTACCTTGTTTGTCAACGATATCTACATTAACTCTTTCGTTTCTTAAAGCAGGAAGACTAGGGTCTTTGTATGCCCAAGGACGAAGAAGTACTAACTCACCTTCTATGTGCTCAATTCTTGAAATAGTTGCATCAATAGGAGTATGAATTCTATGATAGTTGTTATTATGTAAAAAGATGTTCGAATAATAATATTCGTTTGGAATTTCATGACCTTTATCACCAAAAACTGTTCTTAAATGCTTTTTCTGGCCTTTGATTTTAATTTCTCTTAATTCTCCAACTTTTCCGTAATCACATAATAAACCTTCACAAGGCCATATGAATTCACTTTCAATTTTAGGAAGAGTAATGTATTCTCTAGTAAAGAAATCTTGAAAAGTTTGGTAAGAGTCAGCTCCACTGGCTGGTTTGAAAAGCTTAAGGTATTCAGGATCGTTATAGTGATTCTTGCAATATGGTTTTATAATATGACGACTCCACTTTTTATTGTAGACGTTTGCATAAACCCTTGATATACCGCGCTGAGTAACCCCAGGAAGGACACCCCACATATTAAGTGAGATAAATCTAAATACCGAAGACTTTGCACTACCAATCATAAACTTTCCTTAGCTTAAACAAAAATAGATTTTAAATCTATATTAAAAATCGAGGTGCAAATTTATTGAATTATTACGAAAAAAGCATGTTAAACCCGATTCGTTAATCATACTTTAAATTAAAGTAACTGACTTAAAGAGGGATAGGGCTATTCAGGAAGTAGGTAAATAAAAAATCTTTGTCGTGATAGCTTAAAAACTTATTTTTGAAGTATATCTATTAAATAAAGAAGATGTCTGTATTAGTAAATAAAGATTCTAAAGTAATTGTTCAGGGGTTCACAGGAAGTGAAGGTACTTTCCATGCTGAACAAATGATTGAGTATGGTACTAACGTTGTTGGAGGTGTAACTCCAGGAAAAGGTGGTCAAACTCACTTAGACAAGCCAGTATTTAACACTGTTGCAGAAGCTGTTGAAAAAGCTGATGCTAACGTGTCAATTATATTTGTACCACCAGCTTTTGCTGCTGACGCAATTATGGAAGCTGCTGAGGCAGGTATCAAGGTAATAGTTTGTATTACTGAAGGTATTCCAGTTAACGACATGGTAAAGGTTAAAGCTTACATCGATACTAAAGATGTTACTTTAGTTGGTCCTAACTGTCCTGGTATCATCACTGCTGATGCTGCTAAGATTGGAATTATGCCTGGATTTGTATTCAAAAAAGGTAAAGTAGGTATTGTTTCTAAGTCTGGAACTTTAACTTATGAAGCTGCTGATCAAATTGCTAAGGCTGGTTTAGGTGTTACTACTGCAATCGGTATTGGTGGAGATCCAATTATTGGAACTACTACTAAAGAAGCTGTTGAATTGTTCATGAACGATCCTGAAACTGAAGGTGTTGTTATGATTGGTGAGATTGGTGGAAACTTAGAAGCTGATGCTGCTAAATGGATCAAGGAATCAGGGAACAAAAAACCAGTTGTTGGTTTTATCGCTGGTGAAACTGCTCCTGCAGGAAGAACAATGGGACATGCTGGAGCTATTGTAGGTGGTGCTGAAGATACTGCTGAAGCTAAAAAAGCAATTATGAGAGAATGTGGAATTAATGTTGTTGACTCTCCAGCTGAGATTGGAAAGAAGATGGCAGAGGTGTTAGGTGTATTAGCTTAATCCATCCATTTCAAATATTTAAAAACCGTCTTATTTAAGACGGTTTTTTTTTGCCCTGAATATTCGTAGATCTTGATTTATACAATATCTTGTATTCTTATTAGTTAACAAGCTAGTTTATCTAGTCTCACATGTATAGAATAGTCTTTTTCGTTTTACTTTGTTTTTCAATTAATGCTCAAGTTGGTATTGGAGAATGGCGTTTACATGTTCCTGTTCATAAAGGGAAGCAAGTAGCAGAGACTCCAAGTCAGGTCTTTATGTCTACGTCGTATTCAATGCTAGCATACGATAAAGAAAGCTTTGAGCTTAAAGAATGGTCTAAAGTAAATGGTCTTTCAGATAATGGTGTGAATGCTATTAAATATGATGAAGACAGATCACAGCTAGTTATCGCTTACAAATCAGGAAATCTAGATTTGTTTTCTGAGTCTCAGATTATCAATATTTCAGATATTAAACGTTATCCAATTGCAGGAGATAAGATTATAAACCATGTTAATATATACAATGATAAAGCATACTTGGCTTGTGGTTTTGGTATTGTTGTTCTTGATTTAATTAGGAAAGAAATTAAGGAGACCTATTACATAGGAGAAAATGCTTCTTTCATAAATATTCTTGAAACTACTGTGCATAATGATACATTATATGCAGCTACAGAAACAGGTTTGTATCAGGCTGGTATGTCCAGTAATAACCTAGCAGATTTTAATAATTGGACCGTTAACACTCAGTTTGAAAACAAACATGTGAGTGCATTGGCTAGTTTTCAAGGTCAATTACTTGTCAATCATTTTGTAGAAGGATTTGCCAATGATAGCTTATGGATACTGAATAATTCGGATTGGTCTTTGTTTCCAATTAATGAAGCGGATGATTTTTATCAATTGCATACAAGTGATGATGAGTTAATGTTTGCTGGAAATTATAAAGCATATATGTTTGCGGAAGACTTAACGCTTCAGTCATCCATTTATACTTACGGAGAAGAGTCTCCTCAGCCAAACATGATCATTAAAGGAAGTAATGATTCTGAATACTGGATTGCTGATCGTAAATACGGTTTAGTTCATTCAAAGGATCCTTGGAATAATGAAGTATTGAGTCCGAATAGTGTAGAATACGAATTTGCTTATGCTTTTGACGCTAAAGGTGATGCATTATGGTCTGCAGGAGGAGGTAAAGAAAGTTCAGGAGGGAATATATGGAATACGAATAGTTGTCAATCCTTTCTTTCTAATTCTTGGTCAAGCTTTGTGTTTAACGAGCAAGACGCTGTAGAAGTTGAATTATATGATATGGTAGATGTAGCCATTAATCCATCTAATACCAATCAAGTTTACTTTGCTGGTTGGGGAGGTGGTTTGGTTGAAACAAATAATGGTAATGTTGTTAATGTATATAATGAGACTAACTCAACATTGGAAAGCTCTATTGTAGATGGGTTTTACTTTTTAAGAATAGGAGCTATTGCAATTGATGCTGAGCAACGAGTATGGATTGGTAATTCTATTGCTGATGATGTTTTGAAAATGAAGGATGGTGAAGAGTGGTATAGTTTCAATTTAGGGAATGCAGCAAGTATTACTTCTGAAGTAAGAAACATAATGGTGAGTGATCGTTATAATCAAGTTTGGATAGCTCTTGAAGATGGTAATATTGTAGTGTATGATCACAAAGGGACTATTGACGATGATTCAGATGATGAAGTGAAAAAAATTACGACAAGTGCAGGAGCTGGAGCAATACCTAATAAGCATGTAAATGTTGTTAAAGAGGATAAAGACGGAGAAATTTGGGTAGGAACAGATGAAGGTTTGAGTGTCTTTTATAGTCCAAGTTTAATATTTGAAAGTGGAAGTGAATGGGATTCTCAGCAGATTATCATTCAGCAAGGGGAGTATTTTCAAAACCTTTTAGAAGCGAGTGTCATTACAGATATGGTTATTGATGGAGCTAATCAAAAGTGGTTTGCAACTGAGAGTGATGGAGTCTATTTGTTTTCAGAAAATGGCCAAGAAGAAATACATCATTTCACAACAGATAATTCACCTTTATTATCGAATACGATACAAAGTATTGTTGTTCAAGAAAAGACAGGCGAGGTATTTATTGGAACGGAAGAGGGTATTATTTCATACAGAGGTGTTGCAACTGAAGGAGAAAATGTTTTCGGTGAGGCATATGCTTTTCCTAATCCAGTAAGACCTGGTTACACAGGGAATATTGGAATTACCGGTTTAGTGACTAATGCAATCGTGAAAATCACAGATATCTCTGGAGATTTAGTCTCTGAAACTAGAGCCGAAGGTGGACAAGCGGTTTGGGATGGTAAAAGAATTGATGGTAGTGAAGTAAGTTCAGGTGTCTATTTGGTGTTTTGTTCAGATGAAAATGGTGAACAAACTTTAGCGACTAAAATTTTAGTGGTTAAATGATCGAAGTTGTAAAAGCCATTGTCATTCATTCTGTTCCACATAAAGACAGTACAAGAATCGTTTATGTATTATCTGATAGCGATCAAATAATTACGCTTTATGCTTCCGGATTTGGAAAGAAAAGGAGTCCACAAGCAGCTGTTTATTACCCTGGAAATCATATCGAAATTGAAGTAGTAAAGAGTCCAAAATCTACTTTGTTGAAAGCAAAGGAGGCTAATATCATTAGGCCTTGGCAAACACTACAAAGTGATTTTTATAAATCAACGGTTCTTACATTCATGCTAGAATGTTTAATGGTTTACATTAAGCAGGGGCATGTTTCCAATGGTTTATACGATACTGTATTGAACTATTTGGATATACTGGATAATGAAGACGTAGATTATGCAAATATGCCAATCGTTTTTCTGCTGAAGTTAAGTCAGTATTTAGGGATTTATCCTGAGAACGGTGACGGATACTTCAATATTAGAGAAGGGAAGTTCGAAATGAGGAAGCACAGTTCTTATGGAATGGAAAAAGAAGATAGTTCTAAGTTGGCATGTTTGTTGCCGTTAAAGCCCTCTGATCAATTGAAAGAAAAGATGGGTAATAATCAAAGAAGATCTTTAATTAAGAACTACTTAGAGTTTCTAGACTTTCATATTGATGGACACATGAAAGTTTTGTCTTTAGATGTATTAAGCACGGTGTTGAATGATTAAATATGCTTTTCTTTTTCTGTTTGTTTTGTTGCAAGGGATTGTGTTCTCTCAGCAAATACAGGTGAAAGATGTTTCATCAGGACAAGGGATTTCCAATGTGCTTTTATTTAAAAAAGGTAAAATAGTTTCTGTTTCAGATTCTTTGGGAATTATCAATGGGGTTTGTTTTGAAAAAGGGGATTCGCTTACTGTAGGCCATTTTAAAAGCTTCACCTTTAATAGTTCATGTTCTAAAATATCGCAGCGCATTTTCTATTTAGAACCTACGTTTATTGCGTTGAGTGAAGTGAATTATTCGATCAATTTCTTAGGTGAAGAACAGGAGAAAGAAAGTTTTCAAATTGATTTGCTTAACGAAGAAAAAATAGAACAGAACCTTTCTTCGAATACAGCAGATTTACTGCAGTCTAATGGAAATGTAGCCGTTCAGAAATCTCAACAAGGTGGTGGGAGTCCTATCATTAGAGGGTTTGAAGCTAACAGAGTTTTGATTATGATTGACGGTGTGAGAATGAATAATGCGATATATCGATCTAATCACCTGCAAAATGTAATGACTATTGATCCAAATGCTTTAGAAAGAGTAGAGGTTGTTTATGGTCCTTCTTCATCCATTTATGGGAGTGATGCTCTTGGGGGAGTTATGAATTTTTACACAAAGAATATTCCTTACTCTTTAACAGACAGTTCTTTCTGGCAAGCTGATTACAATGTGTCTTATTCAAGTGTAGATGATGCTCGAAATGTAAATGCAGGTTTAACTTATTCTTCAAAGCGATATAAGTTTTTTACGAATGTAAGTTCTAAACGAGTTAACGACCTTCAAATTGGGAAGAATCGATGGGGGAGTTCAA
Source organism: Flavobacteriales bacterium (assembly GCA_965661855.1). Taxonomy (GTDB): domain Bacteria; phylum Bacteroidota; class Bacteroidia; order Flavobacteriales_C; family CBFIFL01; genus CBFIFL01. Next base: position 20,455 of record CBFIFL010000025.1, read on the forward strand.
GTGATCTTGGATTGGTCAATTACTATCCAACTCAGTTGAATGGAATTGATTCTTTTGCTCTTAATCCTGATCTAAATGTGTTGGTATTGGGTGGATATACGCAGAATGATATTCTTCACAAACAATACTTTAAATGGAGTGATAAGCTAGAAACGATTTTAAACGTTCAGTTTTCAAGTTCCTCAAACATAAATAGACTGGATAGATTGTATGCTTTTACTGAAGGTATTCCAAGATACAGTGATTGGTATTATGGTCCGCAAGAAAGGAAGTTGGCTTCGTTAACGATTAACACAAACGGTAAAGTAAATAGTCAACACATATTGGCCTACCAAGATGTGATGGAAAGTCGAAACGCCAGACTTTATCAAAGTGAATTTCTAAATGTAACGTCAGAGAATGTCAAAGTTTATAGTTTGTCAGGAAAGTATATTTTGGATTCTTTAAAGCTAGGTCAGTTTCAGTTGGGTTATGATTTTCAATTCAATAATGTATCGTCATCGGCTTATTCTGAATCGATCATATATGGTCAAAGAGAAGAGTTAGTAACTAGGTATCCTGTTGATGGGAGTGTGTTGATGAACGGAGGATTATTTACTTCTTGGAAAAAAGAACTGAAGAAGAATCATATTCTAAGTGCTGGACTTAGGTTGAACTCTCAATTTATGCAAGTAGATTTCGGGGAGGATAACATCATGAATTTAGAAGAATTTGTCTTTGATTTATTAGCGTATTCACCAACTTTTAACTTGTCTTGGAAAAGAGTTGTGGCTAAATGGAATTATGGAGTTTTGATTTCTTCTGGATTTAAAGCTCCAAATGTAGATGACTTTGGAAAAGTGTTTGTCAAAAGAGGGAATGTTGTTGTGCCAAATGTAGATTTGAAATCAGAGTATTCATACAATCTTGATTTCAACCTGAAACGAAAGTGGAATAAGGCTTCTCTGGAATTGACTTCTTACTTTTCTTTAATCGATCGAATTATAGCAGAAAGGGATTTTCAACTAAACGGAGCGGATTCTCTTTTTATTGAAGGGGAAAACCATAAGGTGCGAGCAAATGTTAATTTGGATAAAGGATGGATTTCTGGACTTTCTATTCAGTTGAAAAAGGAATTTAATAAGGAATGGTCGGTTTTTTCCAATCATAACCTTCAGGTAGGTCGTGAAATGACAACTTCAATTAGTTTATCTTCACCAAGTTTAAGTCATATCTCACCTTATTTTGGAAGAACGGGCTTATTGTTTGAAAATCATAAGTTTAAGTTTTGGTCGTCTCTTTCATATAATGGACTTAAAAAATATGAGCGACTATCTGAGAAAGAACAAGCAGATATGTTGAATGAAGGACAAGATTATAATTCATATGTTTTATTAAACTTAGGACTGTCGTATCATTTATGGGAAAGTATGCGCATTCAGTTTAATATCAACAATATAACAGACCAACATTACATGCCTTTTACTTCCGATATTTCTGGAGCTGGAAGGAATTTTATTATTTCAATTAAAGGAAGATTTTAATCATGATGAATTATACGTTACTAGAAGAATTGATAAACATTCATTCACCAAGTGGTTATACAGAGGAATCTATTAAGTATTTGAAAGCTTATTTTGATGGCTTAGGATTTAAAACAAAGGTTAATACTAAAGGTGCATTAAAAGTTCTATTGTCTGATAAACCAGTTTTAAGTATCGCTGCTCATGTTGATACGTTAGGGGCTATAGTGTCTGGAATTAAATCGGATGGAACATTGACTTTTTCCTCTTTAGGTGGGTTGTCATTAAGTTCGGCAGAAGGAGAGTATGTGGATATAGTAAAGATGAACGGAGAGAAGTTAACAGGAACTTTACTGTTAAATAATCCATCGTCTCATGCTAATAAAGACAGAGAAACGAAATCAAGAAATTATGCAAACATGCATGTTCGAATAGATGAGGAAGTATCGACTAAAAAGGAAGTAGAAGATTTAGGTATAAGAATTGGTGATTTTATCTGTTTTGAACCTCGTTATAGAGAATATGAAAATGGATTTATTAAATCTAGGTTCATGGATAATAAAGCAGGTTGTTTTGTTTTAATGGAATTGGCAAGATTAGTAAAGGAATCAGGTAAATCTTTTCCGGTTGAATTATTCTTTTCAAATTATGAAGAAGTTGGTCATGGAGCTTCTACAGGTTATTCCGATACAATTGAAGAGTTGTTGGTTATTGATATGGGAGTTGTAGGAGATGATTGTGAAGGCTTAGAAACCAAATGTAGTATTTGTGTGAAGGATTCAACAGGTCCTTACGATTTCGAAATGAGAAAGAAGCTTACAGAGTTGGCTGAAGCTAATGATATAGCACATCAGTTGGATGTTTACCCATATTATGGATCTGACGGCTCGGCTGCATTGCGAGCTGGAACTCAGTTTAAAGTTGGTTTAATTGGCCCTGGAGTTGCTGCTTCGCATGGAGTAGAACGTACTCATAAGAAAGGAATTGAAGCAACGATAGACTTGTGTATGGCTTATATGAATGATAAGTTCTAAAACTTAAAAGACTGGATAATACTTTCAGCGAACATTTGGTAATCCATGTAAGATCTGAAAGTTCCTCTCATTGTGATTTGGTATGCAGTTGATCCTTTTCTAAGAATGATCATTTTACCATAATCGTGAGTTTCGTCTTTTTTGATTTCATATTCATAGATAAAAGCCTTGATATCATTGATTTTCTTCGCTTCGTTTTTAACTACTTTGGCATGTTGAAAACGCTTTAAACTTGTCAGTGTTAAAGTTAAATAAGCAGTTGTTGAAGTCTCTTCTGTTTGGATTTCTTTGATCTTAGAAATAGCTACACTAAAAGGTTTGTCAGCACTAAAGTCGTATAAAGGATAGAAGAATAAATCACCATTCTTTTGTTTCTCTTTAATCCATTCAGCTGGGTAATTAAAGCTTAATCCATTTTCATTATACTGTTCAAGCTTATTTTCTTGAGCGAAAGAAATGAAAGGGATTGATATAGAAAGGGTTAATAAAAGACTTCTCATGAAACTGATTTTTTCTGAAAATACTATTCTAGTAATTAATATCAAAAGACCTTTTTTGGTCTGACTGTTTACCAATCAAAAATATTGCCGGAATTTTCGGGATTTTAAAACCTACTTTTTTCCATTCACCAACGGTATAAGTTTGAATACTTTGTTCTTTTCCTAAAAGATCTACAGAAATAGATATGGATGTATTCGGGTTAAGTTTCTTCAAAAGGACTTCAAACGTACTTTGATTTCGATAAGGAGTTTCTATAAAAATTTGAGTGCAACCTTTATTAGCTTCAGCTTCCATTTTCTTTAAGATGCCGTTAAACTCTCCTTTGTCTTTAAAAGGAATGTATCCATTAAATTTAAAAGATTGTCCGTTAAATCCGCTTCCCATTAATGAAAGTAGGATGGAAGATGGTCCAACTAAAGGAACAACCTCAATTCCTATTTGATGTGCAGTCTCTACAACTAATGATCCTGGGTCTGCTACAGCAGGACAACCAGCTTCACTCATTAGTCCGATATCATTTCCTTGAAATGCATCTTGTAGAAATTCTTCGATTCCTTCTTGAGCCTTGTGCTTGTTTAGTTCGTGAACAGTTATGTCTTGAAGAGCGTGATTGCTTTGAGCTTCCTTTAGATAAGCTCTAGTGGTCTTAGCTCTTTCACTAATGAAGTATTTAAGCTCTTTTGTAATGTCTAATACATTTTGCGGTATAGAGGAGCTTATACTGTTGTCTGTAATCGTTATTGGGACTAAATATAGTTTACCTATGTTCATGAGTATTGTTTGATTATAGCATCACATGCTTTGTCAATTAGTTGAAATACATTTTCAAATCCACCAGAACCACCAAAATACGGATCAGGAACATTATGATTGGATCCAGGATTTGCTTGATTAAGCAGTAAGTCAACTTTATCAGTGTCTTCTTGGTTTGAAGCAAGTTTAACAACATTCTGGTAATTACTATCGTCCATTACATAGATTTTATCAAAAAATTGAAAGTCTTCCTTTACAAATTGACGTCCACGTAAGTGGCTGATATTAATATCATGCTGTAAAGCATTTTCTTGAGATCTAGGATCTGGTTCTTCATCGATATGATAATTTGAAGTTCCTGCCGAATCAACTTGCCAATTAAGTCCTGCCTTTTTGATTTTATCACTTAGTACACCTTCAGCTAAAGGAGATCTACAAATATTACCTAGACATACCATTAGTACTTTCATTTCTTTCAGGTGGTTAGTGCTTAGTGGTTAGTGGTTAGGAGTTAGGAGTTAGTTCTATGGGTGAATGAGATTTGATTGCTTGTAAACAAGGATGTGTTTTTAGCGATTAAAATCTAATCCCTAAACACTATACCCTGATAACTGAAAAAAAAAGGCTGTCTAACGACAGCCTTTTTATATTAGTTATTCAAATTGATTTTCTTTTCAATTTCTTCAACGTAAGCTTTGAATCGCTTATCCGTATCAACTAAGTTGTTAACCGTTCTACAAGCGTGTAATACAGTTGCGTGATCTTTACCACCACAATGCATTCCAATCGTTGCTAAACTTGACTTAGTCATTTGCTTAGAGAAGTACATTGCAATTTGTCTTGCTTGCACAACTTCTCTTTTTCTAGTTTTAGACTTTAATTGCTCAATACTCAAGTCGAAATAATCACTAACTACCTTTTGGATGTAGTCAATAGAAACTTCACGAGCAGTGTTTTTAACAAACTTATCAATCATTTGCTTAGCTAATTCAAGCGTGATTGATTTCTTGTTCAGAGAAGATTGAGCCATTAAAGAGATTAATGCTCCTTCCAATTCTCTAACATTCGTTGTAATACTGTAAGCTAAATACTCAACAACTTCTTTTGGTAACTCAATACCGTCATTGTACATCTTTTGCTCAAGGATAGCAATCCTTGTTTCTAAATCAGGAGACTGCAAATCTGCAGATAATCCCCATTTGAAACGAGACAATAATCTTTGTTCTAAACCTTGTAATTCTACAGGTGGTTTATCAGCTGTTAAGATTAATTGCTTCCCATTTTGATGTAAATGATTAAAGATGTGGAAGAATACATCTTGAGTCTTTTCTTTTCCTGCAAAGAATTGAACGTCATCGATAATTAATACATCAATCATCTGATAAAAGTGAATAAAGTCTTGCTGACTATTATTTCTCACTGAATCAATAAATTGGTGTGTAAATTTCTCTGAAGAAACATAAAGAACGGTCTTGTTAGGGTAGTTCTTTTTAATGTCAATCCCAATTGCATGCGATAAATGTGTTTTACCTAATCCAACTCCTCCATAAATTAATAAAGGGTTGAAAGAAGTTCCTCCTGGTTTGTTAGAAACAGCAAATCCAGCAGATCTAGCTAAACGATTACAATCACCCTCAACAAAGTTTTTGAACGAGTAATTCGGGTTTAACTGAGATTCAACCGTTACTTTTCTTAATCCGGGAATAATAAACGGATTACGAATTGACTTCTCACCAACCTCAATTGGAAGGGTAGAAGGAGCATTTTTGATTGACTTTCTATTTGTTGTAGGAATCTTTGCCGTCCCTGGTTTAGAAGGGATTGAATTATCCAAGATAACGCTATAGTCCAATTTACCATCAAGTCCTAACTCTTTCTTTATTGTTTTCTTTAATAAAACAACATAGTTTTCTTCTAACCATTCGTAGAAGAATTGACTAGGAACTTGGATAGTTAAAGTATCTCCTTTTAATTTAACTGGTTTGATTGGCTCGAACCAAGTTTTAAAAGCTTGAACACTAACGTTATCACGAATAACATCAAGGCACTTACCCCACGTTATTTCATGTGGTTTACTCATTGTTGGACGTATTTAAAAGTGTTTAACAATCTATTATTAATAAGTTCGTGAAAGGCTAGAATCAGCTCTAAATCTAGTGTTCCTAATCCCTTGTTGAACTCTTGCAAATATTTCGATAAAAAAGTGAATAAAAAAGTTCATTCACTATAGGATATTAAATATTATTTACGGGTGCAAATCTTCATTTCTCTTAACATTTAATTAAAATTTGTAAATCAGTCTTTTAACGAGACAAATCTTATTAATAACTTCATTTAATCTATATAAGATACTGTTTTTTAATGACTTTTGTGATGTTTAAAGTTAATGACCTTAGTTTGATTAATTTTAGGCTTTAACAATTAATCAAAATTGAAAATGAATAAAAACACTAGTCATATTAATATAAGGGTTCGTTATGCGGAAACGGATAAGATGGGATTCGTTTATTATGGTAATTATGCTACTTATTATGAGGTGGCTAGAGTGGAGTGGTTGAGAGAGCGAGGGTACTCTTATAAGGTCATGGAAGATGAAGGGATTATGTTGCCTGTTGTTCATTTTTCTATTGATTATAAAAGACCTGCTTTTTATGATGAATTGTTGACCATTGAAATTGAGTTGGTTGAAGAACCAGCTAACAAATTAGTTTTTAGACAACAGGTAATGAATGAAAAGGGTAAGGTTCTAAATACCTCAAAGGTTGTTTTAGTTGGCGTTAATGCAGAAACCATGAAGCCTATCCGTTTTCCTGAAGCAATGGCAAAAGCAATTTACTTCCCTGGTAAATAGTTGTTAGTGTTAAGGGATTAGGGAGTTTACTTGTTGTTATATTATTATATATTGTATGTGGAAAGTGTGTAGTCCATACTCTCTAAACACTAACAACTAATCACTAAACACACTATATTTACATACGAACACTTTAAACTATACATATATGCAAACAGCAACTTTATCATCTCAAGAATTAATGGCTTTGGAAGACAAGCATGGAGCTCATAACTATCATCCGCTTCCAGTAGTATTAAAAAAAGGAGAAGGTGTTTTTGTTTGGGATGTAGAAGGAAATAAATATTTTGATTTCTTGTCTTCATACTCTGCAGTTAATCAAGGACATTGTCACCCAAGAATTATTAAAGCTTTGACTGATCAAGCTCAGGAATTGACTTTAACGTCTAGAGCTTTTTATAATGATTCCTTAGGTCCGTTCGAAAAGTTTGTAACTGAATATTTCGGTTATGACAAGGTTCTGCCTATGAACACTGGTGCTGAAGCGGGAGAGACTGCTATTAAAATCATCAGAAGATGGGGGTATCAGAAGAAAGGGATTCCTGCTAATCAAGCAAAAATTATTTTCTGTAGAAACAACTTTCATGGAAGGACTTCAACAATTATATCTGCATCTAATGATGATGTAGCAACAAAAGATTTTGGTCCTTTTATGCCAGGGATTGTTTCTATTGAATACAACAACTTAGAAGCTTTGTCTGAGGCAGTTAAAGACCCTAACGTTGCTGGATTCATGGTTGAGCCTATTCAAGGTGAAGCTGGAGTTTACGTTCCAGAAGACGGGTACTTAGCAAAAGCATATGAAATTTGTAAAGCGGCAAATGTTTTATTCGTTGCTGATGAAGTTCAAACAGGTATTGCGAGAACAGGAAAGTTATTAGCTGTTGATCATGAAAATGTAAAAGCTGATATCCTTGTATTAGGAAAAGCTATTTCTGGAGGAGTTATTCCTGTATCAGCGGTTTTAGCTGATGATCATATTATGGAGGTAATTACTCCTGGATCTCATGGTTCTACATTCGGTGGAAACCCTTTAGCTTGTGCTGTTGCTGAAGCTGCTTTAACTGTTGTTAAAGAAGAAAGATTAGCTGAAAAAGCTGAAGAATTAGGAGAATACTTAAGAGATGAGTTAAGAAAGATTGACTCAGATATGATCACGCTTGTAAGAGGTAAAGGATTGTTAAACGCAATCGTAATTAAGCCTAAAAACGGAAAAGAAGCATGGGATGTTTGTATGAAGTTAAGAGATAATGGTTTGTTAGCTAAGCCAACTCATGGTGATATCATCCGTTTTGCACCGCCTTTAGTTATTACTAAGGAGCAAATTGATGAGTGTGTAGCTATTATTTCGAAGACTATTTTATCATTTGAGTAAATACAGAATTAAAGATGTCTGAATTTTTCTATCAAAAACCGTTTCCTCTTCAAAAGGATGAAACGGAATACAAGTTATTATCAAAGGACTTTGTGTCAACTATAGAGGTTGATGGAGAAGAGGTTTTAAAAGTTGACCCGAAAGCATTAGAGTTATTAGCTGAAAATGCGATGGCTGATGTGTCTTTCATGTTGAGAACCGCTCACCTGGAAAAAGTAGCTAAGATTTTGGATGATCCAGAAGCTACAGATAATGATCGTTTCGTTGCTTATACTTTATTACAGAATGCTAAAACAGCTGCTGTTGGTAAATTACCTTCATGTCAGGATACTGGAACAGCTATCGTAATGGCTAAAAAGGGAGAGAATGTAATTACTCGTGCAAATGATGCTGAGTTTCTTTCAAGAGGTATTTACAACACCTATCAAAATAGAAACTTACGTTATTCTCAAATTGTGCCATTGAGCATGTTTGAAGAGAAAAATACAGGATCAAATTTACCAGCTCAAATTGATCTTTATGCAGAACAAGGAAATGAATACAAGTTTTTGTTCTTAGCTAAAGGTGGTGGATCTGCAAATAAGACCTATCTATACCAAAAGACAAAAGCTCTTCTTAACGAAGAGAATTTGGAAGCTTTCGTAAGAGAGAAGATTAAAGATCTTGGAACAGCTGCATGTCCACCATATCACTTAGCAATTGTGATAGGAGGTACTTCGGCTGAAGGAAACTTGAAATCGGTTAAAATGGCCTCTGCTGGTTATTATGACGAGTTACCTACTGAAGGTAACATGGGAGGTCAAGCTTTTAGAGATCTGGAGTGGGAAGAAAAAGTTCAGAAAATCTGTCAAGAAAGCCAAATTGGAGCTCAGTTTGGAGGTAAATACTTTACACACGATGTGAAGGTAATCCGTTTACCTCGTCACGCAGCTTCTTGTCCGGTTGGAATGGGAGTATCTTGTTCGGCGGATAGAAATATAAAAGGTAAAATCAACAAGGATGGAATCTTCTTAGAGAAATTAGAAGAGAATCCAGCAAGGTTTTTACCAGCAACAGCACCTCATTTAGAAAAGCCGGTTGAAGTTGATTTAGATCAGCCAATGGAGGAGGTATTGAAATTGTTATCTCAATACCCAATCAAAACTAGGTTGAATTTAAAAGGAACATTAATTGTTGCTAGAGATGCGGCACATATGAAGATTCAAGAGATTTTGGATGCTGGCGGTGAAATGCCTGAGTATTTCAAAAATCACCCGGTTTATTATGCTGGTCCTGCAAAGACTCCGGAAGGAATGCCTTCAGGTTCATTCGGACCAACTACAGCTGGGAGAATGGATCCTTATGTTGGTCCTTTCCAAGCTAAAAAAGGGTCGATGGTAATGCTTGCAAAAGGGAACCGTTCTGCTCAAGTTCGAGAAGCGTGTGCTGAACACGGAGGATTTTATCTTGGTTCAATAGGAGGTCCGGCTGCAATCTTAGCTGAGAAGAATATTAAGTCAGTAGAAGTTGTTGACTTCGCTGAGTTAGGAATGGAAGCAGTTCGAAAAATTAAAGTTGAGAATTTCCCTGCATTTATTATCTGTGATGATAAAGGAAATGACTTCTTTATGGATATGTAATAGAATACTAGTTAATATTAAAAGTCTCGCTTATGGCGGGACTTTTTTGTTTGGAATGATTAGTCAAACAGAATATTTTTCTATTTTTAAAGAAAAAAGATGTTGGTTTTAGATAAAATAGATAAGCAGATATTAGAGTTGTTGCAAGAGGATGCTAGAATAACTAATAAGGAATTGTCTGCTAAATTAGGATTAAGTACTACTCCAATCTTTGAAAGGGTAAAGAAATTAGAGCGAAATGGCTATATCAAAGGATATGTTGCTTTAGTAGATCCTAAAAAGATTAATAGAAAATTAACCTCTTTTATCTCTGTTTCACTTAAACAGCATACCAATGATAAGATTAAGGTCTTTATGGATCAAGTAAATAAATTTAGTGAAGTGATGGAGTGTTATCATATTGCTGGACAAACAGACTTTATTGCAAAGATTGTTGTTGAGGATATGGAGAGCTATCAAAAGTTTATTGTAAACAATTTCTCTAAGTTGGATAACATTTCTCAGATCCAAAGTAGTTTCGTGATGAGTGAATTGAAGAGCACAACGGCATATCAGTTTGATGAATTGAATAAGTAATCAACGTTGTTAACAAAGCCTTGTAGGTATTTTTATAGATAGACAGAAGTTTTACGCTTCTGTCTATTTTATTTTTAACCTTTCCTTCGTCGCACACTATCTGTGGCTGAAGAAAGTTTTAATTACATGGCTAAGAACACATTAAAAAACACGATAAAGGAGGAGAAGAAGGCTAAGGCGAAGAAAAAGTCAAAGGTAAAGAAGGAGAAAGTTAAGTTGCTTGATCGTTTAAGCTTTGTATCAGACTTAAAGAACCGTGTAAATGTCTTTTGGGAGAATGATAAAAACAGACAAGCTACTGGCTTGGCTATTCTGTTTTTTAGTGCTTCTACTTTATTGTCGTTTATTTCATTCTATTTCAATTGGCTAGGAGGTTCAAAGTCATGGGCTGTGGATCAGTCTGAAATATTCCGTTCTGGAAGTGCCTTTAAATACATTTTTGATCCTTCATATGAAGGACACAATTGGTTAGGTAAGTTTGGTGCGTTTATTTCGCATTACTTTTTATATGCTCGTTTCGGACTTGTTTCTTTTCTAATATTTATCTGGACTGCCTTGATAGGAGCTAGATATGCTTTTAATTGGAATAAAGTAGGATTAAGAAAATGGTTGAAGGTTTCTTTAGTATTTGTGCTATGGGGAACATGCTTTTTCTCTTTGTTTTCTTCTGGGGTTGATTATAAAGGCGATTTAGGTGGAGCCTTTGGTTATTCAATTAATAAATATTTGATGACTGTTATTGGTCAGACAGGATTAATCTTTTTGTTATTCATTTCCTTGCTATTAATAGCTATCGTTCATTTTAATCTTAAAGTGGATAAAATGGTCGCTTCTATTTTTTCTAAAGTAGAAGAGGATGATGTGACAGAAGAGGCTGTTGAACCAGTGAACGAAATGAAGGAGGTTAGTGATTATATTCAGCCTACTCCATTTGACTATGACAATAAGGAAGAACAAGCTGAACCTGTTTCAATGACAGTTGAATCTGTTTCTCAAACAGAGGTAGAAGAAACAATTGAAGCAGAAGAGCAAGAAGAGCCAATAGAGTTAAAGCTTAGTCCTGAAGTAATTGAAGATCAGATTGAAGAAGAAACAGAAGCAAATGAGTCTACAGTTACTTTTGATCCAATAGTAAGTACTGTTAAGGAAGAAAAAGAAGAGGATACTGGCGATTCCTTATCATTAACCATTGAAGAGACGGAAGAAGAAGAGTTGGTTAGTGATATTCAAGTTGATGAAAAGGTTGCTGAGTTTGGGGAGTATGACCCTCATTTAGATTTATCGGGTTTTAAATTTCCACCGATAGATTTATTGGTGCAAAGAGGTGGTAATAAAAAACAGGTTGATCCTCAAGAGTTAGAAGACAATAAGAATAAGATTGTAGATACACTTCAGAATTACAAGATCGAGATTAGTGAAATTAAAGCTACGATTGGACCAACAATTACATTATATGAGATTGTTCCGGCTCCAGGTGTTAGAATTTCTAAGATCAAGAACTTGGAAGATGACATTGCGTTAAGTTTAGCTGCCTTAGGTATCCGTATTATTGCACCGATGCCAGGTAAGGGTACTGTTGGTATAGAGGTTCCGAATAGCGATCCGGATATTGTGGATATGAAAACGGTTATTGCTTCTGAGAAATTTGCAAAAAGTGATATGGATTTACCAGTTGCTTTTGGTAAAACAATTCAGAACGAAACATTTGTAGTCGATTTAGCAAAGATGCCTCACTTATTAATGGCCGGAGCAACAGGGCAGGGTAAGTCGGTTGGATTAAATTGTATTCTGGCCAGTTTGCTTTATAAAAAGCATCCTTCAGAGTTGAAGTTTGTTTTAGTTGATCCAAAGAAAGTAGAATTAACGCTGTTTAATAAAATTGAACGCCATTATTTAGCTAAGCTTCCGGATACGGATGAAGCTATTATTACTGATACATCAAAAGTGGTTCAAACTGTTAACTCTCTTTGTGCTGAAATGGATGAGCGTTATGAGTTGCTTAAAAAAGCAATGTGTCGTAACCTGAAAGAGTACAATAAGAAGTTTAAAGAGAGAAAGTTAAATCCAGAGAATGGACATAAGTTCTTGCCATATATTGTATTAGTGATTGATGAGTTCGCGGATTTAATCATGACTGCGGGTAAGGATATAGAAACACCTATTGCACGTTTAGCTCAGCTAGCTAGAGCAATTGGAATTCACTTAATAGTTGCTACTCAAAGACCTTCGGTTAATATTATTACAGGTACGATCAAGGCTAACTTCCCAGCAAGGGTAGCGTTTAGAGTAACTGCTAAGATTGACTCTAGAACAATTTTAGATGCTGGTGGAGCGGATCAGTTAATTGGTCGTGGTGATATGTTGTATTCTTCAGGATCTAGTTTAACTAGGATTCAGTGTGCATTTGTAGATACGCCAGAGGTAGAAGATATTTGTGATTTCATTGGTAGTCAGAGGGCTTATCCATCTGCATTTATGTTGCCAGAGGTTGATGATCCAGATTCAGAAAGTGGAGTTGGAGATATCGATATTGACGATAGAGATGAGAAGTTTGAAGAAGCGGCACGATTAGTGGTTATGACTCAGCAAGGAAGCACTTCTATGTTGCAGAGAAAATTAAAATTAGGTTATAATAGAGCAGGAAGAATTGTTGATCAATTAGAGGCTGCAGGTATAATTGGTCCATTTGAAGGAAGTAAAGCGAGAAAAGTTTTAATTCCGGATGAATATTCTTTGGAACAGTTTTTGAATAATGAAGAACAAAACGGAAATTTGTAAAAAATAAAAAGTGATGAATAGAATTAAGTATAGCATTTTAGGATTGGTATTTGGGGTTTCTGCGTTAAACGCACAGACTGAAGGAGAGAAGGCTAAGACAATCTTAGATAGCTTATCAAGTACAACAAAGTCTTACTCTTCAATTTCAGTTGATTTTGAAATTCAAATGAGCAATAAGGCAGAAGATATAAACGAAAAGCAAACAGGTCATATCGATTTATCTGGAAATAAGTATAAGTTATCTCTAGGTACTACGATGGTTTTATTTAATGATGCTTTTAAGTGGACTGTTTTAACAGATGCTGAAGAGGTAACTAAGGAGGCAGCTGAAGATATGGAGGGTAATGGAGAATTGGCTCCAAGTAAAATCTTCACAATGTATGAAGATGGATTCAAGTACAGATTTACTGGAGAAGAGACTGTTGATGGTGTTAAAGTTGCAGTCATTGAATTGGTTCCTGAAAATCCTGCAGACAAGTCTTACTCAAGAGCGATTGTGCATGTGGATCAAGCAAAGAATCAAATGACAAAGTTTGTATTAAAAGGGAAGGATGGAAATGTAACAACCTATTCATTTAAAACTTTTGAAACGAATAAAGATTTTGGAGGTCAATACTTTGATTATACTAATGCTTTATGTCCTGGATGTGAGGTGTTAGAGTAAGGAATTTGAATTACAATAATTAAAAAAGGAGTGCTTAATAGTACTCCTTTTTTTGTTATCGTTTTTTCCATTCGAGAATCGTTCCATCATCACCCGCAGAAAAAATAGTGTTGTTACTTCCTTGAATCAATGTGTTAACCGATCTCTTGTGTCCAGCTTCTGTTGGTAGAGCAAGCTTTTGTTTTAATTCCAAATCTTCAAGATTCCAAACTTTAACACTTTTATCCATACTGGCTGAAAGCAGTTCATCTCTATTTACTATTAAATCATAAACAGAGAAGTTGTGAGCAACTAAGCTAAATGCAACTTCTTTCTTATTTAAATCATTGAAGTTGATCTTAGCGTCTTTTCCTCCTGAAATGATAATGTTTCTTTCAGGCCAATGCACCAGACAGTTTACGGATTCATCATGAGATTGAAACCGAGAAGTTTCTTTTAACTCTTTAAAATTTATTCTTCTGATTTCTCCGGTTTGACATGCAATGATAATTTCATTATCAACCAATACAGATGCTCTTATTTTACCTGAACTAAATTGAAACATTTGGTAAGACTCAAAGCTAGGAACATGCCAGATACCTAGTTTACTATCACCACTTGTTGCAAATAGCAATTGATCTTTTTCTGAGTAATTCAAAGAGAAAATAGAGGAGTCTGACATTTTTAGAAGTCGTTCTTCTTTCTTTTCGTTCAGATTAATGATGTGGATGTTTCCGTTATGGAGTCCTACTGCCATATAAGGAGTAGAACCAATTTGTTTGATGCAGTAAACTGCGCTATCAAATTGAATACTGAATTTTTCTTGAAGTCCTGTCTTAAGATTCCATTTAGCAAGGAACCGATCGCCAGCTCCAGAATACAAGAATCCATCAACAGAAATATCCAAACAGTAAATAGGGGACGAATGTCCCCCTATTACTAAGCCTTGTTGATAAGCTTTATTTATTTTACTTGAACTCTCCATCCGAAAGGATCTTCTCCGTTTCCAGTTCTTAAATCATTCAAGAATGCAGAAACTTTATTTGAGAACTCTCTTGTTTCAACCGGAGTTAATTCATGATTCTCATCTTTGTAAGCAATACTTCTAATTTGAGCAATTGTAGCAGCTGTTCCGGTTCCAAACATTTCTGTTAGTGTACCAGCTTTATGCGCTTCAAGAACTTCTTTGATAGATAATGCTCTTTCCTCAACTGTTATTCCCCAATGTCTAGCTACAGTTAATACAGAATCTCTTGTAATTCCTGGTAAGGTAGTATCACTAACTGGAGGAGTTATTAATTTACCATCAATAACAACCATTAGGTTCATTGTCCCAGATTCTTCAATGTACTCATGCTCATTAGCATCAGTCCATATTAACTGGTGGTATCCTTTTTCTTGAGCTAATTTCGCTGGTAATAATGCTCCTGCATAGTTTCCTGCAGCCTTCGCATAACCAACTCCACCTTTAGCAGCTCTAGTATATTTTTGTTCAACTAATACTTTTACTGGCTCGCTGTAATACTTTGATACAGGGCAAGTAAAGATGATGAATTTGTATTCATCAGAAGGTCTTACACCGATGAATTCATCACTTCCAAATAAGAAAGGACGAATGTATAAACTACAACCATCAGCTTCTGGAATCCAGTTGCTATCCAATGCTACTAATTGCTTCAATCCTTCTAAGAAAAGATCTTCATCAATGTTTTGCATGCAAAGTCTGTCTGCAGAACGATTTAATCTTTTAATGTTTTCCATCGGACGAAATAAAAATACTTCACCTTTAGTATTCTTATAAGCCTTCATTCCTTCAAAGACTGACTGTCCGTAATGCAATGAAATTAAAGCTGGAGTAATTTCTAAGTTACCATACTCTTTAATAGATGAATTTGTCCAAG
>CBFIFL010000026.1:0-34564 GCA_965661855.1 Flavobacteriales bacterium
AAGCTAATCTTTTTAGATGCATATGCATCATGGTGTGGACCATGTAAAAGAATGTCAGCTTATGTTTTTACAAATGAAGAGGTAGGGAAATATTTTAACGAAAACTTCATCAATGTAAAAATGGATATGGAAAAAGGCGAAGGTCCTGCCTTGGCTCAACAACTTAGAGTGTCAGCGTATCCAACACTATTCTTTATAGATGGAGACGGTAATGGGAAATATACGCATGTTGGCTATTTAAAAGCAGATGATTTGTTAAGTTTAGGGAAGGAAGTCCTTAAATAAACACAAATGAAATATCTACTGCTTTTAATCGTAATTCTTGGAACATTCAGTTTAAAAGCAGATACGCTAAAGGTGGGTTATAATATTAGCCCACCTTTTGTGATGGAGGAAAATGGAGAACTATATGGAACTTCTGTTTGGTTATGGAATGAAGTTTCGAAGAACAAGACAGATCATATTGAGCTAGTTCAGTATCCCTTAGATAGTATGCTGAGTGCTTTGGAATCAGGTCAGATTGATTTAAGCTTGAATCCAATTACTATAAATAGCGAAAGAATCGGAGCAATGGATTTTACAGTCCCGTTCTATTTAGCTTATTCTGGCGTTCTAACAAGAGATGAATCATCATTTAGTAAAGCAATTGCATTAGTCAGCTCATTTGTATCTCTAAACTTCATGAGTGCTTTAATGGCATTAATTGTTGTGATAGCTGTTTTTGGTTTGCTGGTTTGGTACTTCGAAAGGAAAGGAAATGAAGAAGAGTTTGGCAACGGTTGGAAAGGATTGTGGAATGGCTTCTGGTGGTCAGCTGTTACAATGACAACGGTTGGTTATGGAGATAAATCACCTAAAACGACAGGTGGAAGATTAGTTGCTTTGGTATGGATGTTTACAGCGATTATAGTCATTTCTGGTTTTACGGCAAGTATCGCTTCTTCTTTAACAGTAAGTCAAATTTCATCTGGTGTAGATAATATTGAAGCTTTAAAAGAAAAGAACTGTACAACTGTTAAGCAGTCAGCAACAGACTTATGGCTAGCTGATCATTACTTCTTAAAAAGAAACGCTAGAATGGAATTGGATTCATGTCTTGCCGATTTAAAGTCAGAAAAGGTTGATTATGTATTGTATGATCAGCCTATTTTATCCTTCTTAAATGGTCAATCCGATTCTAAGGATTTTACTTTACTCGATTTGCAGTTCAATCCACAGTATTACGCATTTCCTGTCAGCAAGGATGTATCAAAGCATTTGTTAGATGAGCTAAATTCTTCAGTGTTGAATATTACAGAAGGTGAAGAGTGGAAACACCAATTGAGGTTGGTGGGGCTGTAAGTTTCTGATTTGTCTTTTACTGGAGAGAATCGAGGATAATAATCTCTAGATTTAGCACAAAAAAAGCCCCAGTTGTGAAACCAGGGCTAATTTACGAGTGACAGGTGGAAGCCCAATCACAAGTTTCAATAATTACAATCCAAACAAATGAAAGGATTTTTAAGATTACCTCGATTGGGTTTAATATCGAACTTTTCTATTTCAAAAGACTTGAGTTTAATTAATCTTTTCTAAATGAAATTCCATAGAAAATTCCGGATAGCTTAATCCATACCAAAACTCTTTATTAGTCAATTTTAAAACATCATAAGGAACCCAATCATCCCATTCTTCCACAGGATTACCGTTATCATCTAATTCTTTAGTTCTCATATTCCAAAGCTCCTCACTCTCGTTAAAATACCACTCCAATGGTTTTTCGAAGGTAAGAGCGATCGAATCATTACCAACATGAAGCATTTGAGCTCCAGTCCCATCTTGCTCAACAACAAATGTCTGATCCATCCATTGAGCATTTGGGTCTATAGTATCTCCATTTACAACGGCTAATGCAATCGAATAAGATCCGGTTATTAATTCTGTATTACTAGGCTCTATTAATTCTGGATCTTCTACTATCCCATCTGCTACTTCTTCTTCTTTTGAACACGAAGTCATTACCAAAGACATCATTACCAACATTCCTAAACCAATTCTTGATTTTTTCATTTTTTCATTTTTAACAAATTCCATGCTTACTTAAAAGGGCTTCAGCTTTCCCGTTTAGTAATGAATGGAAGTATCTAAAAAAGGTTAACCGAAAATTTTGAAAAAATTTATTGTCAACACCTATTGACCAATATATCGAAGAGTTATTTTATCTAGGTTGATCCAACCAGTCTTAAAGTCTAGTCTTAATTTTTGCCTAGGAGCTTTATCAAGCTTTATAGTAGCTGCTGAAATTTCAGTGTACTTCAACCATGCTGTTGTATAAGGGACTTCAGCTATTCCTAACAAAATAGAATTTACACTTAAAGCAATCTCTCTTTTAACACTGTCTTGACCTGATCCAACAGTCATCAAAACTTCATATCTACCTGATGTATTAATATCGAATGAATATTCCATCCACTCATTTGGAAAAGTATGACCCACAACAATTCGCCCCTTTAGATCATAGATATCTACGGCGTCATTTCTATACTCTCCTCCTAAATTATCAGGTGATAAATCATTATAATCAACGTAATCTTCTGCCTCAATAGTAATATTCGAAACCGGTTCAATTCTGTCAGCCTCAACAGTCTTATCCTTATATTTTAGCGAGTCTCTTTCGGCCTCGATGTTTTTTTCTAGGACTGGATTAACATCAATTAGACTAGGAATTGAGTCTAAGCTTTTAGGTTTTGGATTAGAAACATCGGGGTCTTCTAGTATCACATTCCAGAATAAAACTCCTGAAACAACTACTATTGAAGAAAAGACAAAATACTTTAGAAACGTAAATATTTTATACTGAATGAATGCTTTTTTTGCGCTTTTCTTTAATATGAAAGACTGGAGACCGCCCAGAAGTAGCTCTTGTTTTTCAACCTCTTTTTGAAGACGAGAGCTAGAGTTCAATTCTTCCTGAAAAGCAACTAAATCCATTATGGAAAGCTCACCGTTTAAATAATCATCAATTCTCTTTATTTCCTCCAATTCTTTCCGCATCAATTGAGTTTATTTCTAGATTTCAATCATATTTTTAGCTCTTTCAATGCACTTGTACTTCTGGACTTTAACAGTATTCTCAGAACTATAATTTAAAATCTGAACGATTTCCTTAATCTTCTTTTTTTCATAATAGAACAGCTTAATCAGCTTTAAGCAAGCCTCTCCTATTTTTTGCAAGACATCTTCTATACTGGCAATTTTCTTTTCCTTATTGATTAAATCTTCCAAGCCATCATCTATCGGAAAGTTTTCAGTAGGTTCATCACTAAAATCCAATTTTTGTGATTTCAGATTATCCCGCCAGAGGTTATAGCTAATACCATAAATGTAGGTATCCAATTTAGACTTTAATTCAAAATCGCCTCGCCAAACGTTCTTACATAGAATGATCAAAGCATCCTGAAATACATCTAACGCATCATCAGAATTACCTCCTTTTGACAGAATCATCTTCTTAACAATACCTTGGTAACGATAAAGCTTTCGCATTGCTTTATCCTCTCTTCGCTGCTCTATTAACTCTATAATTTGATAATCTGTCATTTTTGGGTATAATATAACCAGAAGTTAAATTAGGAAAAGTAGTCAAAACAAAAAGCCTGACTATTCTTTTTATTTCGCAGGAACTAGAGTTTCAGAGGTCTTGAAAATTAAGGGGTCAAATTTAGTAGATGGAAGACTGATTTTATCGCTAAGCCAGTTGAGTTGAGTATAATGCAGGAAATTTCGCATAAGTGGTTACAATAATTAAAGGTTATTAACCTATTGTTTATTTTACAGTATGTTCAAAGTGAAGCATCTATTTTTACAAGGTTTAACTGGGAAAGAAAAAGAGCTAGTAATTCCACCGCAGAAGAATAACGAGAACAGATGTGCGTAAAAAATAAAACTCAGTAATAATGTCTCAACAAATACTCGATTAAAATCTTTACTCCTTTAAGGAATACTATAACCGAACCGAATTTGTTAACGCATTTTGAGTTTAATCTTTGAGACTTTTTACCAAGGGTGATACCTATTAAACTTATAAGGTATGTAATCACTAAGCTCGTTACAAGGATTGACAAGAAAGAATGATCCTCCATTGACAGGTTAAATCCAATTAATAAGTTGACAGGATCATTAAGTATTATAAAATACGCGGATAAAAAAAGCCCCAGTTGTGAAACCAGGGCTAATTTACAAGTGACAGGTGGAAGCCCAATCACAAGTTTCAATAATTAAAATCCAAACATATGCAAGGATTTTAAAGAGTACTCAAGGCGGGACTTGAACCCGCACGTCCGAAGACATCGGATTTTGAATCCGACGTGTCTACCAATTCCACCACTCGAGCATTTTTGGTAGTTAGTGTGTTACCTTTGTGTTACCCACTAAATTAATTATTTTTTTCCATTGCTCTGTGTCTCTTTGGTTTCAACGTTTTCCAAAAGTTTGCAAAATTTTTATTGTAACCTTTTGAATCCAGCGCGTCTACCAATTCCGCCACTCGAGCGTGGGGCGCAAAAGTAATAGAAAAAATGATGATTTTGAAAGGAATTTGAACTTTTATCAATTTCAACAATCAATTGTTAGAAAACTTGAATTATTATCATTACCTTTGCACCCCTTAAATAGCTTAGTGATAATACTAAACTGTTAAAGATCAAACAACAATGGCAAGAGAAGTTAAAATTTTCACTGGTAAAGAATCTCGCTACTTAGCTGAGAAAATTGCTGTAAGCTATGGTGTTCCTCTTGGAAACGTAGTTATTTCAGAATTTTCTGATGGAGAGTTTCAGCCTTCTTTTGAGGAGACTGTAAGAGGTGCGGACGTGTACATTGTACAGTCTACTTTTCCTCCAACAGAGAATTTATTCGAATTATTGTTGTTGATTGATGCTGCTAGAAGAGCATCTGCAAATAGTGTGACTGCTTTAATGCCTTACTTTGGTTGGGCGAGACAAGATAGAAAAGATAAACCAAGAGTTTCGATAGGTGCTAAATTAGTAGCAAACCTTTTGACAGCTGCTGGAGTTGATCGTGTTATGACGATGGATTTACATGCTGATCAAATTCAAGGGTTTTTCGAGGTTCCAGTAGATCACCTTTATGGATCAACGATCTTCTTACCTTATTTACAAAAATTGAATATCGAAAACTTAACTATAGCTGCTCCTGATACTGGAGGTACTAAAAGAGCTAACTCGTATGCTAAGCATTTTGATGCTGATTTAGCAATTTGCTACAAGCAAAGAGAGAAGGCGAACCAAGTATCAAGTATGACTGTGATTGGTGAGGTTAAAGGTAGAAACGTAGTAATTGTTGATGATATGTGCGATACTGCAGGTACATTAACAAAAGCTGCTCAAATGATGAAGGAACATGGTGCTAAATCGGTTAGAGCGATTTGTACTCACCCTGTATTATCAGGTCCTGCATATGAAAGAATAGAGAATTCTGAAATTGATGAGTTTATCGTTTTAGATACTATTCCATTAAAAAAGAAATTAGATAAGATTACCGTTTTATCAGTAGCAGATTTATTTGCTCAGGTAATTGAAAAAGTGCAAAAGCACGAATCTATAAGTACCCATTTTATTAGTTAATTAATTAATCGTTTAGATATGAAAACGACTGCTTTAAACGGAAAGTCAAGAGAGGAAGTAGGAAAGAAAGATTCTAAAGCTTTAAGAGCTGATGGTTTTGTTCCTTGTGTAATTTATGGTGGTGAGGCTCCAGTGCATTTTGCTGCTGAGTTCAAAGACTTAAATAAGATTTTATCTACACCTGAAACTTTTATCTTCAAAATTACTTTAGAAGGTAAAGAATTTGAAGCTATTCTACAGGATTCACAGTTCCACCCTTTATCGGATGACTTAATCCATATGGACTTTTTAGCTGTTACAGCTGATAAGCCTGTTGCTGTAAGTGTTCCTGTTACTACTACAGGTGCTTCTGCTGGTGTATTAGCTGGTGGTAAATTACAATTGAACAAGAGAAGAATTAAAATCAAAGGTTTAATCGCAAATCTTCCTGACTTTATCGAAGTTGATATTACAAATATCGCTTTAGGTGAAGCTGTTAAGGTTCAAGAATTAGCTGCTGAAGGATTTGAATTCTTAGAAGCTGGTAGTGATGTAGTTTTAGCTGTTAAGTTAACTAGAGGTGCTATCCAGGCTGCTGCTGATGCTGCTAAAGCTGAAGAATTAGAAGCTAAATAGAGACATGAAATATCTGATCTTTGGATTAGGTAATATAGGTGATGAGTATAAGAATACTCGTCACAATATAGGATTTAAAGTATTGGACGCCTTTGTTGAGGGGTCCAATACTTCTTTTAAGACGGATCGTTTAGCAGATGTTGCTGAGGTGAAGTTTAAAGGAAGAACTTTAATTCTTATTAAACCTTCAACCTACATGAATCTTTCTGGTAAAGCGGTTAGATATTGGATGGATAAAGAGAAGGTGCCCTTGGAAAGAACATTGGTCATTACTGATGATCTTGCTTTACCTTTCGGACAAACCCGAATGAAAGGTAAAGGTTCTGATGGTGGACACAATGGTTTTAAAAATATAATCCAAGTCTTAGGGAGGTCTGATTTCCCAAGAATTAGATTTGGTATCAGTGCGGAGTTCTCAAAAGGTAAACAAGTGGATTATGTGCTTGGTAAATGGACGCTTGAAGAACGAAGAACGCTTAAGGTTCGCATTGATCAGTGTATTGAAATGATAAAGTCTTTCTCTGCAATTGGATTGCAACAGACTATGAATTCTTTCAACAATAAATAAACAATCAACTTTTATTTTACTGGGCTTGACTATCTTCATAAAAAGTACTTTTATGGAAAAGAAGAAGCTGTTTTTACTGGATGCCTTTGCTCTAATTTATAGAGCCTACTTTGCTTTTAGTAAAAATCCTCGTATAAATTCTAAAGGATTAAATACTAGTGCAATCATGGGATTTGCAAATACACTGATGGAAGTGTTGGAAAAGCAAAAACCGGATTACATTTCTGTAGTGTTTGATTCCTCAGGACCTACTTTCAGGCATGAGATGTTTTCAGAATACAAAGCACATAGAGAGGAGATGCCGGAAGATATCAGAAAGGCTGTTCCAATTATTAAGCAATTAATAGATGAATTCAATATTCATAGATGTGAGATATCTGGGTATGAAGCTGATGATATTGTAGGGACTCTTGCACATCAAGCTGTAGCTGATGATTTGGAAGTTTACATGATGACTCCAGATAAGGATTATGCGCAATTAGTAAAAGAAGGAGTATATATGTTCCGTCCAGGTAGAGGAGGAAATGGTCCTGAAACATGGGGTGTCGAAGAGGTAAAGGAGAAGTTTGAAATTGAAGATTGTCTGCAGGTTATTGATATCCTTGGTTTATGGGGAGATGCTTCTGATAACATTCCGGGAGTACCTGGTGTTGGAGAAAAGACGGCAAAGAAGTTAATCGCAAAGTACGGATCTATTGAAGGTCTTTATGAGAATACAGCAGACTTAAAAGGAAAACAGAAGGAAAAGGTAGAAGCGAATAAAGAGCAAGCTTTCCTTTCAAAAGAATTGGTTACTATCGCTTTAGATTGTCCTATTCAGTTTGAAAGAGAGGATTTCTTGTTCAGAGAAAATAAAGGGGAAAGTCTAAAAGCTTTATTAGTTGATCTAGAGTTTAGAAGGTTGACTACAAAGTTATTTCCTGGAGGAGCTCCTGTTGCGTTAGAAGGAGAACAGGCGAGTCTTTTTGGGACTGAAGAAGTGGAGGTTGTAGAGGAGCAAAAGTCTTTTGATAAGTCTAAAGTGGATTACACCTTAATTCAGTCTATAACTTCATTAAAGAAGGTGTTAGCGGAGGTATCTAAAGCAGATGCAATTTGTTTTGATACGGAAACAACAGGACTTGATGCTTTAAAAGCCAAAATGATTGGTTTAGCTCTGTCTACTGAAAAAGGAAAGGCATTTTATATCGATTGTCAGCAGGAAAGAGAATCTGTTTTGGAAGAGTTAAAAAGCTTCTTTCAACAAGATAAACTATGGATCGCCCAAAACATCAAGTACGATATGCATGTTTTGGAAAACGATGGAATAACACTCGAAGGAAGAAAGTTTGATACGATGTTGGCTCACTATCTAATTGAGCCAGATCAAAAGCATGGAATGGATTTTCTTGCCTTGAAGTATCTGAATTATATTCCTGTTTCGATTGAAACTTTAATTGGTAAGAAAGGGAAGGGACAGAAGTCTATGCTTGATGTTCCGGTTGAAGAAGTAACTGATTATGCCTGTGAAGATGCAGACATTACTTTCCAATTATATGAATTGTTTAAAGTAGAGCTAGAGAAAACGGGTAGATTATATCAGGTTTTTGAAGAGATTGAAATGCCATTGGTTGATGTTTTAAAAGATATGGAGCGAGTAGGTTTCAATCTTGACGTTGATTCATTAAAGGTGATGTCTGAAGAATTAGCCAAAGAAGAAATTATGCTAGAGGCTAAGATAAAAGACTTAGCAGGCGAAGAGTTTAACGTTTCGTCTCCTAAACAATTAGGGGAGGTTTTATTTGAAAAAATGGAACTTGATGCTAAAGCTAAAAAGACCAAATCAGGTCAGTATTCTACATCAGAAGAGGTTTTAACTAAACTAGCAGGTAAGCACGAAATAATTGATCACATTCTTGATTTCAGAGGGGTAAAGAAGTTAAAGTCAACGTATGTTGATGCTTTGCCTTTATTGATTGATGAGAATTCAAATCGAATTCATACTTCCTTTAATCAAGCTGTTGCTGCTACAGGAAGGTTATCATCGGTAAATCCAAACCTTCAGAATATTCCAATCAGAACAGAAAGAGGGAAATTGATGAGAAAGGCATTTATTCCAAGTGAAGGGAATATGCTTTTAGCAGCGGATTATTCTCAAGTTGAACTTCGTTTGATGGCTGAAATGAGTGGGGATGAAGGAATGATTGAAGCGTTTCAAAATAAGCAAGATATCCACTCAGCTACAGCAGCGAAAGTATTTGGTATTAGCTTAGAAGAAGTGGATAGAGACCAAAGAAGCAAAGCTAAGATGGTAAACTTTGGAATTATCTATGGTATTTCAGCATTTGGTTTGTCACAAAGGCTAGGTGTTTCAAGAAAAGAAGCGAAGGCAATGATCGACGAATACTTTGCGAAGTATCCAAAAGTGAAGGAGTTTATGGATAAATCTGTTAAGGATGCTCGTGATCACGGATTTGTGGAGACTATCAAAGGAAGGCGAAGAGTCTTGAATGATATCAACTCAAGAAATGCAGTAGTTAGAGGATTTGCAGAGAGAAATGCCATTAACGCACCGATTCAGGGAGCAGCTGCGGATATTATTAAGATTGCTATGATTAATATTCAGGATAGAATGAAAGCTGAAGACTTAAAGTCAAAGATGCTTTTACAAGTGCATGATGAATTAATCTTTGATGTGCTTCCAAGTGAATTAGATAAAATGAAAGATTTGGTGAAAACAGAAATGGAAGGGGCGGTGAGTATGTCTGTTCCGTTAGAAGTAGAAGCAAGTTTAGGAGAGAACTGGTTACAAGCACATTAAGCTTAACATTTTTTAAACAATTTTGATAGCATTTGATTGTTTAACAAGAGGTATTATGCTTCTGCAAATAGTTATGCAGCGACATAGAGAGCTTTTTGTTAACTTTGACTAATATTTGAATTTATGACTTTTAAGGCAGGAAGTTTGTTGAGCAAGATTGATAGTCCTAAAGACTTAAGAAAATTAAGTAGAAAGGACCTTCCACAGGTTGCAGATGAGTTGAGACAATACATTATTGATGTTGTATCTCGTAAAGGAGGACACTTTGGCGCTAGCCTTGGGGTAGTAGAGCTTACAGTAGCTTTACATTATGTGTTTAACACGCCAGAGGATCAATTGGTGTGGGATGTAGGTCATCAAGCTTATGGTCATAAAATATTAACGGGGAGAAGAGACGTTTTTGACACAAACAGAGTTTTAAACGGAATCAGTGGTTTTCCTAAAAGATCAGAATCAGAATACGATACTTTCGGAGTAGGACATAGTTCTACATCGATTTCAGCTGCGCTAGGTATGGCGATGGCTTCAAAATATAAGGGTGAAACGGATAAGTGTCATATCGCTGTAATAGGTGACGGAGCATTAACTGGAGGAATGGCCTTTGAAGCGTTGAATCACGGTGGGGCTGAGAATGCCAACTTGCTGGTTGTATTGAATGATAATTGCATGTCTATTGATCCTAATGTAGGAGCATTAAAAGAATACTTAACAGACATTACTACCTCGCATACTTATAATAAAGCAAAAGACGATATCTGGAACTTACTTGGTAAGGTTTCTAAATTTGGTCCTAATGCTCAGGCAATTGCTTCTAAAGTTGAAAATGCAGTTAAATCAGCATTGTTAAAGCAATCGAACTTATTTGAATCATTAAGTTTTAGATATTTCGGACCAATTGATGGTCATGATGTTAAGCATGTAGCTAAGGTTATGGCTGATCTAAAGGATATGCCAGGACCTAAGATTTTACATTGTGTAACGAAAAAGGGTAAAGGTTATAAACATGCTGAAGAAGGAAATGCTACTCAATGGCATGCACCTGGTTTGTTTAATAAAGACACAGGAGAAATCATTAAGGTTAGTCCTAAGTCTCCAACTCCTCCTAAGTATCAAGATGTTTTTGGCCACACAATAGTTGAATTAGCAGAGAAGAATGATAAAATAATGGGGATTACTCCAGCTATGCCTTCTGGGAGTAGTTTAAATATCATGATGAAAGCAATGCCAGAAAGAGCATTTGATGTTGGAATTGCTGAACAGCATGCCGTTACATTATCTGCTGGTATGGCCACACAAGGATTGATTCCATTTTGTAATATTTACTCATCATTTATGCAAAGGGCTTTTGATCAAGTCATGCACGATGTTGCTTTACAAAATTTAGATGTTGTATTCTGCTTAGATAGAGCTGGTTTAGCAGGAGCAGATGGTCCAACTCACCATGGAGCTTTTGATATTGCATATATGAGATGCTTACCGAATATGACGGTTGCTTCTCCAATGAATGAATCTGAATTAAGAAACCTAATGTATTCTTCTCAACTAGGAGGGAACGGACCAATTAGTATTCGTTACCCAAGAGGTAATGGGGTTATGACTAACTGGAAGACTCCTTTCAAGAAGATTAAAATGGGAACTGGACGTAAGGTAAAGTCTGGTTCTGAAATTGCAATTCTAAGTATTGGTCACATAGGAAACGAGGCGGTTAAAGCTTGTGAGTCATTAGAAAAGAATGGAGCTTCAGTGGCGCATTATGATCTTAGGTTTGTTAAACCTCTAGATGAAATCATGTTACATGAAGTCTTTGCTAAATTCGATAAAGTGATTACGGTAGAAGACGGTTGTCTTCAAGGTGGGATGGGAAGTGCTGTGTTGGAATTTATGGTTGATCAAGGGTATCAGGCTAAGGTAAAGCGTTTAGGTATACCAGATCAATACATTGAACACGGTTCTCAACCAGAGCTTTATAGTATCTGTAATTATGATGCCAAGGCTATTGAGAAAACGGCTTCTGAAATGATTGAGAAGAGCAGAAAAGAAAATACTTCAGTTAACGCAGGTTAGTTTTATTCTTGACAAGCGTCATTTGTTAAATCAGTATTGATAAAATCAGGTACAATAAAACAAGCTGGGAATTCCTGTGAAATCATTTTCTTGATTTTTTCAGCTTCTAGTTTCGTTCTATAATCACCAACTCTAACTCTAAAGTTAGGTGCTTCATAATCAGTATAGGCTTTTAGGCCTGGATAGAAACTTAAGAATTTGGTTCTAGCTTCTCTGGCTTTTTGACTACTTCCGGTTCCACTTGAACTGAATACTTGAACCCGGTATCCTTCTATTATATTCGGACAATCATCTTGATTTACTTCAATGTGTTTTTGAATTAACGCACTTAAACGACTATCTCCAGTTACTTTTAAAGTTCCAGGACTCACAATACTATCTGTTGAAACAAGCAAAGAGTCTGTGCTTACCGAGTCAATTATTCCAACAGTACTGTTTGTATCTAAGCTACCAGTTTGTGCGCCTAGAAAAAACACATTTCCGATAGTTAAAGTAAGTGTGAGTAATACGTATTTGATCATGATGTAAAGATATTCAATTGTTTTTACAATAATCTTGCCGTTGAATTTATTATCGGAAACCCTTGCTCTATATGAGTTTTAATCTGTGGGTATTTGTAAGTAGTTGATTACTCTAAAGTTATCTTAACAAGTGTTAAAAAAATGTTATTTAGACTGATTTTAAATTAGTGAGTTTTGTCATATTTATCTCACATTTTTGTCATTCAAGGGGCTTGAAGTCTTACTTTTGCTTAGAGATATTTTGCCGTAAATAGTAGCTATTCAAAATAAATTAGAAAGTATGAATGCAGTTTCAAGACATATGAGCAAAGGGATAAGGCTCATTTTAGCTGTTCTTTTTTTAGCCTCTAACCTCACTGTTGCTCAGGATTGTAATACAGATGGAGAAGCATTGTTCAAAACGAATTGTGCAACATGTCACTACATGACCGATCAAAAATCAACAGGTCCGGGACTTGCGGGTATTATGGATCGTGTCCCTAATAAGGATTGGTTAAAGAAGTGGATTAAGAATAACCAGGCTTTAATTCAATCGGGTGATGCCTACGCAAATAAAGTTTATAATGATAACAACCAGCAGGCGATGTCTGTTTTTGAGTGGTTATCTGAAGAAGAGTTGGATAATATTGTGGATTATGTTGTTACTGGGCCATGTGCTAAAGCTGACGATACTGCTGCAATGGGTAACACGTACAGTGATACTCCCGAGTGGCAAACTCCAGGAACGTATGAAGAGGAATCTAACTGGTTAACCTGGATAATGGTTATTGCTTTCTTATTAGTTGTAATTACAGTGTTTGCTGGGTTGAATAGACAGTTAAGAAAAGTTAAGGCAGAAAGAGAAGGAAAAGAGATTCCTGAGGATAAATCAATTGTTGATGCAATCCTTGACTGGGCTGCAAATAATAAGAAATGGGCTTCAATCATCGGTTTATTGGTTACATTATTCGTAACGGGATGGTTATTAAATATTGTATACAATATAGGTGTCTTTGGAGGGGCTACTCATGAGCTCGGAAACGTAACAGGGTTCGAAAATGTGGAAACTAATTATAAGCCAACACAACCAATTGCATTCCCGCATCACTTGCATGCTGGAAAGAATGAGATAGATTGTCAGTATTGTCACTCCTCTTCTAGAAAGTCTAAATCAGCGGGTATTCCTTCTGTGAATATTTGTATGAACTGTCATAAAGGAGTAGACCCGGGTGAAGGTTCTGGAGCTGCTGAAATTCAAAAGATTTATAATGCTGCTGGATGGGATGTTGATAAGAGAATGTATAATCATGGTTCTGATGATGAGCCAGTATGGAAAGATGTTGCCAGAACAGATAAACCTATCGAGTGGGTTAAGGTTCACAACCTACCTGACTTCGTTTACTTCAATCACTCTCAACACGTAGAGGTTGGACAAATCGAATGTCAGACGTGTCACGGTCCTGTAGAGAAAATGGATGTAGCAGAACAATTTGCGCCCCTAACTATGAAGTGGTGTATCGAATGTCATAGAGAGACTGAAGTGAACGCAGAAGGAAACGAATATTATGATAGAATACATGCAGAGGCAAGAGAAGCATACAAACACAAGCCTATTCAAGATTTCAAGTTCACTGTTGAAAAGATTGGTGGTTTAGAATGTGGTAAGTGCCACTATTAATAAAGAGAAGATTCGCTTTATATAAATACTGAAAAAGTTATGTCGACTAAAAATAAATACTGGAAAGGAATCGAGGAGCTTAGGAATGATGAGAGCTTTGTTGCTTCAAAAGAGCAAGAGTTTACATCATACGAAAAGCCAACAGATTTCGTAGGTGATGAAAAGGCTGAAGAATTCAAGACTGATCGTCGTGATTTCTTAAAATACTTAGGATTTGGAGTTACTGCTGCTACTTTAGCTGCTTGTGAGGCTCCAGTTCAAAAGGCTATTCCTTACGTTATTAAACCTGAAGAGGTTGAGCCAGGTTTAGCTAACTACTATGCATCGTCTTTCTATAATGGAACAGATTACGCTAGTATCTTAGTTAAAACAAGGGAGGGTAGACCAATCTTTATTTCTGGGAATAAAGAGTCAAACTATACAAAAGGTGCAGTTAACGCTAGAGTTAATTCATCGGTGTTAGAATTATATGATTCAAAAAGAGCAGTTGGTTTCATGAAGAATTCAGAGTCTGGATTCGAACCAATATCTCATGCTGAATTAGATAAAGCAGTAGTTGATAAGTTAGAAGAAATCAATGCTAAAGGTGGAAAGTTAAGATTGTTGACAAACACAATTATATCCCCTTCTACAATGGCAGCAGTTGAGGCTTTAAAAGCTAAGTATTCTGCAATTGATTTTGGACACGTACAATATGATTCGATTTCAGCAAGTGCAACTCTGGGAGCTAACGAAAAATCATTTGGTAAAGCTACTTTACCATCTTATGATTACTCTAAAGCGAAAGTGATTGTATCTATTGGAGAGGATTTTATTCATAATGGAGTTAATGCTTTAGCACATGCTAAGCCATATGCTGACAGAAGAAACCCAGATGGGGAGTGGATGTCAAAGCATTTCCAATTTGAAGGTTCAATGTCTGTTTCTGGATCAAATGCTGATTTCAGAACAATCGTTTCTCCTACTGAGCAATTAGCTGTAATAGCTAACTTATTCAATGAGGTAAGTGCTACTAAAGTAAGCGCTCCTAAATTGGAAGGTAAAGCTGCTGCAAGAGTTAAGAAAGCGGCAGACGAATTAAAGAAAGCTAAAGGAGCTTCTATTGTTGTTTCTGATATTAATAATGAGTCAGCTCAGTTATTAGTAAACGGTATCAACCAGGCTTTAAACAACTTTGGTTCAACTATTTCTTTTGCTAAAGAAGTATTCTTAAAGCAAGGAAAAGATCAAGCGATTTTAGATTTAGTTAAGGAAATGAATTCAGGATCTGTAGATGCTGTATTGGTTGCTGGAACTAATCCAATTTATAATTTACCTGCTTCGGTAGGATTTGAAGCTGCTTTAGCTAAAGTGGATTTCAAATTATCATTTGCAGACAGAGTAAATGATGAGACAGCTAAGAAATGTGATTTGTTAGCTGCTGATCATCACTACTTAGAGTCTTGGAATGATTTAAACCCGGCTTCAGGAGAGTATTCTTTCCAACAGCCAACTATTAAGCCGTTGTTTGATACTAGACAATTTCAAGATTCATTATTGACTTGGGCTGGAGAATCGGTTTCTTACTATGATTTCATCCAAGCTAACTGGTCTAAGGATTCTGATCTTTCTGGTGTAGCATTCGGAAATGCATTTAACAAAATGATTCATGATGGTGCTGTATCTAAAGATGCAATGTCGGATGAATTGACAATGGGTGATGTTGATTTCGCTGGAGCTGCTTCTAAATTAGCAGTTAAAGCTGGAGCTTATCAACTTCACTTATACATGCCTACTTCTTTAGGAGATGGTTCACATGCGTCTAACCCTTGGTTACACGAATTGCCAGATCCTTTAACAAAAGTAACTTGGGACAACTACATTGCTATGGCTCCAGAAACAATGGAAGCTACTTTCGGATTTAACACTATGTTAGGTCAGAAGCAAAAGTCAAATGTTGCTAAGATTACTGTAAACGGAGTAGAGTTACAATTACCTGTTGTTGCTCAACCAGGTATGCACCCAGCTACTGTTGCTGTTGCATTAGGATATGGTAGAGATTGTGGTTATGAAGAATCAATGAAAATTGGTCAGAATGCTGCTTCTTTCATGTCTGTTACAGAAGGAAACTTTGATAACTACTTATACAACGTTGAAATTACTGCTACTGAAGAAGTAATGGATGTTGCATCTACTCAGACTCATCACACAATGATGGGTAGAAAGATTGTAAACGAGGTTAGTTTAGATAAATACAAGAATGTTAAGTTTGACGACGAAGTAAATGGATGGAACAAACCAACTAAGGTTTTAGATTCATACGGAGTTGCTCAAGATCCAGAAGACTTAAACTTATGGTCTGATCACGCAATTGAGCTTGGTCACCGTTGGGGAATGTCTATTGACTTAAATGCTTGTACAGGTTGTTCAGCTTGTGTTACTTCTTGTCACTCTGAAAACAACGTTGCTGTTGTAGGTAAGGACGAAGTAAACAGAGGTAGAGATATGCACTGGTTAAGAATTGACCGTTATTATTCTACTGAAGAAGGTGATGCTAAAGCAGGAACAGAAGAGCAGTATAGCTATGACTATGATAAGCTTGAAGTTCCTTCTAATGAACCAAGAGTTGTTCACCAGCCTGTAATGTGTCAGCACTGTAACCATGCTCCATGTGAGACGGTTTGTCCTGTTGCTGCTACTACCCACTCTGAAGAAGGATTGAACCAAATGGCTTATAACAGATGTTTTGGTACTAGATACTGTGCAAACAACTGCCCTTACAAAGTAAGAAGATTCAACTGGTTCAACTTTACAGCATATAAGAAGTTCACAAACTTTAACCCATCTACTGATGATTTAGGTAGAATGGTATTAAACCCAGACGTTGTTGTCAGAACAAGAGGGGTTATGGAGAAGTGTTCTATGTGTGTTCAAAGAATCCAATCTGGTAAATTAGAAGCTAAGAAAGCTGGTAAACCGGTTCAAGATGGAGCGATTCAAACGGCTTGTTCTGAGGCTTGTGCCTTTGGAGCGATTACTTTCGGAGACCTTAATGATAAGGAATCTAAGGTTAATGGTGAATCAAACCACGAAAGAGCATACAACTTGATTGAAGAGGTAGGAGTTCAGCCAAATATCTGGTATCAGACTATGGTTAGAAATATTGATACAGATTTAGCTTAATTAAGAAACGTTTTTAAAGCGATATATAAATGCAAAAGGAAGCAGAAATCAGGGAACCGTTGATTCTAGGTCATAAGACCTACAATGACATTACGGAAGATGTTTGTGCACCAGTTGAAGGTAAAGCCAATAATGTGTTTTACGGTCTTCTTACGGTTGCATCACTAATTGCCCTTTGGGGACTTGGTTCTATTACTTACACAATAGGTGTTGGTATTGGAGCTTGGGGACTTAACAAGACAGTAGGATGGGCTTGGGATATTACCAACTTTGTTTGGTGGGTAGGTATTGGTCACGCCGGTACACTTATCTCAGCAGTATTATTGTTATTCCGTCAGAAATGGAGAATGGCGATTAACCGTTCTGCAGAGGCGATGACAATTTTCGCGGTAATGATGGCAGCATTATTCCCAGGGTTGCACATGGGTAGACCATGGTTAGCATATTGGGTACTTCCATTACCAAACCACTTTGGATCTTTATGGCCAAACTTTAACTCACCATTATTATGGGATGTATTCGCAATTTCGACTTACTTCTCTGTATCTTTAGTATTCTGGTACATTGGATTAATTCCTGATTTCGCTACAATTAGAGATAGAGCGATCAAGCCATTACCAAAGAAGATCTACTCTGTTTTAGCATTTGGTTGGACAGGTAGAGCTAAGCACTGGAACAGATTTGAAGAAGTGTCTTTAGTATTAGCTGGACTTGCAACTCCATTAGTATTCTCGGTTCACTCGATTGTATCTATGGATTTCGCTACATCAGTAATACCAGGTTGGCATACGACTATTTTCCCTCCTTACTTCGTTGCAGGAGCTGTATTCTCAGGTTTTGCAATGGTATTAACATTGATGTTAATTTTAAGAAAGGCATACGGATTGGAAGCGTATTTAACGCTGAAGCATATTGAGTATATGAATATCATCATCATCATTACTGGTTCTATGGTAGGTGTAGCTTATTTATCTGAGCTTTTCATCTCATGGTACTCAGGTGTTGAGTATGAAGGATATGCTTTCTTAAACAGAGCAACTGGTCCTTACTGGTGGTCATATGCATTAATGATGACATGTAACGTTGTTACTCCTCAGTTAATGTGGTTCAGAANAATTAGAAGAAGCATGGTAGCTACTTTCATTTTATCTATTATCGTAAACATCGGTATGTGGTTTGAAAGATTCGTAATTATCGTTACTTCAATTCACAGAGATTATATTCCATCTTCATGGTCTATGTTCCACCCAACATTTATTGATGTAGGTGTATACGTTGGAACGATCGGTATTTTCTTCGTACTATTCTTATTGTACTCAAGAACCTTCCCGGTATTAGCATTGAATGAAGTGAAGACTATTTTAAAGTCTTCTGGAGAAAGTTACAAAAACGGAGAAGCTCATTAATTAACGCACAAGAGAAAACATTATGAGTAAGACACTTTTAGCAATGTACGATGACGACCACGTTCTTTTAGAAGGAGCAAAGAAGTTGGTTGCCAAAGGAGTACACATTAAAGAAGTATTTAGTCCATTCCCAATTCATGGTATAGATCCTGTGATTGGAGTAAGGCCAACTAGATTAGCAATTTGTGCTTTTATCTACGGTTTGATTGGATTATCATTAGGAATCATAGGGATGTATTATTTCCTTATTGTTGATTGGCCGATGGATATTGGAGGTAAGCCTAATAAGAATTTGATGGAAAACATCCCAGCATTTATTCCTATTGCCTTTGAGTTTACTGTACTTTGTACAGCTCATGGTATGGCAATTACTTACTTCCTAAGAAATAAGACATTACCAGGAATGAAAGCTGAAAATCCAGATCCAAGAACAACAGATGATAAGTTTGTTATGGAAATCGATTTAGCTGATACTAATCAATCTGAAGAAGAAGTGATTGGTATGTTAAATGAGACTGGTGCAATTGAAATTAACTCTAAAGTTTAGTCTGATGAAAAGAATCTTGATAGACTTAAAAGATATGCTTAATGCTAAGAGCTTAATGTTAAGCTTAGGATTTGGAACTTTGTTCATGTCATCATGTACAGTAGATCCTAATTCTCCAGGGGTAGAATATATGCCTGATATGTACAGATCACCTTCTTATGAGGCTTATTCTCAAAAGATGGATTATGCTGATCTTGATACAAACACGGGAGATGTTCAATTAGATAGAAGAAATAAAGCATTATTAGAGACATTTAAGTATGGTGCAACAATGACACCGGCCGAAGGAAGTGTTGCTAGAGGTTTTATGCCTTACTTATATGCTAATTCAACGGAAGGTTATGAAGCAGCAGGTGCTGAATTGACTAACCCTGTTGTTTTAACAGAGGAAGTATTAGCTCAAGGTGAAAAGATGTTTAACATTTTCTGTGATCACTGTCATGGTGAAGCAGGAGAGGGAAACGGAAAAATCATACAAAACGGGAAATTACCTCCAGTGCCATCATACTTGTCACCTGCTTTAAAGGATTTGCCTGCTGGTAAAATGTTCCATACTACTCAATATGGTAAAGGGAACATGGGATCACATGCATCTCAGCTTTCAGCTACGGAAAGATGGAAGATTATTCACTATGTATATGAGCTTCAAGGAAGAAATGCAAGTGAAGAAACGGAAACAGATAATAATTAATAATAACCAATTAAAGGAGAAGAGATGAACTATACTTTTTCATCAAAAGCAAAAAAATTCTTAGGAGGTTTAATCATTGTAGGTTTATTATTGACCGTACTTGGTTATATGACTTATGAATTTGATGCTGCTGCAGAAGGGGCACACGTTACCTGGGGTAGCAAGATGTGGTCAAACTTATTAGCAAATGGATTTTTCTTTTTTGGAATTTCTTTAGTTGCCTTATTCTTTATTGCTATGCAATATGCTGCTGAAGCTGCTTGGGCTACAGTATTAAAGAGAATTTTCGAAGGAGTTAGTATTTGGTTACCTATCGGTTCAGTTATTGTATTAGTAGCTGTAATTATAGGAGCTTTAGGTCATTACTATCACTGGGCTCATTACAATCACTTAGGGTTAAATTTTGGTGATGTAGGATTTGATCATTTATTAGATAAGAAGTCGGCATTCCTTAATTCGGGAGTTGTTATTGGAGGGGTAGCTTTATTCCTAGCTCTTTATAACTTCTATCATAGAAAGTTCTTAAAAAGAACAGATGAGGAAGATAATGAAGGTGGATTAGATTATCATAAGAAGAACATTAAAACATCTGCAATTTTCTTAGTAATCTTCGGATTTACTTCGGTTGTGTTAATTTGGATGGTATTAATGTCTATTGATGCTCACTGGTTTTCTACATTATACGGATGGTACGTGTTTGCAGGTATGTGGATTTCATTCATTACAATCACTTACATGATAATTAACTACTTGAAAGGTCAAGGAGCATTAGACTTCGTACATGCATCTCACATGCATGATATGGGTAAATGGATGTTCGCATTATCTTTCTTATGGAGTTACTTGTTTTTCTGTCAGTTCTTATTAATCTGGTATTCAAATATTCCAGAGGAAGTAACTTACTATTTAGCAAGAATCCAAGATTATCCAGTATTGTTCTGGGGGATCTTTGTAATCAATATGGCATTCCCAATGTTATTGTTAATGGATAAGGATGCTAAAGTGAATAAGATTGTTGTAACGATTGTAGGTTTAATTATCTTCTTCGGACACTACTTAGATACATGGTTAATGATTACACCTGGTGTAATGAAGCAACATGGATCATTTGGTATGTTTGAGATGGGAATGTTCTTATTGTTCTTAGGAACTTTCTTATACGTTATCTTATCAAGAATTTCTAAGAAACCGTTGATGGTTAAGAATCACCCATTCTTAGAAGAGAGTAAGAATTTAGGACATTAATTTTAAGTTAAAAGAGTAATAACAAAGTAATAGATATACGATGGAGTTTGTAGCACTGTTTACCGTCATATTGTTTATCGTCGCGATGGCTAAGATCATGAAGTCTTATGAATTGGCTGAAGGATTAAAGGCGAATGATGAGGATGTAATACCTGATTCAGAGTCGAAGAATAACGCGACTATGATGTTGATTTTTGGAATCTTATTTATAGGTTCTGTATTCTATCAAATGAAGATTTGGGGAGGTTTAACTCTTCCTGAAGCAGCATCAGAACATGGTGTTGTATACGATAGTTTAATGAATGTAACAATGACATTAATTTTCATTGTATTCGTTATCTGTCAAGCATTACTTTTCTGGTTTGCTTATAAGTATTACCATAGAAAAGGAACAAAAGCGTTATGGTTCCCTCACAACAACAGACTTGAGCTAGCTTGGACAATCGTTCCTTCTATTATACTAGTTATGTTGATTATGTATGGTCTTTCTGTATGGAAAGATATTATGAGAACTGAGAAGGAGTATGATACTGAAATTGAGCTTTATGCTGAACAGTTCAATTGGACTGCAAGATACCCAGGACAAGATGGTGTATTAGGTAAAGCTAACTTCTCGTTGATTACTTCTACTAATGGTTTAGGAATCATTACTGAGGAGTCTTTAAAAGAAAGAAGAGTATTAGGAAATACTTTAATCGAAAAGTATAGAAAAGATACAGCTGAATTAAACACTCAAGCTAGAGATGGTTGGAATGTTGGTAAAGTATTAGTAGATAAGGAGTCAAAGTTGTCTGCAGAGGTAGCTAACTTAAGAAGACTTGATGTACTTGAAAAGAGAGATGCAGCTGATTATAAAGCTGGTGAAGACGACGTTTTAGTTAAGAATGAGTTTGTTATCCCTAAGGGTAAATTGATCAAGTTTCAAATGAGATCTAAGGATATCATTCACTCTGCATATATGCCACACTTTAGAGCTCAGATTAACTGTGTACCAGGAATGAAAACTACTTTTGCTTTCAAGCCTACGATCACTACTGAGGAAATGAGAACTAAGTTAGGTGATGAAGAGTTCGAGTACTACTTGTTATGTAACAAGATTTGTGGAGCTTCTCACTATAACATGAAGATGGTTATAAAAGTTGTTGAGCCAGAAGCTTATGAGCAATGGTTGAAGGATAATGTTTACAAGGAAACGGAAGCTATTGCAGAAGTTGAAGTTGTTGAAGCAGAGGCAAACATTACAAAGTAATTAATAACAGAATTTTAGAATTTAATATAAGATAGCTATGTCAGCAGATAATCACGGACACGCGCATCACCATGAAACTTTCGTATCTAAGTATTTGTTTAGTATGGATCATAAAATGATCTCTAAGCAGTTCTTAATAACTGCTATTTTTATGGCGGTTATTGCGATGATGATGTCAATTTTCTTTAGACTTCAATTGGCTTGGCCAGGTGAAGAGTTCTCTATGTTAGAGTTTTTTTTAGGGGAAAAATGGGCTCCAGGAGGAGTACTAACAGGAGATATGTATCTAGCACTTGTAACAATGCACGGTACAATTATGGTGTTTTTCGTATTAACAGGTGGTTTGTCAGGAACATTCTCAAACCTTTTGATTCCTTTTCAAATTGGAGCCAGAGATATGGCAAGTGGATTCCTGAATATGCTTTCGTTTTGGTTATTCTTGCTTTCTTCTGTAATAATGGTGGTTTCACTATTTGTTGAAGACGGACCTGCTTCTGCTGGTTGGACGATTTATCCACCTTTATCTGCCTTACCAGCGGGTATACCTGGTTCAGGAATGGGAATGACGTTATGGTTGATCTCAATGTCTATTTTCATTGCATCATCATTACTTGGATCTCTTAACTATATTGTAACCATAATCAACCTAAGAACAAAGGGGATGTCAATGACTAGATTGCCTCTAACAATATGGGCATTGTTTGTAACAGCTGTGCTAGGGGTTTTATCTTTTCCAGTATTATTGTCGGCAGCTTTATTGTTAATTTTTGATAGAACATTAGGAACAGCATTCTACCTATCTGATATATTTATCCAAGGTACACCATTAGAAGCGACTGGTGGTTCTCCAATCCTATTCCAGCACTTGTTCTGGTTCCTAGGTCACCCTGAAGTTTATATCGTATTATTACCTGCTTTAGGTATGGTCTCGGAGGTAATCGCAACAATGTCTAGAAAGCCAATATTCGGATATAGAGCGATGATTATTTCAATACTCGCAATTGGTTTTCTTTCGTTTATCGTTTGGGGGCATCACATGTTTATGACGGGAATGAATCCATTCTTAGGAACGGTGTTTACGTTTACAACACTATTAATTGCGATTCCTTCAGCGATTAAAGTATTTAATTACCTAACTACAATCTGGAAAGGTAATATCATTTATTCACCTGCAATGATGTTTGCATTAGGAATGGTCTCCTTCTTTATATCTGGTGGTTTGACTGGGCTGATTCTTGGAGATTCAGCATTAGATATTAACGTTCACGATACATATTTTGTAGTTGGTCACTTCCATATTGTAATGGGAGCTGGGTCTATCTTTGGATTGTTTGTCGGTGTCTATCACTGGTTCCCTAGAATGTACGGAAAAATGATGTTAAGAAAAATGGGTTATTTACATTTCTGGTTAACGCTTATATCAGTATATGGAGTTTTCTTTCCAATGCATTTCTTAGGATTAGCGGGTGTACCAAGAAGATATTTATCTAACGAAGCTTTTCCAATGTTTGACGGTTTACAAGACATAAATGTTGTAATTACAATGTTTGCGATTATAGGGGCTCTTGCTCAAGGAATTTTCATATTCAAC
Source organism: Flavobacteriales bacterium (assembly GCA_965661855.1). Lineage (GTDB taxonomy): Bacteria > Bacteroidota > Bacteroidia > Flavobacteriales_C > CBFIFL01 > CBFIFL01. The sequence continues at coordinate 23,741 of CBFIFL010000026.1, forward strand.
TTCTTTTATTCTGTGTTCAGAGGAAGAAAGGCGAGTCAAAATCCATGGAAATCGAATACTCTTGAATGGACAGCTCCAGTAGAGCACATTCACGGTAACTGGGATGGTCCGTTACCAGTAGTAGAAAGATGGCCTTATGATTACTCTAAGCCTGGTTATGAAGAAGACTTCGTACCTCAAACGGTTCCTTTAAAGGAAGGTGAAACAGAGGATCACTAGAAAACATTGAATAACAAAAAAGCCCGAACTTATAGTTCGGGCTTTTTTGTTTCTTAACAGTTCTGAATTCGATGCTAACAATAAGCTTGAATGTCACTCAAACTAATCTCATCTCCTCCAAGAATAATCAATCGTTCGATAAGGTTTCTCAGTTCTCTTATATTCCCAGTCCAATCTCTTTGTTTAAGACTTTCTATAGCCTCCTTATTGAACGTTTTAAGGCTCACACCATGCTCTTTACATATAAGATCAGTGAAGTGATTGATTAAGGTTGGAATATCCTCTCTACGATCGTTTAAGGCGGGGTTCTTAATTTCAATGACGCTTAATCGATGGTAAAGATCTTCTCGAAACCTTCCAGCCGCAATCTCTTCCTTTAAATTCTTATTAGTTGCTGCAACAACCCTAACATTGACTGACAATTCTTTATCACCACCAACACGGGTTATTTTACTTTCTTGTAATGCTCTCAATACTTTAGCTTGCGCCGATAAGCTCATATCACCAATTTCATCTAAAAACAAAGTGCTTGCATCTGCCTGCTCAAACTTTCCTATTCGTTTTTTTATAGCAGAAGTGAAAGCTCCTTTCTCATGTCCGAACAACTCACTTTCAATTAACTCCGATGGAATTGCAGCACAATTTACTTCAACCATAGTCTTACTTGCTCGTTCTGATGTAGCATGAAGTTGTCTTGCAATTAATTCTTTACCACTTCCGTTCGGACCAGTAATTAGCACTCTAGCATCGGAAGGACCAACTTTTTGGATCATTGCTTTAACTTTCTCTATAGCCTCAGAAGAACCAATAATGTCGGCAACTTCTTTCTTATTCAGTTTACGCTTCAAAGTTTTAGTTTCTTCAACTAATTCCTTTCTTTCTAATGCGTTTCGAACAGTTACTAATAAACGGTTTAAGTCTAATGGTTTAGCTATATAATCAAAGGCTCCTTTCTTCAAGGACTCAACCGCGGTTTCGATATTACCGTGACCAGAAATCATAACCACAGTTGAACCGGGTTTAATAATTTCAACTTTATCTAAAAACTCTAAACCATCAATGTTTGGCATTTTGATATCACAAAGTATCAGTTGGTAGTCATTCTCTTTTACCAATTCCAATCCTCGTAATCCATCTTCAGCCAAATCAACGCTTAGCTTTTCATATGTCAATATATCTTTTAATGTATTTCTGATTGATTTCTCGTCATCGATGATTAATACCTTTCCCATAGTGTTAAGTTTTGTTTCTAATGATCAAGACTTATGCCAAGTTTTGATGATTAAAGAATGCTCCCTCTTTTAAAGAATATCTAGACATGCTTAATTGATTGATTTCACATTGATTAATTACGAAGCTGGTCAATAAAGTTGCAATGGGCATTAATTCTGCCCTAAGCGGAATCATACCTGGAATTTTCAGTCTAAACGCAATGTCATTATTCAGCATCGTTTTATGTGTTCGTTCAAAGTCTTTCATTACAAAATGATAGTATGGATCACTTTGTTTCGAACCTGATTCCAACTCTATTATATCGACTAAAGTATCAAATGAACCAGATGAACCTATCATGGTTTTTACGGAATGTAGTTTTGATTGCTTAATGACATCTTGAAGTTCAGCTTCAAATAAGGCATCAAAAGTCATGATATCCTTAACCGACAAAGGATCATTGGGCTGGAGGTTTTCTTTTAGCCTAGAAGCACCGAGCTTATAGCTTTTACTCCAAACATTTACTCCATCCTTAATAATACAGAATTCAGTACTTCCGCCACCTATATCAATTACCAGGGTGGATGAAATAGTATCAGGAAAAGCTCCAATTACTCCTTTAGATATAAGTTCGGCTTCTTGAATACCATCAATTATTTGAATTTGAATTTTGTAATTCATCCAGCAATCCAATACAAATTGATCACCATTACCGGCAGACCTTAATCCGGAAGTTGCATAGGCAAATACTTCTGTTATTCTGTTCTCTTCTATGGTCTGTTTATATTCTCGTATAGCAGAAAGAGCCCTTTGATAGGGCTCATTTCTTATATAATCTAAATTGTCAGATCCTTCTGCAAGCTTAACTAAACGCTTTTCGGTATGAATGATTTTACCACCTTTCTTTTGCTCTCCAATTAATAAGTTAAACGTATTCGTTCCTAAATCAATTATTGCAATTAGTGCCTCAGCCATTTCCAAAGTGTTTTATAAGTGATTTTTTGACCGTACATCAATATCCCAGTTCTATAAATCTTTGCAGCTCCTTTAATAATAAAGAATATGGTTAATGCTAAGATTAGCATAGATACACCTACTTGCCATAGTGGAACTCCAAATGGAATCCTTGCCATCATAACGATAGGTGATGAGAAGGGAATAAATGAAGCCCATTGAGCAATGGTACTATCTGGGTTTTCTAAAACCGAACTAGCTATGAATACGGATAGTACTAAAGGTATTGTCAAGGGGAAAACAAACTGTTGTGCATCGGTGTCAACATCTAAGGTAGAACCTACCGCAGAAAACAAAGCTGCGTAAAGTAAATACCCACCTATAAAGAATAATACAAACGCTCCACAAACAATTGGCCAATCGACCATGTTTAAAAGACCTAGGAAATTATCTGTACCTAGTTCACTTGCTTGCTGAATGACTTCCTGACTCGGCATGTTAACCGACTGTCCTGATTCCCCTAGTTGAGTACTAACCTGATCCAATTGTTTGCTAAGTAGCTTTTCAGATAAATAACTTGAGAACCCTGTGATGACACCAATGCTTAGTACTATCCATATTCCAAACTGAGCGATAGCAGATAAACCTATACCCACGATTTTTCCTATCATCAGTTGAAATGGTCGCACTGAACTAATTAATACTTCAACAATTCGTGAATTCTTTTCTTCACTTACACCTTTCATTACTGTAGAACCGAATAGTAAAATGAAAAAGTAAATCAATATGGATCCGATTAAGGAAAGAGCGAACTCAATTTTTGACTTATTCTTTTCATTTAATGATTCTAAATCTTCAGGTACAACATCAACATCTACTTCCAACAAATCAGATGTTGGCTTTCCGCTTTCAGTTTTTGTAAATGAGTTTAACCTGATTAGTTGAACAAACTCTCTCATTTGATCTTTAACCGTTGATTCAACAACGGGAGGTGGAGCATCTTTGAAATTGGTTGGAATCAAAATCTTTGGTTGTTGATCTTTCTTTTTGATAGGGTTTATAATCCCTTCATTCAGATAAATAACACTATGTCTTGCCGAATCAAAGAATAATGTCTTAACCTCCGCATAATCTTCTTTTAAATGATCCAGATTAAACTGAACAGCTGAAGAGTTCTGAAATTCAAAATTACCTTTTAGATGACTTTCAGTTAGTCCTGTTTTATCTACCACTACAACATTCCAAACTTCTTTAACTGAATTTTGAATATAAGCTGGAACAATAAACATGGCTGAAAATAGGAGAGGACCTAAAATCGACATGATAACAAAAGCCTTCTTTTTAACACGATTGTTAAACTCTCTTTTTATGATAATCTTAGTCTTATTCATGGCTATTTGCATTTACAACATTATCAATAAAAATCTCGTTCATCGTTGGAATCACTTCTCTAAACTGAGTGATGTTTACAGTTGGATTTATCGCTGCTAGCAAATCACTAGATTTATGTTCTTTGTTAGCTTTCACTGTTGCTACTAATTGTCCATTTATTTCCTCCTGACTTAACATTTCAAAACCTGTCCAAAGTGCATTGCTGAAGTTTATCCAATTACCATTGAAACGAATTTCATAGATACCTTTCTTGTGCTCCTGTTTTATGTCATTGATATTACCTCCTAAAATCTTTTCAGACTTATTGATCAATGCTATTTCAGTACAAATCTCTTCTACAGATTCCATATTGTGAGTAGAAAAGATAATCGTAGTTCCTTTTGCATGTAGCTCTTGAATCTCTTTTTTGATCAGTTCAGTATTAATAGGATCAAATCCACTGAATGGCTCATCAAGTATCAATAATTCAGGTTCATGCATAACAGTAGAAACAAATTGAATTTTTTGTTGCATACCCTTAGACAGATCCTGTACTTTCTTGTTCCACCAAGATTGGATTTCAAATTTCTCGAACCACTCTTTTAGAGATTGTTTGGCTTGCTTTTCTGTCATTCCTTTTAACTGAGCCAAGTAAAGACACTGTTCACCCACTTTCATTTTTTTATAAAGTCCACGCTCTTCTGGCAAGTATCCAATTTTGGAAATATGTTGCTGACCAAGACGTTCTCCTTTAAAGAAGATCTTTCCGCTATCTGGAGCAGTAATTTGTGTGATTAATCGAATGAAAGAAGTTTTTCCAGCTCCGTTAGGACCAAGTAATCCGAAGATGCTGTTTTCTTTTATACTGATAGAAACATCATTTAAAGCAACATGATTGTAGTAGCTTTTATGGATGTTTTCGGCTTTAAGTAATTCCATAGTTCTGAACGTTAACGAAAAATACCAATATTATAGATTAATTAGCTTACGTTAACAGTTTTTAAGGGCTGGATTCAAGAGGCATAAAAAAAGGCTATCCGGAGATAACCTTTTTAAGCTCTATTTATTTGTATGAATTAAGAAAACTGTTCTTTCATTCTTTCAAAGAAACCTTTGTCTTTTTTACTTGGGTTTGGTTGAAAGTTTTCAGAATCCTTTAATTCATTCAATAATTCTTTTTCTTTCTTAGATACTTTCTGAGGAGTCCAAACATTAATGTTCACGAATAAATCTCCTTTTCCATAGCCTTGAACTTCTGGAAGACCTTTCCCTCTTAAGCGAAGTGTTTTTCCAGCTTGAGTTCCTGCATCAATTTTAATTTTCACCTTACTATCTACAGTTGGAACAACTTCTTCAGATCCTAAAACTGCATCGATGAAGCTAATGTGAAGATCATAGTATAAGTTCATACCATCTCTCTTTATTGACTCGTGAGGTATTTCCTCAATAACCACCAATAAATCTCCGTTTATACCACTTCGTGGTGCAGCATTTCCTTTACCACTAACTTGAAGTTGCATACCGTCTTCAACTCCTGCAGGAATATTGATTGGAATAATTTCTTCTCCTCGTACATGACCATCTCCATGACAAGACTTACACTTAGATTCAATTGTTTGTCCTTCACCAGAACATGTTGGACATGTAGATGCTGTCTGCATTTGCCCTAATATGGTATTGGCAACTCTTGTAACTTGTCCACTACCATTACATGTAGCACACGTGTTCATCGCTGAACCGTTTTCAGCTCCAGTAGCGTTACATGGCTCACAAGAAACATACTTGTTTACTTTGATCTTTTTCTCAACACCGTTTGCAATTTCTTCAAGAGTCAACTGAGCTTTGATACGCAGATTACTACCTTTTCTTACTCTTCTACCTCTTGATCCACCGCCACCTCCAAATCCTCCGAAGATATCACCGAACTGACTGAAGATGTCATCCATGTTCATACCACCAGCTCCGCCACCACCGAAACCGCCACCAGCTCCTGCATGACCGAATTGATCATAGCGTTGCTTTTTCTGAGTATCACTTAAGATATCGTAAGCTTCTGCCGCTTCTTTAAATTTTTCTTCAGCTTCTTTGTCATCCGGGTTTTTATCTGGATGGTATTTGATAGCCATCTTACGATAAGCTTTCTTAATCTCTGCTTCGCTTGCACTTTTATCAACGCCAAGTACTTCGTAGTAATCTCTTTTCGACATAATCTCTGGTTTAGTTACCTACAACAACTTTTGCATAACGAATGATCTTATCATTTAAAGTGTATCCTTTTTCGATAACATCTAAAACCTTTCCTTTTAATTCTTCCTCTGGAGCAGGTATGTTTGTTAACGCTTCATGAATATCAGCATTGAATTCAGTATGCAAAGAATCCATAGGCTTTAGTCCTTTCGACTCTAAAGTTTTGAATAGTTTAGAGTAAATTAAATCAACCCCTTCTTTAAGAGCAGCTACATCGGTAGCCTTTTCAAAAGACTCATTAGCTCGGTCAAAATCATCTAACACAGTAAGTAAATCTTTAAGTACTGCAGCTGAAGCAGTTTTAGAAAGCTCAAGCTTTTCTTTTGCAGTTCTTCTCTTAAAGTTGTCAAATTCTGAAAACAGCCTTAAGTATTTATCGTTTAATTCGTTGAATTTATCTTCAAAAGAGTCTTCTGTATTTACTTCCTCTTCATTAATCACCTCTGTTTGCTCTTCAACTACCTCTTCGTTTAATTCTTCGTTCTGTAGAGCTTCTTTTTCTTCCTGCATGACTTTTATTTTTCTGGATATTATCAATGACTTTGCCAATAAAGTAAAAAAGTCAAAGTGTCAGTTCTAAATAATTAGAAACGACTTATTGACCTTTAATGGCAGTAAAATGTATTGTTATTCTGTTTTCGAATCTTTGATGACTAGCTTTTCTAAGGCTTTGTCTAATTGGCTACCTCTTAGATTTTTACCTACGATTGTACCATTTGCATCGATTAAATAGTTCATAGGAATTCCTCTAACTTTAAATTCAGTAACTACTGGAGAGTTCCAATAAAGTAAGTCGGAAACATGGTAAGTCCATGATAAACGATCTTGTTCGATAGCTTGTTGCCATCTAGACTTATCCTTATCTAAGGAAACACTATACACTGTGAAACCGTCGTTTTTCTTATAACCCGTAAAAGTCTTTTTACCTTTAAATGGTTTCGAAGAGAAAGATTGATAAGTCCTGATAAGGTTCTTGTTTTCTCGTCTACAAGGTCCACACCAAGATGCCCAAAAATCAACAAGTACAACCTGTCCTTTAAGACTATATAATTCAATTATTTCACCATCCGTTCCTGGTAAAACGATATTTGGAATTTTCTGATCAATATCAAGTCCTACAGTTGGTGATTTGAATGATACTAAAAGTATCAATGCCACGATGGCAACAATAATATTTTTCATTTAGCTAATTCTAGTAATGTCTGCTCCTAGAGCGTTTAATCTTTGGTCGATATATTGATAACCTCTATCAATTTGTTCAATGTTGTGAATGGTTGACGTTCCTTTAGAAGATAAAGCAGCAATAAGTAACGAAACACCAGCTCTAATATCTGGACTCGTCATTTCGATTCCCTTAAGACTCTGAACTTTATTCATTCCTATAACTGTAGCTCTATGCGGATCACAAAGGATGATTTGAGCTCCCATATCTATCAGTTTATCTACGAAGAATAATCTGCTTTCAAACATTTTTTGATGTACTAAAACACTTCCTTTAGCTTGCGTAGCAACTACCAATATAATGGATAAAAGGTCAGGAGTAAAACCAGGCCATGGTGCATCAGCAATAGTCATAATTGATCCATCAATAAAGGTTTCGATTTCGTATGAATCCTGAGATGGTATATGAAGGTCATCGCCTCTTCTTTCTACTTTGATACCCATTCGTCTGAATGTATCAGGAATTACACCTAGATCATCATAAGAAACATCTTTGATAGTGATCTCAGATCCGGTCATAGCAGCTAATCCAATAAAACTACCAATCTCAATCATATCAGGCAATAACTTGTGTTCAGTACCTCCAAGTACTTCAACTCCTTCGATATGAACTAAGTTAGATCCGATACCAGTGATATTGGCACCCATTCGTACAAGCATATTACAAAGTTGCTGTAAGTAAGGCTCACAGGCAGCATTATAAATTGTTGTTTTTCCAGGCGTTAAAACAGCAGCCATAATGATGTTTGCCGTTCCAGTAACAGATGCTTCATCAAGAAGCATGTAAGCTCCTTTCATGTTCTTACCTTCAACTCTATAGAATTGATTCTCCTTGTCGTATGTAAATTCAGCTCCAAGGTTTTGAAAACCGATGAAGTGAGTATCTAGTCTTCTTCTTCCAATTTTGTCTCCACCAGGTTTAGGAATATATCCTTTTCCGAATCGAGATAAAAGTGGACCAACTAACATGATAGACCCCCTTAATCCAGCACCTTTCTTCTTGTATTCAGCTGATGATAGATATTCAATATTAATATCATCTGCTTGGAAAGTATAAGTCTCAGGAGCTATCTTTTCAACCTTTACACCTAAGTCTCTTAGTAGGTCAATAAGTTTGTTGACGTCTCTAATATTCGGAACCTTATCTATCGTTACTTTTTCTGCAGTTAACAATACAGCAGAAATTATTTGAAGCGCTTCATTTTTAGCACCTTGAGGAGTAATATCTCCTTTTAAACGGTTACCACCTCTTACTTGAAAAGATCCCATAGTAGAATATTATTTACGTTTTCTTCTTTTATGATTGTTGTTGTTATTATTATGACTTGGCTTCTTCTTGTAATTATCTGGTTGACTTTCCAGTTTTACGTGAAGTCTTAAATCGTCAGCTACAATAATCTTATTGTTAGATAACTCTTTTAAGTGTTGGAATATTATTTCGTCTTTAACATTGTCTCTGTTCCAAGTCATATATGATCTCTTCATTAATTCCGCTAGGTGCTTAACAAAGTGATCCTTCTTTTCTCCCTCTTCGTATTCAGCAATAATCTTAATCATTGCCTCCATAGATTTACCGTAATGCCTATACTTAACTCTCGACTTTGGATAAGGAATATTATTTGGTTTAGTATTTAACTCTTCTTCATTCTTTAATTCGAATGGAGAGTCAATGTCTAATTGAAAATCTGATATGATATAAAGGTGAGACCAAAGTGTTGCTTCAAAGTCATCAGAATCTTTATACTTTGAGTTCAACTGTCCCATTAGTTCTATTATCGCTCTGGCACAAGTATTTCTTTCTTTTCTATCAGCAAGACTTAAGCAATGCTGAACCATCTTCTGCACATTTCTTCCGTATTCAGGTATAATCAGATTACCCCTTGTAGTATTGTATTCCATTAAATAGATCTATTTACAAGTAAAAATAACTATTTGACCACGGTTAAACGGGCAAATTTTAATAATAATTGCTTCACACCAATTTCATCAAACTTTACAGTTGCTTTTTTGGATGCTCCGGCTCCATCAATTGAAACGATGTTCCCCTTTCCAAAACGCTGATGTTCCACTCTGTCTCCAGGGTTTAGAGCTTCTTGTTTACCCGAACTTTTAACAATTGAACTTTTCGTTAATACCTTGGATTCTCCTGGTTTGGATACTACCGAACTAACCGATCTAAGCTTTCTGTCTTTAGGAGGAATATACCCGGTTCGAGGTGTCTTTTTGATAGAGAACATTTCATTGATGAATGCATCAGGAATTTCATCTATAAATCGACTCTTCTCACATATATTAAATTCACCAAAACGATATCGACTTTTCGCGTAGCTTAAATAGGCTTTCTTTTCGGCTCTTGTTAAAGCAACATAGAACAAACGTCTTTCTTCTTCGAGTTCAGTTCTAGAGTTTGCACTTAGCTGACTAGGGAAAAGGTTTTCTTCAAGACCAACAATAAATACGTTAGGAAACTCAAGTCCTTTGGCTGAGTGAACCGTCATTAATGATACCTTATTCATATCCTCATCATCATCTTTGTCACTATCAGTTAACAAAGCAATGTCATCAATAAACATATCAAGTGTTCTTATGTCATCACTAGCAAGAACGAATTGCTGAATACCATTTAATATCTCTTGAATGTTTTCATATCTAGCAACTCCTTCAGGAGTCTTATCGTCATACAATTCTTTATTAATTCCAGTTTGACTTGCAATGTGGCTTGCTAGCTCGAATGCATTCTGCTTGAATAAAGAAGATTGAAATGATTGTACCATTGTTACAAATGACTCAACCTGTGATTTTGTCCTTCCACTTAAACAAGAGTTTAATAGGATGGGGTTGGAGATAACCTCCCACATGGGCACATCATTTTGGTTGGCAGATAATATGATCTTATCAATAGACTTTTTCCCAATTCCTCTTATAGGATAATTGATTACCCTTTTGAATGCTTCTTCATCCGATGGGTTAACAGTCATTCTGAAATAAGCAATAATGTCTTTGATTTCCTTTCTTTGATAGAAGCTCATACCACCATATATTTTATATGGAATATTCATTTTCCTTAAAGCTTCCTCCATTGCCCTTGACTGAGCATTGGTTCTATAGAGTATAGCAAAGTCTTGAAACAGACTGTTCTCATTGTTTTTAACCTCAAATATGGTGTTGGCAACAAAATTCCCCTCTTCGTTGTCAGAAGCTGTTCGTACAATTTGAATTGGATTTCCAACTTCATTTGCAGTCCAAACATCCTTTTGAAGTTGGTCTTTATTATTTTGAATGATACAGTTTGCAGCCTGAACAATATTATTCGTCGATCTATAATTTTGTTCCAGCTTAAACGTATTCAACTCAGGGTAATCCTTTTGAAAGTTTAAGATGTTTTGAATGTCGGCACCTCTAAAAGAATAAATACTTTGTGCATCATCTCCAACAACGCATATGTTACGGTGTTCCGTTACCAGCATTTTGACAATCAAATACTGAGCGTAATTGGTATCCTGGTACTCATCCACTAAAACGTATTTGAACTGGGCTTGATATTTAGCTAAAACTTCTGGATGTTGCTTAAATAATTGATAGGTTCTGAAAAGCAAATCA
>CBFIFL010000027.1:0-34271 GCA_965661855.1 Flavobacteriales bacterium
AAGAATTTAAAAGGTCGCTTTGTTTATTTTCAAAGTCAAAACCCGTAATACCATAATCTTTATCTAGATCAGCATGAGCGTAAATTGATGTTTCACTACTCATATGTGCTATATTATAACCACTAATGACATTCTGTCCAAAAGTCGAGGTTGATAAAGCAATAAATAAACATGTGCTTATCAATCCAGCTAGTTTAGCTTTAATCTTCATAGGTCAAGTTTTAAACTACTACGAAAATCGGAAAAAGAAATTGTCTAGCACTAATAATTCAAATTAGGAGCCAACCACGCTTCTGCTTTTACGTTTGTGATTCCCATTCTATCCGCGAAACTTTGAACCTGATCCTTTTCAATTCTTCCTACTCCAAAATACTTTGCTTCTGGGTGAGCTATATACCAACCAGAAACAGCTGATGCTGGATTCATGGCTAAAGAACTCGTTAGTTCTACTCCGATTCTTTCAGCTTCTAGTAATCTAAATAATTCTGCCTTTTGAAGGTGATCCGGACAAGCTGGATAACCAGGAGCTGGACGAATTCCTTTATAAGACTCTTTGATTAGCTCGCTGTTATCCAAGTCTTCACTTGCTGCATATCCCCAATGTTCTTTTCGAACTTGCTCGTGCATCATTTCAGCCAAAGCTTCTGCTAATCGATCAGCCAATGCTTTTAACATGATGGAAGAATAGTCGTCATGATCTTTTTCGTAAGCATCTACCCTTTCTTGAACTCCGTCTCCTGCTTGAACGACAAAACCACCTATGTAGTCTTGTTTCGATCCTTTAGGTGCTATAAAATCCGCTAAAGACATATTTGGTTGTCCAGCTACTTTTTTCTTCTGCTGACGCAACATTTGAAAAGAACCTATTGATTCTCCTTTATCTGTTAAAGCAACATGATCTCCATCTGATTGAGCTTCCCAAAATCCAATTACGGCTTTAGGTTTTATCCAATTCTCTTTGATTATCAGCGCTAGCATTTCCTTTGCGTCTTTATATAATCTAGACGCTTCTGCTCCTACTACTTCATCTGTTAAGATTGCTGGATACTTTCCGTGCAAATCCCATGTTTTAAAGAATGGTGTCCAATCTATATAAGCTTGTAATTCATTAAGATCAATGGCTTCAATTACCTTACTTCCTAAAAATGTTGGTTGTACTGGATCGAAATCCAAATTCAGCTTATTAGCTAAAGCTTTCTCGTAAGACAAACCAACTTCTCTACTCAGCTTATTTTTGTAGTGTGTACGAATATTCTCGTACTCCCCTTTTAATTTCTCTGTAAAAGCTTCTTTCTTTTTACCCAGCAATGATTCCACTACCGTTACGGATCTTGATGCATCAATAACATGTATGGAACTATCATTTTGATAATGTTCTTCAATTTTCACCGCAGTGTGCACACGTGAAGTTGTAGCTCCTCCGATTAATAATGGAATGCTTAAATCCGCTTCTTGCATTTTTTTAGCAACAGATACCATTTCATGTAAAGACGGTGTAATCAATCCTGAAAGACCAATTATATCTACCTTCTCCTTGATAGCGGTTTCTATAATTTTTTCAGCAGGAACCATCACACCAAGGTCGATGATTTCATAGTTGTTACAAGCCAAAATAACACCAACTATATTCTTTCCTATATCATGTACATCTCCTTTAACTGTTGCTAAAAGAATTTTACCTGCACATGAATTTCCTTCTTCCTTTGACTCTTCAATGAATGGTTCTTAATAGGCTACTGCCTTTTTCATTACTCTTGCCGACTTCACTACCTGAGGAAGGAACATTTTACCTTCTCCAAATAAATCTCCAACGACATTCATTCCAGTCATTAAGTGATTTTCGATAACCTCTATTGGTCGATCCACTTCTTGTCTCGCTTCCTCTACATCCTCAACAATAAACTCATCCACACCTTTTACCAAAGCATGTGTAATTCTAGTCTGCAAATCTTCCTCTCTCCACAAATCTTGCTTGGTCCCTTTTTCTTTCGTTTGAGACAATCCTTGTGAATAATCCAACAACTCTTCAGTCGCATTATCATTTCTGTTGAAGAGTACATCCTCCACTTTTTCTAATAAAGTAGGATCAATTTCATCATAGATTTCTAACATGGTTGGATTCACGATCCCCATATCCATACCAGCCTTAATACCATGATATAGAAATGACGAGTGCATTGCTTCTCTTACCAAGTTATTTCCTCTGAACGAAAAAGATACATTACTCACTCCACCTGAAACTTTGGCTCCTGGTAAGTTTTCTTTAATCCATTTAGTTGCTTTGAAAAAATCTACCGCATAATTGTTATGCTCAGATAAACCTGTACCTACTGGAAATATATTTGGATCAAAAATGATATCGCCCGGATGGAAACCAACTTCATCGACAAGAATATCATACGATTTCTTACAAATCTCTATCCTTCTTTCGTATGTATCAGCTTGACCAGCTTCATCAAAAGCCATCACTACTGTGGCAGCTCCGTATCGATTAATCTTTTTTGCTTGTTGAAGAAATAAGTCTTTTCCTTCTTTTAAGGAAATACTATTCACCACTCCTTTACCCTGTAAACATTGTAAACCTGCTTCGATGATCTCCCAATCAGAAGAGTCAATCATAACTGGAACACGGGCTATCTCTGGCTCAGAAGCGATAAGGTTTAAAAATCGAACCATGGCTTGCTTACCATCGATTAGACCTTCATCCATGTTTACATCAATAATCTGTGCTCCACCTCTAACTTGATCCAAAGCAACAGATACCGCTTCTTCGTAGTTATCTTCTTTTATTAATCTTAAGAACTTTCGTGATCCAGTCACATTGGTTCTTTCCCCCACGTTCACAAAGTTGCTAGACTTGTTTACATACAAAGGCTCTAAACCACTTAAGTATAAAGTATTTATATCTTTCATCTCTAGCTAAATTTGTTGACTAAATTCTTCATTTCACGAATGTGATCTGGTGTTGTTCCACAGCAACCTCCTAGAATATTCACTACCTTCTTTTTAATAAAAGGCTCTAATTCCTTCTGCATTTCAAGTGCACTTTGATCGTACTCTCCCATTTCATTCGGTAATCCTGCATTCGGATAAGCCGAAACAAACATGTCTGACTTTTCTTTAAGCGTCTCTACATAAGGCAGCATTGCGGATGCTCCTAATGCACAATTGAAACCAACTGCCGTGATAGGTGCATGAGATAATGATATTAAAAAAGCTTCTGCCGTTTGACCAGATAAGGTTCTTCCACTGGCATCGGTAATGGTTCCTGAAACTATAATAGGAAGTTCAACACCTGTTTCTTCATAAGCCTCTTGAGTAGCGTATAAGGCGGCTTTAGCATTTAAAGTGTCAAATACTGTTTCAATTAAGATAATATCTACATCCCCTTCAATTAAACCAAGCACCTGCTCTTTATAAGCTTCTCTTAATTGATCAAAAGAAATTTCTCTGAATCCAGGATCATTCACATCTGGTGAAATAGATCCGGTTTTGTTTGTAGGTCCAACCGCACCTGCAACAAATTTCATTTCCCCTGGGTGAGCATTCATGTATTCTTTAACTGCAGACCTTGCTACTTTACCTGATTCAACATTCAAACGATATGCATCTTTTGAAAGATTATAATCCGCTTGAGCAATGGTTGTTGAACTGAATGTATTGGTTTCAATTATATCGGCTCCAGCCTCTAAATAAGCTAGATGAATTTCTTTGATGATTTCAGGTCTTGTTACAGAAAGAAGGTCATTATTCCCTTGTAAAGAATCAGCAACATTCTTCCAATCCTCTCCTCGATAGTCTTCTTCTTTTAGATTATAGCGCTGAATCATTGTTCCCATTGCGCCATCTAAAACCAAAACTCTTTCTTTAAGAATATTCTCTAACCTTGAAATCTTTTCATTCATATTCCGCAAAGGTATGCAGAATAGAGGGCGCAGCAAAACAATCTAATATTTAGCTAAAAAAGAAAATCCAATAGAATAAAAAACTGATTAGCGATTACACTCTAGAAAATTTAGCTTGAAAATAAGCTATGATTCGTTTTTTAAATACGATCCAAAGAATACTCATTAAAAAGATGTACGGAATGATCATCAAGTAAAGAATCCCTGAGTTTAATCCCGAACCAAACGAAGCACTTAAATCTCCATTGCTTGTACCCTTCTGAGAAGAAGCGATGTTTTCTTTACACATAGCACACTGTGCATCCAATTCGAAATAAGACAGTGTAAGTAATAAAACGGTTAACAGAATTATTCTTTTCATACTACAAATATAAGGATTAGCTATAGTAAGGTGATAGGAAGATATAAACCACTACTCCCGTTAATGCAACATATAGCCATACAGGATATGTAAACTTAACTATCTTTTTATGCTTCTCAACATCACCAATAAAACCTCTGTAATAGGCAAATAATATAAATGGTAACGACAAACCAGCTAAGATGATATGTGTTACTAATATGAAATAATACAGTCCTGTCATATCTCCTTCGTAAGCAGTACTATCCGCAAGTGTATGGTATAACACATAACTTAAAAGGAAGACCAAAGACAATAGCATACCTGTTGAAGTCAATTTTTTATGCAGACCCACATTTCCTTTTTTGACAGCCACTAAAGCAAATATCAACGCTAAAAAAGTAGCACCATTTAAGATGGCATGTAATAACGGTTGTGACTTAGCAAACTCAGGTGTTTCAATATTAAAATCGATTTCATGCAGGACGATTACCAAACCGTATACCAATACAGTGAAAATGATTATTCCTCTTTTTAAAAGTTTGTTTTCTTTAATATCACTCATCATTATTCGTTTAAAAGTAATTCAACATCTTCCATTAACATGGTTACAGACAAAGAATCTGTACCATCATAAAGTCCGCGTATATGTAGGTCTTTACCTATTAACACAAATTGCTGGCTATGGTTTAAAGACAAACTGTCTTTAACGTTTGCTTGGATGTAAGAATGATAACTCACCTTTTGAATATCGTATGCATCGCCAGTCATTAAATACCAAATACTTGGATCAATCCCTAACTCTTCTCCGTACGCATTTAAAGCAGCAATAGTATCTCTATCTGGATCTACAGTATAAGAGGTAATTCTAAAATCTTTATGAGTATAAAAATTATCGTAAACCATCTTCATTCTAGACTTCATAATCGGACAAATAACAGGACATGACGAAAAGAAGAATTCAGCTACATGTACTTTTCCTTTTAAAGAATCAAGGGTGATTGTATCACCGGATTGACTGTATAATTCGAATGGCTTGATTTGGTGATAGATGGTATCAGAGGTCTCGTCAAAATCGATCGGACCGATTATTGGAAGCTTTCTTGTCTCTACTTTAGTTTGACAAGCCAGTATAGTTAGCATTAAGATAATTACAAGAGGTCTCATCTTCTTATTCTCTAAACTGTTCTACTTCTGTCTTTTTGTATTGATAAAACTCTCTATCCAATAACTTTAGAATGTTCACACGCTTTTTGATATCACGTGCATCCTCAATATTAAATTGAGCTCTAATGTGACTCTTGGAATCTACTAAAGTATATTCTTCATTGTTATATCCTTCAGGGTATAACGATTGATTCACATAGTCCTTATCTAATTTCCCAAAAGAATAATAAGACAGTCTATCAAACCTATCTAAAAGTTTCAAGTCATCCTCAATTAGAAAGTCTCTAAAGTTTTGACCTTGAAACAGAACAACCACATTAATTCCAGAATGTCTTTCCATTAATGATGTTAGGTAGGTCAATTGTTTTCTAGCATAAGGAAGATCTCCCATGGTGAACTTTGAAATCAAGAAATGTTTTCCTTCAAACTTTACGTTCTCACACATACCTTCCATATTCCAGAAAGTAAATTCACCCAATTGATGGTAAATAGTATCTGACTCCAAAGAAGTTGAATCTGTTACCGCTTCAATCGGATACATAACTTTTAGATTCCTCAGACTATTGTAGCCCCTAAACAGTAATGCCACTCCTGCAAGGAATGGCAATACAAAGAATCCAAAAAATAGGATTATTTTATTTCTTTTATTCAAAGCTTATAATGCTGATGCCGCAGTCACTGACCACGCTTCTGTTAATATAATCCAGATTAAGTAAATCATGAATGCTATGTAAGGAACCAAGATCATTTGCTTCATGTTCTTTCTTTCCTCTCCTAAGTGCATAAATACCATTACAATGTATCCTGCTTTGATTATAGTTAAAACTATATAGATCCACTTAATTACTTCCCACTTAGCAGGTGCAGTTTGAGCTAATGACTTTCCCCAAACAACTCCCATTACAATCTCTACAGCTGTAATAAGTGTTAATAAAACAGTAACCTTTAAGACTTTCTTACGGATCACTTTTCCAGCCTCTTCCGAGTGCGCTAAATCCAAAGAATATTGATCGTTTACAATTAAATCGTCTCTTTCCATTTCTTAGTGTTTTAATGAATTAGATAAGGTAAAAGAAGGTAAATACGAATACCCATACTAAATCGATAAAGTGCCAGTATAATCCAGTCTTCTCAACCATTTCATAATGACCTCTCTTCTCATAAGTTCCATTAACAGCGTTGATCAAAATGATCACATTGATGATTACCCCTGATAATACGTGGAATCCGTGGAATCCAGTAACACAGAAAAAGAACATCCCGTATGCTGAAGGACCTTGAGTCCATATTCCGTCTACTTTCGTAAAAAAGTTAGTTAATAAGTTAGTGTCATCAGCTGTACCAAACAATCCATCAGGACCAGCGATAAACGTTGACCACTCCCAAGCCTGAGAACCAAGGAATACAACTCCTCCAACTACAGTCCAAGCTAACCACTTAATTACATTCTTTTTATCATTTCTGTGTCCAGCTTCAACAGCGAAAACCATTGTTACCGACGAAACAATAAGAATGAATGTCATTGTTGCAACATACAACAAAGGTAAACTTGCGTGAGTTCCTGGGAAGTGAGTAAACACTTCTTCAGAATTTGGCCACATATCAGCATACTTCCACTTGAAGAATCCTAACCCAGTTAGTAACCCACCAAATGTTAATGCATCAGAAACTAAGAAAAGCCACATCATCATCTTTCCGTAGCTCATACTAAAAGGCGATCTATTACCACCCCAAAGTACCTTAGTATCAATTACTTTGCTTGTTTCTCCTGCCATAACTAAATTTTAATACTTTTTAACAGTGTACAATATTAACGAATATATAGTAGAAACCCGAACAAATAGATCCATAAAAAATCTACGAAATGCCAGAAATAGGCAGATGTTTCCAATCCGATAGTACGATTTTTGGGATACTTTCCGAGTAAACCTTTTACTAATGAAATGATTAGCACTAATAAACCAACTAACACGTGAGCAACGTGAAGTCCTGCTAACATGATGAAGAAACTTGAAGAAGCATCTTTAGACTCTAACATGATTTGAGATGTTAAAGGATTTCTTCTTTCCATATCATTAACAGCGTAAAAGTCCTCTCCTTCTTTTGCTAACTCAATCCCTTTGTAAACCAACACGTAATCTTTACCATACTCTCCTTTAACTTCACTCACCTTGTTAAACGAAAAATGCATTCCTAGTTCGTGTAGATTCATCCAACCTTTGTATTGTTGAACACAAAACATGATTCCTAATCCTAAGGTAATCAGCTGAAACAAGTTGAATATCTTATTTCCTCTCTTAGCTAAAAACACAGCTAAAGCCATACTTACCGATGAAGCAACGATTAAGAAAGTACTTGTAAAGAAAGGCTGTGGAGGGTTAATAGAAACCCAAAGTACATCAGACCTTGTTACAACATAAGCACTCGTTAAACCAGCGAACATCATCACTAAACTGGCTATTCCGAACCAAAGTAATTGCTTTCTAACTTTTACTTTAATCGCGTAATTCTCTTCTTCGTTATCTGCGTAATTCATTATGAAACTAATTTATCCACTAAAAGAGCTAATTGCACTAATGGTAGGTATAACAATGAGGCATACAACAGTTTTGTTGCATCCTTAACATCTAAAGACTTGTATAATTTTAAAGACTTCCAAAACATCCATATTCCAGAAATAAATACAATTGGAGTTGACCAACCAGCAATGATGTTGGCATCAGGTGAAGCCAAACTAAAAAACTGAGGAAGTAAACTTACTGGTATCAAAAACAAAGAATAGATCAGAATTTGAAAAGCTGAAGAAAGATCTCTTCCACCCGCTGATGGTAACATTCTAAAACCTGCTTTTGCATAATCATCTTGTCCTCTCCAAGCAATTGCCCAGAAATGAGGGAACTGCCAAACAAATTGAATAGCAAATAACATCCACATTACTGGAGATTCCATTTCTCCTGTTGCAGCTACCCATCCAATTATCGGAGGTAAAGCTCCTGGAAATGCTCCAACAAAAACAGCAAATGGTGTTACTCTTTTTAGTGGTGTATATACTAAGGCGTATGAAAACAATGCTATGATTCCTAAAACTCCTGCTAAAGGATTCATGAACTCCCAAAGAATCCATACTCCTGACAAACCAGCTACTCCAGAAACAATTAAGGCTTCGTTGACTGACATTCTCTCCGTTGGCAATGGTCGATTCTTTGTACGATCCATTAATTTATCCAACTCAACTTCAATAACTTGATTTAAACCATTCGAGGCAGCAGTAACTAAAAACCCTCCTAAAGAAACCCACAAAACGTTTAGCCAAGAAAATTCTGCTTCGATGTAATCAACTGCAAAACAGTAAGTAATAACAGCAGATATAACTACGGTTAATGCAAGTCGAAATTTTGAAAACTCTATGTATGTCTTAAACTTATTCAAGCTAGGTTAATTTTATACAAAATTAGCTAAAAAAGACACTTGAAATACTTAAAACGAAGGGAATAATTAATTTACAAGAAGTCTAAATACCTGTTTCCAATTAAGGTCTTAAAACTAATTGATAACCAATTGATTGATTCCGTTTGCTCACTTATCAAAATTGTTCTTCTGTAGAAAGAAACTTCCGTTCTCATTTTGGTAACCGGATTAAACTCATATCCTAGCTTTAACTCCCCGAACAAATACTTGGTATTTAATCCTTGTCCGATTGTATTTCCATAAATCATTGCTCTGTCGTTATATGAACGAAATAAGTCTCCTCCGTATGTAAAGGTCGAATTAGTGCTATCCGCTCCGTAAGAAGCATAAGACAGCTTAGCATCTGCATAAAATTTCTTGTATTTATAGTTTACTTGACCAACTAGTTCCGAAAAGTTAGCTCCAAGTGGATGCGCTAAACTTTGATTAAAATGTCCGTAATTATTGATTCGATTGAAGTGAGTATAGGTGAATGGTCGAACAACGTTAAGCTCTCCTAGAATATTTAGATTTTTCACTTTCAGGAAATCCTTCCATTTAAAACCTAGCTGACCTCCATACTTGTTAGCCCACCAACCATTTCTCGCCTTTATCTCACTTAACAAGAATTCATCTAAAGCAACTTGCCCGTAAATACTTAATCCATTTTCAAAATGAGAATTGATATTCAATCCCATCATTACATTATCTGGAGATCCTAATGAAAACTCTACAGGTCTAAAGAATATAATCGGATTCAGGTATTGAAGCTCTACACTTCTAGACGAAACGCTGTCTCTCCCCCAGACAACTGTTTCAAATATCCCAATATTCAACCAATCAGACACTTTGTAATCCAACAAATGAGTAGCAAAATACTTTTTAGTAAATAACTGATCTACATTACCTGAATCATAAATATCCATTAACTCAGCATATAAGTTAGTGTAATTGATTCTCCAGAATTTACTTTGCATTTTTAGGTATGGATAATTGAAAGCATTATCTGATAATAGGAGAGATCGATAACCTTCTCCAATAAAGTGCTTCCCGTTTCCAATTTCTACGTTAAAATGCTTAGAAGGCTTATAGTTAACGAATGAAGTCGCATAAAAGAAGTCATAACCTAAACCACTTTTATAATCCTTTATCCTAGCGCCTCCTGGATAAACATATCTTGGATTCACATAATTTCTTACAAAATCAGGCACAATAACTTGGTTCTCAAAAATCGCAGAAGCAAAAGTTACTTTATCAAAAAAGTCACCTTGAATCATTGCTCCTCTTGTATTCACCATTGTTCTTTCTCCAGCAGCCATACCTCCCGTAAGGTCCCATATGGGAGTAGCAACAAAATGATAAACTCCAGAATCTACATTCAGCGCCGGACCAGTTAAAAGTGAATTCTTCCACCACTTCTCTCCCGTTTTAATGGAATCTAATTCTAACTCCACATGTCTCCTTTTCACAGGATTATCGTGCTCTTGGGCTAATAAAAACTGAGGTAATAAGCAAAGCAGTAATATTCTAAAAAACTTCATTTTCTCTAAAGATATTTGAACTGAAAACTATCCTAAAATTATTCTCTACAGAGGATTGAAAACCAGTTTGTTCACGGTAAATGTATTTCAGTCCGATTGACATATCGTTTTTAGGACTCAACATATAACGGTATTGAAAGGAAAGATTTAAAACCTTTCTAAGGTTTCCTTGTAAAAATTCATTGCCTTCAGAAAGCTCTCCGTTAACACTATTAAAATCACTGATAAAAATATTCGACCCGTATGAAACACTATCCGCATCCATTCCTTGGTGATAGTAATCAACTAATAAGTTCAATTGATGTCTTTCCTTCCAATGAGTCCCTACCCAAGCAACTCCTTCTAAAAAATTAGCGCCAAGTTGATGAGCTAATGGCTCTCCTAAATGAGTATAGTTTTGAACAGTATATTT
Source organism: Flavobacteriales bacterium (assembly GCA_965661855.1). Lineage (GTDB taxonomy): Bacteria > Bacteroidota > Bacteroidia > Flavobacteriales_C > CBFIFL01 > CBFIFL01. The sequence goes on from CBFIFL010000027.1 coordinate 10,813, forward strand.
ATGAGCAAAAACATACGGACGACTTGCATTAAGCTCTAATCCAGTGTAAATCCTCCAATCGTTTTTATCCCACTCTCCTTTCACTCCCAGCTGACCGGCAAATTTTTGTTGAAAGTAATTGTTACTGTTTTTCAACTCAGAAACATTAATATCATCCACTAATGCCTGACTATAAAACATGATGTTGTCATTCAATTTAAAAGATACATTAAGTCCAATAAGTGCATTGTCCGGAGATCCCATTGCATATTCCATCGGACGAACAAAAATTACTGGATTCCAATAATTGAAATCTAATCCTCGCCTTACAGCTGTTGTATCGTTTCCTTGAATTATCCCTTGAATTAACGATAAGTTTAATTTCTTATTCGCATTCCATTCTAAGATTTGAAAGCTTCCATACTTTCCTAAATACCCATCCGTTTGTGACACTTTATGCTCCAAGGACAAAAACTTCGTATACAAGTTTGTGTACTTGATTTTACCAATATTTGTCTGCATTAGAAAATAAGCGTAGTTATAATTGGATTGATCCAAAATGACAGACCTAAAGCCATTCCCTATGAACTGATTATCATAGCCTAATTCTAAGGTGAATACCTTATTTGCTTCCAGGTTAACTATTGCTCTTGACTGTGAATAATCAAATCCATCTTCCTTATACGGTCTTGTTCTTCCATAGCTAGGATAAACTCTTGTCTGATCAGCATAAGACTTCACATAATCCATCGGATTTGATTGACTCTCCCTAAAAGAAGACTCAACGCTGATCTTATCATTTATTCTGGCTTCGAGTTGAATTCCTCTCGTATTTTCCCAGGCTTCTCCTAAAGAAAAATTGAATAATGGTTTAATTCTGAACTCATAGTTAGTGTCTTCACTTACAATCCAGTATTCATTATAAAACCCGTTTAATATTTTATTCTCCTCTAGTTTTTTTATAGAATCTTCAGTCCACTTATAGTCAGCAGTAACAGCAGTTCTTTGAACAGAATAAAACTCGGAAAGCTGTTGTCTTTTAGATTGTGTAAAAGAGAATAAAGAAAGAAGTAAAAGAAATGCTAATAGACTAGAACGCATTCTCTTCACCTTTCACCATATTTCGAACCGTTAACAGAATGATTCTAAAATCTAAGAAAAAAGACCATCTTTCAAGATACCAGATATCGTATAAAACACGCTTCTTCATTTGAGAAGGTTCTTTCGTTTCTCCTCTATACCCGTTCACCTGTGCCCAACCTGTTATCCCAGGTTTACAAAGATGTCTTACCATAAACTCATCAATGATCTTTGAATACTCTTCGGTATGCTTAAGCATATGTGGTCTTGGACCTACAACAGACATATCTCCTTTCAATACATTGATAAACTGTGGAAACTCATCTAAATTCGATTTTCTTAAGAATGCACCAATTTTAGTGATCCTAGGGTCATCTTTACTAGCTTGCTTTTTATCTGAATTATTATTCACCTTCATGGTTCTAAACTTCAGACAGTTAAAAGACTTATTATCGATACCTGTTCTTTCTTGTTTGAATAAAACGGGTCCTTTCGAAGACTTCTTAATCAACAATGCTATACTTGGGTATAACCATGGGAATATGAATACGATAACCAATCCTGAGAATACGATATCAAATATTCTTTTCTTAACCCTATTCTGTAAGCTTTGAAGCGGTTCAATTCTTTGGTGAACAACTGGAATATTTCCATAGAAGTTAAGTGTTACCCTTCTTCTTGAGAATTTTCTAAAATCAGGAATCACCTTAATCCTTACCACGTATTTATCACATAAACGTGATAAGTCTTGAATTTTTTTAAATGCATAATCAGGAAGTGCGCAGTAGATCTCATCAATCTCTTTCCTTTTGAAGGCTTCCTCAATATCATCTAGATTTCCAAGGTAATTTTCTGGTCTACACGTTTCAGGATTATCATCAAAGAAACCGGTAAACTTATATCCGTAAGATTGATCCGACTTAAAGAAAGCTCTCATTTCCTTTCCTAAAGGTCCTGCTCCAACAATCGCAACTGATCTGTAGTTAAACCCTTTTCTTCGGTACCATTTAAGCGTTTTATGAAAGATTACTCTCCATACCATGATCGCTACATAATAGGCTCCATAACAATACAACAACCATTTTCTCGATAATCCATACTCCTTGAAAAGCACAATCATTCCAAACACAAAAAATGTATTTAAAAGCATTGCTCTAAAAGTAAGTCGAATTAAATGGTCTATTTGAGTAACACGTGTAACATCAAAAACCCTTAAGTTTCGAATTGCAAAACTCCATGATACGACAAGAAAGAATAGAATTACTAAATTTCTCTGATCGTTGAATACCGTCCAGTCTCTCCATCTGAAGTAATAACTTAATAGAAAACATACTACCAGTAACATCACATCACCTGAGTATTGAATTATATTAATAAACTTGGAGTACCTTCCTCGCATAATGCAAATATAGGAATTCAGAGGAATCGTTATTTACTTCTGGCGATATTTATAAAAAACAGGAAATTTCCCCAAACGTATCTTTTAAATAGACGTCTCGGTTCATTTAATAGACGAAATAACCATTCTAAACCTAGAGACCTGAAAAGCCTAGGGGCTCTTTTTACTCTTCCCGACATAAAGTCGATAACCGCTCCTCCAGCAATCAATACTTTAACCAATGTCATTTTGTGCTTATTCTCTGAGATCCACTTTTCCTGATATGGAACTCCCATTCCAACTATTAGGATTTCGGCTCCAGATTCATTTATGATGTCAACTATTGTTTGATCTTTATCAAAGTAACCTGAATGACTTGCACACACCTTTTCAAACCCTAAAGATTCATTCATCAAAGAGGCTGCCTTTTTAGCCACACCTTCTCCAGCTCCTAAGAAAAATGCTTTCGAGGCTTTATTTGTTTTCTTTAACACCGCTGGAATGAAATCAGTACCATTCAAGTTGTGTTCAATATTGATTTTCTTAAGCTTCGCTCCAATCTTAACACCAATACCATCGTTAAGAACTAAATCGAATGAGTTTGAAATGTGATTTTTGTATTCATCATCCTTTGACATCACATTATAACAATGAGCATTGATAAACGAAATACTCAATTGTTGATTATTAGCTAGGCTTTTATCAACCAACGATATCACCTCGTCCTCAGAACCGAGGTCTAATGGAATGTTATAAAAATCAACTCTTTTCATACAAGTTTACCACCTCTTTAGTCATTGTATCAATATGGTAATGTTTTAATTTCTCTGATAAAGCATCAAAGTCTATTTCCAACTTTCTCACTTGATCTACCTTTTCATCTAAACCTTCACCTTTAGTAAATTCAAACAATAAATCTGTTAAACCAAGATAAGTCAGTATATCTCTATATGCCTGAATATCTGAAGCTATTACCTTAGTACGTGAAGCAAGTGCCTCGATCAGCGTTATACCAAAACCTTCAAATGTGGATGGCAATAATATAAACTCCGCTTTAGATATTTCACTAGATAATTCTATCCATTCCAGACTACCTTTTAATTCAATAATCGAATCAATCTCTTGCCCTTTTACAATCTTCTCTAAGCGCGTTTTGTATGCTTTCTCAGCATTTCCAACAATGTTTACCGAATACTTACTGTTGCTATTAAAGCACCTCAATAAATTATGAAGCCCCTTGTTTTCACAAACTCTTCCGAAATAAAGCATTCTATCTTTTTCCTCGGCCTTGTTAATTCCTTGAAAGTCATTGTAATTAATGCCTTCCTGAATAAGAAGAGTATTCTTTAAATTGAACTTATCTGAAATAATTTGATCATTTCTAGAAACGTCAATAATTGTATTGTAAGCTCCTGATATAGTTGCTATGGCTTTCATGTAAACTCCTTTGAAGCCATCATTTCTTTCGCTATGGAAGATATAACCATGAGATGACAAGTAAACCTTTCTACCCGTAAACAATGGTAAAACAGGAACGAATTTCACATCGTTATGGTGAATGATATCCGCTTGTCTAAGCTTTTTCCAGAGACCCAATAAATGAAATGGATTCTTAAGAAAAACCAATCCTTTAAATTTAAACGTCTTATAACGAGTGACTTTAACTCCTTGAACTTCGTACTCTTTTGGAGGTAAATCCTCCATAAAATCTGTACCACAAACAACCTCCACATCGTAATCAGCATTTAGCGCTAATGCTAAATCAAGCATGTACTTTTGTAAGCCACCCTTCACTGGAAAGAATGAGCTACTCAACAATACTACTTTTCTCCTACTTGACGTCATCCTTCAATTTAGTCTTTAATCCTAGAAACGAAGCTACAAATATAATAGGAATTGAGTGTAAGCCGGTCCAAATATCATAGAACAATGTCATAAAAGTAAATGATATCAGATACATCCAAGCATAAGGTTTAACAATTGAGTATTTGATCATCGTTCGCATGACATAAATAATGCTTAGTACCCCTACAATTCCTTGCTCAAAAAAGATTCTAAAGACTCCACTACCTGCGATCATATTTCCTTTGATTTCAGCAATAGGAAGTTGCTTCCAAGGCAACTGATGATGAATGATTAAAGACGCATTTAATCCTTGTCCTATTATAGGGGATTCTAAAAACCCTTGTATTAAGTACCAAATAAAGGCAAATCGATCATAGTAAGTAAACACCTCAATAACAGACATGTTTTTAAATGCATTTATGGTAACCATTATTCTAGACAAGAAAATCTCTTGAAAGCTTTCAATTGAAGCAATCAAAACCCCGAACAATACAAAACCTACTAATCCTGCGATTTTAATCAATTTTGATTTGATGACTCCTTTGCTCATTAAAAGCCAAATAATGGTAAGCAAATAAACCAAAACAGTAATCTTGTTTCCAGAAGCAATTTGAGCAATTCCAAAAACCACAATTGCCCATAGTTTCAAATTCTTGCTTAAAAACAAATAGATGTAAAAGAATATTATTAATTGAAACCCATACCAATTGGGTTCAAACATAAAACCAAAAGATCTTGACAAAAGATCCTGATGAGTAGTCCCCAGCTCTCTACTCACAAGAGGATAAGGTATTTTAAGCCCTGAAACTTGCTGAATGACAAATTCCACAATTCCAACAACAGCACTGAACAATCCAATGAGTGATATATTCGAAATCAACATTTGTTTATCTTCTTTTCTATTAAGAACAGAGAAAACAATAACGAGTATACTCAGCTGTATAAGAAGAAGAACAACGCGGACAATAGCACCAAGATTGTACCTCATCCAAAACAAGCTTAAAAGCTGAATAACAAAGACTAGTAACAAACTAAAATAGACCTTTTTAAGAGGACTCGTTTTTCCCACGGAGAGTATAAATTTACTGGTAAACAACCAATATAGCACTAGAAAAATATACTGTAGCTTTTGAGTAAAACCACCAAGTTTAATCGCTAGAAAATTATCAAATATTGAAAAGAATATAAATAACTCAACTATTAATAAACTTCTATTATAATCAGTGTTTTCAGATTTATCAGAATAGCTCTTTCGAACAAGAAAATACACTATTATAATTAATAGCATATACAGCCTTTCTAAAACCGGAGATATCATATAACTGACAAGAAAGCTTTAGTTAAGTTCTGAATATTTTTTAGTTCCATGACACCATCAGTATGCATGAAATCACCTATTATTCCATCAAAACTATGATCTTGAAGCATCTCCTTAAAACCCTCCACGGTCTTTTGATTGGAATTTGCTTTACTTATTAATTCCTTAAGTGTATTTGCTTTTAGATCTTCTATATTAAGTCTAGTGCACTTTCCGTAACCGTTGAAAAATGCATCTGCAAAAGTAAACGCGGGTATATTAAAAAGCATAGCTTCAAGACCAATTGTTCCTGATATTGTAAAAACACCTAAAGACTTTTTAATAATCTCTGCTGCACTCTCTGTCTCCTTAGCAATTAATACTCCATCAAGTTCAAGACATCTTTTATAAAACTCGACAGACCTGTCACCGACTGCATTTGTATGCTCCTTCAGTATTAGAAGTGTGTCACTGTCAAGTACTCGCCAAATATTTTTTATAATCTCAAACTGATCTTCATAATACCTTCCTATCACATCAATCGATGATTCTGGTTGTTTATGAAAACCATAGAATACATACTTTTTATCACTGAACTGAGATAGCGAAATGGTTTTAACTTGCTTGTACGAAATTCTGTTTAACATCTCCTTAGCGTGCAACTTAACTATTACCGATTTAGGATGTCTAGTTGGGTCACTCTCATCGTCATGGTTTTTGTTCAGAGTAAAATCTAACACCCTTTTTGAATACCCCTTAATAGAATTCTTCTTCTTTTGAATTTCATTATTCTTATTCAGATAGGTCGGAACTTCATTAATTCTATCCAAATCCATTTCTTCAACTGATAACTCCTTCCCTTTAGCTAATACACTTTGAGATTCATCAGTAAAAAAACCAAATCGTTCAAAGGGTTTTCTTATTGTATGAGGGTTATAAAAATTACAATTTAACTCTGGTTTAGAATTACAAATTCTTTGAATAAGTAATTCGTGCCCCCAAGTAATCTCACCGAAAACACTTGTTATTTCATTATTATTAATGAAATCATATATAGGTTTTTGAATGTTTTGAAGGTATTTCTTAGCCTTTGTCTTTTGTTTAACCAATACTCTGTCAGAATAGATTATCTCATTTAGCTTAAACTGTCCTACCTCGAGATTATCTTCCTCAGCAAAACGCCATGTAAGATTCAATACTTTATCTTCTCCATAATCTTCTACCAATAAATCAAAATACTTTTTATCATTGGTAATCCAGAACACTTTCACCCCTGCAGCTTCCAGACTTTTAGCAACCTCTTTAAAGAGGTATGTCTTATAATAGTTAGATATAAAACAAATTGTCTTGTTCATTCAATTATTTCGTTTCGTTCCATTTACTTAACCGCAGCAAATATCAACAATTAAAAGCAATTTACTCAGTAAATGATAAAAGACAGCCTTTTAACCTTATAATATCAACCGGATAATTACTTACTTTTAGAAAAAAAAGATGATCCAGAAAATCTCAATTAAACTGATGCGTACCATCACTATCTTCGCAACGCTAAGAGCTTTGACTTTAGGATTTTTAAAATTATTTCCGAAGACAAAATTAAGCAGAACTAAGAGTGATGATATCAATATTGATAGAGACAATCTCTTGTTAGAAATTCAAGAAAAGGGATTTAGTGACACTTTTAAAATTAGTCCTGAGAGAGTTGAAAAGATTATAGCTTATAACAACACTGTGAACTATAAAGGTATTGATGGTCAAGGATCCTTTAACATTGACTATAACAATCCTCAAAGGCCTTCTAATCAGCTTTGGTATACCAATCCAAATGCTGAAGAATGTGATGCTGTGAAGGAATTGGTTTACAACGAAGATATTTTACACATCGCTAAGCAATACTTAGGTAAAGAACCAACCATTAAAGATGTTAGAACTTGGTGGTCATTCCCTCAAGACAAAAAAGAATACAATCACTTATATGGATTTCATTATGATATCGATGCTTATAAGTTTTTAAAAATGTTCGTATACATTACTGATGTAGATGAAAACGGAGGTCCTCACGCTATCATCTCGAAGACGCATATGTCTAAGGACATGTTCGAGAAAAAGAACAGAAGATTAACTGATGAGATAGCTGAAGAGAAATACGGTAAGGATAGAATCTTTGAGATGAAAGGAGAAAGAGGTACTTGCTTCTTTGAAGACACTTTCTCTTACCATAAAGGAACTAGTCCAAACTATCCAAGGTTAATCCTTCAATTAGAGTTCTCTATTTAAAAATCTTTTGCTTTTTCACGTAGAACAGCACTAAGCTTAAGTTTACGATAATAAACAGGTTCATTGACAAGATGATGTCGTTGACTTGAATCCCTGTGTTCTTGTAGAACAAATAAGCTCCGAAAAATGCTGATGAAATCAATGTAAAGATGAGCACTTTATCATTCTTATTATACTTGCTTAAGAAGCCTTCAAAGAAACCTAAATAACACCATAATAAGGTGTAAACAAAAATCCAGACCCAAGCAATTTCAAACATCTGACCATCGTTCATGATCATTGTGTAACCGTATAGGAGAACCGCGGCTCCTGCAAAAGCAATGAATAGGAAAAGAGAGTATTGCTTAATCACGCCAATCATTGCACTGACACTATCGTTCACATAAATCTTCTTCGCTAAGAATCCGTAAACAGAAGAATGCGCAAGTTGAATAACAAAGGCAATCCTAAGTGTGAATGACAGCTCGAACATCTCTTGCTCACTCAGATTCTGATAAGAATAAATTTTTCCATAATTATTCACTACAGAAACCAATATCACATTGATTAACAGTGGCCAAGCAAATTTAAAGGCCTTCTTTACATAATCCAGATCATCTTCATTTGGCTTAAAGTTTCTCTGATTAATGACTATAGCTACTTCCATTAAGAACATTGGAAGGAAATACATGTAAACCGGTAATTGTGTCCCTAAGAAATACCAAATCAAAACAATTAGTATACTTGCTAAAGAGACTGACAAAGTTACTTTGAATATCTTACTTGGTTTATCTTGAAGTCGGAAGTGGTAATTAAGGAAAGAACTAACATACAAGTAAATAGCCCTTACACCTATGTATGAAAACAACAACCATTCGTATCCAAGCAGTTTCGAAACTCCTGCCCACAGAAATAAAATAATCAATAGTAATCCGACTATCTTCAAGAATAACCTAAACTTCTTAATGATTAATCCGCGACGATTCTCTGTATTTCGATAAGCAAAGAAATAGTAAGATCTTCCTCCTCCATCAACAAAAGTAGCTATGATGGAAGCGATTGAATAAATGTACTCAATTGTGTTATAGGTAGATTTATCGTTTAATAATTCAAGAACCAATAAAGGCAGTATAAAAAACAAAGCTTTATCCACGTAGTTTAGAGCCGTGTAAAACAGCACATCTTTATTCTTGTTCAGCAAAGAGTTTATTTTCCCCATTACTATGAAGACTTGTAGTAAATATCAATCGGTAGATCTGGAGTGTCCAATTTATCCAGCTTTTCCTTTACCGTTTCAATATTGTTATCTATGTGTCTTAGCGGACCAGAAACATACATTCCTTTTTCAAGTAGTGATTTTGATACTACAGTCCCGGCTCCAATATGAATAGCATTACCGATGCGTACACCTGGGTTAAAAAGACAAGATGAACCTATGTAGACATTATCTCCAATAACAATTTCTCCATCAATTCGAATTCTTTCATCCCCTTCATCTGCATGATAAAAACCATGTGTCCAATAACTTCCTAAAACCCCTCCTATTACAGTATTCTCACCTATAGTTATTGACCTTGTAAGATCGAAAAAGTTTTCACTCACTACATTAGACCTGTATTCAATTCTAAAAACTGATTTTGAAATTTTATCTTCTCCTTTGGTTCTTATTAAACTATTTCTTCTTCCAATAGAAGCTCCTTCCATAACCTCTAAATCGAACGGACCTTTGATGGTATTAAATCGTTGTAAAACAGCGTTCTTCTCTAAAAGAATATTATCGATAGCAATACGGCTAAATGATTTTATAATCGCTCCTTCTTTTGCCGTTATTTTTTTCACCAACAACAAACCATACCCTATTCTTGCTTTGTAAGAAATTTTGTGTCCTAAGGCATTTAAAAATGCAATCTTCACAACACTTATCGGAATCAAAGAAAAGACTCCCGTCAACAACAATCGAAATTTACCCATTTTCTAATTCAGCACTATATTCTTATGATAAACACACAATGTTGCAATGTAGTAAACAGTTAACAGATAAGTCTGATCATCCAACTGCCATTTGTCATTTTTAACCATTGGTGTAACGAATTTATCCAAACCTTGTGATTTAATAAAGCTATCACTAGAATCTAAATCTTGAATAATAACCTTCCTCACAACTCTTCCAAGTCCACCTTGAAAAAGTAAAAAGTTAGTCATTGATACCGCCTTTTTTCTATAAAGAACCTCATCATTTAAGATATCTTTATAAGCCTCTCTTAACACGTATTTATTCACATTCACCTCCTCAGAACTAAACCTATCCGTTCCTTTAATGAACAAACTAGCATACTCGAAAGGAATAGATGATGAAAACTCAGACAACTCCATATCATAAAATGGCAAACAAGTAAAGGTGTTATTTAAGTTAGACATATCTTGAATATACCTAATATCATCAGTGTATTGTTCCTTCCATTTAAGTTTAACTATCTCATTGTACATCTCCCTCTTGGAACCTACTGAAGAAAAATCAACCGTAAGTAAATCTTTCATTTCCTGATAAGACTGATTTGGAAGATCTTTAAACCTTGACTTCTCTAATCTGAAAATATAATTTTCAATGTATTCTTCTTTAGAGAAGACTCCACTGATTCTATGAAAATGCTTTAATGCTTTTTTATTTGACTTATCAAGGTTGAACGCACCATGCATTGCTTTCCCTAGTTTGTGAGTTGTTTTCCCTAACGGGATTGGTAATCCTGATAAAATTGTCGAAAAAACAAAACTATCGAACTTATTTACATCGGGAGTATGCAGTCTAGTATCTTGACCTGCGAAAAACTTTTGATTTGGGTTTCCTTCAAAGTTGAAAATCCAATAACCAATGTATGGATTGTTCATTTTAAGGCAAATTTCTTCAAATTTTTCTACACTAATCTCGTCTTCAGGATTTACCTCAATAATCTCTAATGACGTTCCTAAATGATCCGAAACACTTTTTGCATAAACTGTTTCATCATGCTCCGTACCTTTTACCTTAAAGGAAATATTGTGAATTTTATCCTTACCTACTGTATCGTAAAGAGCTGCTAACATAACACAAGAGTCCAAGCCACCTGATAAGAAAACTACATTTTCATCAGAAGACAATCTATCGTGAACATTATTAGTAACTTCTCTAAGTTTTTTTATGTTATCATCGAGATTCAATTGATTATCTTTTTTAGCAAAAGACATCTTTCTTTCCATTAATTCAGGATTTTCACTCTCCCTATTAATATGAAACTCAGCTCCGATAATTAATTCATGAATACCTTCATAAATAGTATATCCATCGAATAGAAACTCAAGATTTAATAGCATATCAACAGACAGTCTACTAAAACCTTTTGATTCGTGGAATCTTTTATAAACTTCATGAACATTATTCCCTACTAGAATTCGATCTTTATTCAGTCCATAATAAGCAGTTTTAAGCCCACTATCATCTCTATAAAGACTTAATTTCCTGGAAATCTTATCAAAGATTAAAACAAAAAAACCTCCTGTTAAAACCGATTTATAATAATCGTATACACCTGAATTTGGTGTAGCTTGTAATAGACCTTGAACACCTTGATTCTTACTGATCGTGCAATCACAAAGAATAAGCCTTTGATCGTCTTCAAAGAAGTAATTTAGATCTTCTACTTGGTAAACAATCTCATCAACATCCCTTTTCCAGTCAAAAAATAACATTGATAAAAACTAAGAGTGAGAAACCAAACTCCAATCTAAAGGAGTTCCTTCTGTTATGTCTTGAGAAGCTTTAGCATCCAAAACAGTTTCAAAATGCTTTGGAGCCAACCCTTTACCAGGTCGAATAACCCTAACATTTTCTCTATTAAACTCTTCGCCAGACTTTATGTCTTTAACAGCAAATAACGATCGTTTAAACAATAAAGACTTCTTCTCATTCTTTTGAACACCGTAACTTACCTGTCCTATCGATTGTGAAGCTCTTTCAGATTCTACCACTAACGATTTAAGTTCGTTTGGTTCAATACTAAAAGCAGAGTCAACTCCTCCATCGGCTCTTCTTAAAGTAAAATGTTTCTCAACTACTGTAGCTCCCAATCCAGTTGCTGCTAAAGCAACACCTATTCCCATAGTATGATCGGATAAACCAACTTGACAGCCAAACATTTGAGCCATATGAGGAATCGTTGCAATATGCGTACTTTCTGGAGTTGCTGGATATGTGCTTGTGCACTTTAAGAGTATTAAATCCTCTACACCTTCTTCTCTTAATACTCTAACTGCCCCATCTATATCAGATAAAGTTGCTGCTCCAGTAGACATTATAACTGGTTTACCCGTTTTTGCAACCTTTCTTAATAATGGCCAATCTGTATTTTCGAATGATGCAATTTTATATAATGGAACTTCTAACTCTTCTAAAAAATCAACTGCAGATTCATCAAAAGGAGAACTGAATGCAATAATTCCCTTTTCCTTTGCTCTATCAAATATAGGTTTATGCCACTCCCAAGGAGTATAAGCCTCTTTATATAGATCATGTAGTTCTCTTCCTTCCCACAGTGAGTTTTTATCATCGATTACCAAAGCTCCTGGAATAGTCATCGTATCTGCAGTGTAAGTTTGTAACTTAATAGCATGTGCACCTGCTTCCGCAGCAGCATCAACAATTTCTAAAGCTCTTTCTAACGATTGATTATGATTCCCTGACATTTCAGCGATCACAAACGGTTTTCTATTATTACCTATGGTAAAGTTTTCTACTATTATATCTTTCATCTTTATCCGATTGATCTTATTAACATAAATGCTTCTGCGTAATCTTCTCCTACCTCTACTCCTCTTTTCTTTGCCAATATTTCCAATGCTTCTGGAGATCTAGGATGAGGGAATTCTCTTTTTTCAAATTCATACGATTCCATTCCTTTTATCTTAGCATCAACGTTAGCCTTACTAACAGGTATGTAAAAATTAGGTTGAAAATAGTTCGGGTAATTGGCAGCTTGCCATTCTGTTGATGACGGAGTTTCAAAAGCAAATATTGACCTAACCATTTCTCCCTTCATTGGACGAGAACCTGTAACTACCGCATTGAACGTATATCTATGGTCCACATTAGTATCGGATCCATGGTGAGTAAAAACGATTTCTGGCTTAAACTCTGATTTTTCTTTTTCAAAAACCTTGACTATATCTAATAATGCAACACTATCAAATCGATTGTCTGGAAAATCATAAATCCCAACAGATTCAAAGCCTATAGCTTCTGCAGCTGTCATTATATTTTCTCTATGCTTTTTCAACTCTTGCTCCCAAAGTTCAGCATCTCTTTGATCAGCTCTAGATGTAATTCCTTCTCCTAAAATAATAGCACGAATAGAGCAATCATAATCGGAAATTAACTTATGCATAGAAGCTCCTACACCTAATAACTCATCGTCAGGATGAGCAACCACTACCAAAATTCTCTTACCTCTAAATTGTTCAAGCATTTTTTCAGTTTAAAAACGTAAAGCTACCCTTTTTATAAAAGATTTGAAACTATTAGCTCTCACTTTTAGGAATGAATTCAACCTTTGCTTCCAGCTTACCATTCACCAGTTGAGCATCTGTAAAAGTGAGTCTAAATTCATCCATCTCCAGAAAGGCATGAGGATACCCATCTGCATCTAACATTCTGATATAATCATATATTCCAGAAAGGCTCTGAAGGCTTTTTATGCAACTATCCTGAGGCTTTCTTCTAGAAAACAAAGTTATTTCTCCTTGTTGAGGTTGAGCATCCAATTTATTCTCAATTATCTCTTCTACCATCTCAGAAGCAATAACCGAAGCTCTAGCAAATATTTCTCTTGCAGTACCGTCTAATAGAAGAGGTTTCTTTAAGTATAAATCGCCTTCATCAATACCTTCACTTACCTTAATAGCTGACAACATAGTTTCTTTATGCCCTCTAACTATTAAGTTTTGTAAAGGACTCCCCCCTCTACCGTATGGTAAGTCTGTCATATGAAAAACTACACAATTAAAGTTTTCAAATATGTCAGCCTTAATAATGTAAGACCAATGTGTAAAAAACACATAATCTGGTTGAAACTGAGATAGTACCTCAAAATTCAATCCATTCTTTTCCTTTATTTCTAAAACCTCTCCAGGATATTGAACTTTTAACTTCTCAATTAGATTATTGAATTCAGGATTAATATTTGCTACTACTATTCTCATTTAACACGTTTTTCATAAAACTTATAACTTTCCTCTTGGATTAGCTCATCTTTGGTATGGGTATACCCTAGCTTCTCAAAAACCCTAGCTGAACCTATATTACCATCCTTAACAAAGGCATTAAAACGAAAGAAAACAATATCGCTTTTAATAGCTGCGTCCATTGCTTTCTGCAAAACAATGGTACCTAAACCTTTACCTCGACTATTAGCATCCACAGAATAATCAACTAATAATGTGTCTTGCTCCAAATCAAACCTTACCTGAGCAACAGGTATATTATTGTCTACTAAAACATAAAGTAAATGCTCTTTTTGATCTTTGATTCTAGATTCAAACCATTTTTTATGGCTCTCAAGTGGAATGGGTTCTTTATTTAAAGCGTTATTTCTAACGTCTTTATCATTTGCCCATTTAAAGTAAGTCATCAAGTCTTGCTCTTCAGCATTTCTCAATATTAGCATACAAGTTTCTTTATTTTTTCAATTATCCTAGTATCACTATTTCCATCAAAATATTTCCTTTGTTTTTCCAGATGATTATAGAAAAGCTTTTCACTAAGACTCACTTCATTCAACTTATCCACATGAGTTGCCAAACCTTTAGACAATAAAAAATGATGAATATCTTTTTGATTATCAGCTGTTTGAATAACAAACATCATTCCTCCAATTGAGGCATATTCGTATGATATATTACTTGAAGAAACAACACCTAATGTTGAGTGCTTCATCTTTAATACCATATCTTCTGGCGATAAACCTTGAAATATATTTAAGCGAAGATTATCATATCTTAACAAGTCATCATAAAAAGCATAAGCTTTACCAACAACCACATTAATTTCTTCAATTCCTTTTAAGCTATGAAGTTTTTCAACAATAGATTTAGTGTGATTATTTGGATCAGCCCCCCCTAAACAGACGAAAGCTTTAATATTCTGATCGAATTTTCTTTCAGTCTTAGCGGCGTCAAGGAAATCTTTTCTAAGCATAGCGTATTCAGTTCCCAAATAAAGTGAAGCTCCTTCGTTTATATCATAATGATCCGGAAGAACTCCAACTGCATGATTTAGAACTGCATCGGATTCTATCTTATATTCATGAAGATCATCCACATATAACATACTCCAATCCCCATTCTTTAAAATCGTTTGGTATTCTGTTCTGAAGTGATAACCATCAAAAACAATCAAATCAAATTCTGATGAATGCTGAACAAGCTGATTTGCCTCTTTAATGTAATCCTCTGTCTTAAATAACTCTATTAATTCTGTACCATTTTTTGCTAAAATATCCTTTACATATTCAGCAGGTTGCTGAATTGCAAATGAGCATTGAAAGTCTTTCTTTAGTATTTCTACTAATGAAATTAATCTCATAAAATGACCGAGACCAATTTCAGCGTTACCATCTGCTCTAAATAGTATTTTTTTCACGAGTTAATTTATATTTCAATTCGGCTAGTTTCCAATCTATTTCACTATCGATGTCCTGGCCTTCAAGCTCAGTAATTAACTGAACTCCTGTGTTACCTGTCCACACTTTACCTTTAGACATAATATCCTTAATATTCAACCAATAGAATTGCCCTGCGTCATGATATCTTGACTCTAAATCTTGAGATCTAGATAATTCATGTTCCGGATAAACCAATTCCATTTTGTTTTGATCATTTACAATTCTCAATGATCTTTGAATTGGGAAACCAAATTCAATGGCTGGAAAAACACTATCGTAATTGTTCTTTTCTATGAGTTCGAACGAGCTAATTAACCTAGACTGAGAAACAAAAGGCGCTGTAGCATAAATACAACAAGCATATTTAAACACCTCTCCTTTAGCCTTGTACGTATCAATTACTTCTTTGATAACATCAAAGGTTGTAGCATAATCATCAGAAGCCTTTTCAGACCTTAAAAACGGGACCTTAGCTCCATATTGAATAGCTATTTCTTTAATTTCGTCGGAATCAGTTGATACCATAACCTCATCAAACAAATTAGACTCTAACGCAGCCTCTATAGAGTAAGCTATAATGGGCTTACCTAGAAATTCTTTTATGTTTTTTTTTGGAATTCTTTTACTTCCGCCTCTAGCAGGAATAATTGCTAGTCTTTTCATGAGTAAAACAACTTGATTTGCTCTACAACATATGACAATTCTTCATCCGTTATACTCGGATACATTGGAAGACTTAAGCATTGATCATAATATGATTCCGCACTAGGAAAATCTCCTTTTTTCCAACCAAACTGACTGTAGTAAGGCATCAAGTGTAATGGAATATAATGTACTTGAGTATAAATTTGTTTCGTTCTCAAGAAATCATATAAGTCTTTTCTCCTCTCCGTTTGAATCACATATAAATGATGTGCATTTACGCTATCATCCTTTTTATGTTGAATCATTGGAAGACCAACTAAGTTTTCTCTATAATAAGCAGCTATTTCATTTCTTCTAGCCACACCTTCTTCTGCTCTGTTCAATTGACTTTCACCAAGAGCAGCTTGCATATCAGTTAAACGACAATTGTAACCCAGACTTTGCATTTCGTAATACCATGCACCTTGACTCTCTTCAGAGTAAGCACTGTATTCCAAATCAGTCTTTGTAATACCATGTGTTCTAAGAAGAGATAAATCCTCAAATAACTTGTCGTTGTTTGCTGTAATCATTCCTCCCTCACCACAAGCAATGTGCTTTACAGGATGGAAAGAGAATACTGTTAAGTCAGCATACTTGTTTTGACCACTAAAAACTTTCTCTCCAGTAGAATCTGTAAAGTAAGCTCCCGGTGCATGACAAGCATCTTTTAATATCCACATATCGTAAGAATCAACGATATGTTTTAATTTCTCCGTGTTAACTGGATATCCAGTAAAGTCTACTGGAATCACCCCTTTAAAATATCCTTTTGGTTTTGAAGCCAGTAAGTCTTTCAACTTATCTAGGTCCATTACAAAAGTTTCTGGGTCAATATCTACAAAATGTACTTCAGCACCACAGTATAAAGCTGCATTTCCTGAGGCAGCAAAAGTAATTGGTGTTGTAATTACACGATCCCCTTTTTCTAACCCTAATGCCAGACAAGCTAAATGTAAAGCAACGGTTCCATTAGACACTGCAACTGAATGCTTAGCATGCACATACTTGCTGAAAGCAGTCTCAAAACTTGCTACAGCAGGACCTTGAGTTAAAAAATCTGAAACCAACACATCCTTTAATGCATCTAAATCAGCTTGAGTAATGTTTTGTCTTCCGTAAGGTATTGATCTAGCCACTGATTAAAGGTTTGGGTTAACGTGAGTTACTATCTTTGTTCTTAATGATTCAATTGTTTCCCAATCTTCATTGTCTCCACTGTTATACGAGAATCCATCAGCAACTTTGTTTGCCTTAAACTTCGTTGTGAAGTCTTTCATATCGAAAATCGGATCAGTAGGTATAATTGCGTAGTAAGAACCTAAGTCATATGTATTAAATGAATCAGATGGAGTTATCATCTCTTCATGTAATTTTTCACCTGGTCTCATTCCAACAACCTTTTGCTCTAATCCTGGAGCAATTGCCTCTGCAACATCAGTAATCTTATAAGAAGGGATTTTTGGAACAAAAATCTCACCACCTAAAGCATGACCAATTGCATGAAAAACCATATTAACACCTTCATCCAATGAAATATTGAATCTTGTCATTTCTGTATGTGTAATTGGCAAGTAACCATCTTCTCTTTTGTTGATGAAAAATGGAATTACAGAACCATTAGATCCCATTACGTTTCCGTATCTAACAACAGAAAACTTAATTGGTCTACTTCCTCTAATGTTGTTTGCCGCAACAAATAATTTATCAGAAGCTAACTTCGTTGCTCCATATAAATTGATCGGCGCGCAAGCTTTATCAGTAGATAATGCAACTACATCCTCAACACCTGAAGCTAAAGCTGCTTCAATTACGTTTTGGGCTCCATCAACATTAGTTTTAACCGCCTCTGTTGGGTTATACTCTGCAATGTGAACATGCTTCATTGCTGCTGCGTGAATAACAACGTCAACTCCCTCAAATGCTCTTAACATTCTATCCTTATCCCTAACATCACCAATAAAAAACCTTAGCTTTTTACCTTGTTCTCCAGAGAATTCTTGAGCCATTTGAAATTGCTTCTGTTCATCTCTTGAGAAAATCACTATTCTTTTCACTTCAGGATAATCCTTAAAAATTCTCCTTGTTAATTGCTTCCCTAAAGAACCAGTTCCTCCTGTAATCAATACAGATCTATTATTCAACATATTTAAACTTTCTTCTTACTAAACTAAAGACTTGTGCAAAAGCGTACAATACCGCTGACAAAACTAAGAAACCAATTATAATCAGGCTTCTTTGTGGCTTAAAATTTTTCAACGGTAACTTGATTGGTTCAATTTCTTTGAAGCTAAGCTTGTTCTCCTCAATCTTCAAACGAACCTCTTCCTGTTGCTGTTTCAACACTTTTAGCATACTAAAAGCTAATCCATATTCATCTAAAAGAATATCTCTTTCTATATCAGCAGACTCCTTAACTAACTGCTTATGACTTTCTTCGAACTTATATAGGTTAATTCTAATACTCTCCAATTCACCTTCTTTCTTTCCTAACTGATCATTGATAAACGTCAATTTATTATTGTGTTTGATGTCTTTGTATTGTTCTACAAATTTCAACATATAGTCAATAACAAAGTTTGCTACCTCGGCAACCACTAATCTATCTTGAAGCGATACACTTAAATTAAAAACCCCTATTTCCTCATCATAGCTTAAACCTATATTCTCAGTTAATATTTTAGCGTACTTCGTTTCTTCTTTAGATAAAGAAAAATACTTATTCGCTGCTCTCATAGATGGTTCCGCCTCCTCACTAGAAAAAGCTGTTTTCACCTTATCTAAGGGATAAGTAACAACTTTCATCACATTACTTTTAACCGAAGGCTTATGATGATTTTTAAAGTATTCAAACAAGGTAACTTCCTTGCCTGCTTTACCTACAAATAGTTTCTTATCCAATAATGCTTTATGAAATGGAGCAGTTTGAACCAAAACAGAGAATAAGTCTGGTGAAAACTCTTCTTCAGACATTTTGTTCAAGTTAATACCTGCTAACCCCGCTAATCCAGAAAAAGAGGAATTATCCATTGATTGAATATTATCAATCATAAAAGAAGAGGAAACATTCCATTCTTTTGGTGTTGTAAGAGCAATAATAACCCCAACAATAAATCCAACCGGTAAGAATAACCAAAGTCTTTTTTTCTTGGACTTTATCTCCTTAAAAATCTCTATTAACGATATGTCAATTACTTGCTTAGTTTCCATCTACAAATTATTAACCAGTGCCCAAAGTGTTGCAATACCAGTTAACTTAAGTGTGATATTCTCAATTTGAAAGTTCCAATCCACTCCTGGAGCATTTGGATCCTTGAACTTACTCTTCCTATAAAGAATAACAATTCTATCACCATTAATCACCTTAGGACTAATCAAACCTAAGAATCTAGAGTTCCTAACCAATCCATTTCTTCCTTCCGTATATACATGAAACCTTTTAGATTTCGTATCAAAACCAGCTCCGAATTCTTTTATATAGTATTTAGCTCTTTTACCTTTTATAAATGGAGAATTAACTCTGTCCATTTCTAAAATCTTTTTGTATCCAAACCCTCCCTCTATGGTAACTATATTCGTTAGTTTTGGAATAACAATTGTATCATTTGGCTTTACGATGTAATTAAAAGGGGAATTCTTCTTTTTAAGAACTTCTTTTAAGTTCATCAATAACCACCCTTTATTGTCCTCAGTTCTAAATAATCGAGCTCCTTCTAAATCAGCCCAAGGTGTAACACCTCCACAGATAGCAATCATATCTTTTAAAGTCACAATTGAATCCGAAATAGAATATTCTCCTGGATAATCCACTTCTCCCTGAACAAATACCTTCTCTTGGTAAGTAAACTGAGGTAACTTCCTAATGATAATGATATCAAACGGCTGTAATTTGAAGTTCTTACTTGAGGCAAAATCCAATTCAATTTTATTCGTGTAGACCCTTTGATCGTTAGTTACGAAACTTAACCTTTCCACTTGAATTTTGTTAGTCTCAGCCTCAGGTCTCATACCGTTTGATAAAACTATTGCATCTTCCAATGTCATTCCCTCATGAAAATTTAGATTCCCAGGATTTCTAACATAACCAAGAACCTGAACACTTTGATCATCCATATAATCACGCTTACTGAACAACTTAACTTCATCAAATTCTTTTATCTCTAGACTCTTTAAACCAAGTGAATCATTAGGATTAAATACGATAATTTCCGATTCCAAGGATTCTTGTCTTCTATATAAATGACCAACACCTTCTTTAGTTTCATAGTTAATACCACCACACCTTTCAATAAGGTCGTAAAGTGTTTCTCCATCAATAAACTTATATGAACCCGCATTATTCACCTTTCCAGTTATTGAAACTACCCCGTGTCTTAATGTTGGTAATGCGTCAACTGTAATTTTATCTCCCGCTTTTAGTGTAACCGTATCCTCTTTACTGTCAAATTGATAATAACCATCTAAACCAAGTCTTTCAACGTGAAACAGTTTTTTATTCGCTCCTTCAGCAAATCCTCCCGAGTATAAAATCAAATCCGCGATCGTTTCGCCAGCCTTGAATTCATACTTCCCTGGTCTGACAACTTCTCCGAATGTTTCCAAATATTCCACATTTCTAGAAACTACTATAAAGTCTCCATCCTGTAAATAGGTGCTTTTGAATGTTGGTTTAGCCAAAAACTCATAAACATCTAAGCTTTTAACCTCCATTCCATTTCTAATAATTTTAATGTCTCTAACGTTTGCGTTAAGCTTTGGTCCACCTGCTAAAGAAAGCACGTTAAACGCAGAGTTTATACCTGGAATAGTATAGGTACCTGGAGACTCTACTTCTCCCACTACATTAACAGCAACAACCTTTGAATAACTAAGGTTAATAGCAATTTGAGAGTTTTTCAAATCGTAAACATTACCAAATCTTTTGGTGATGATTTTTTTAGCGGTACTGAAGTCCTTCCCTTTCAAGTTAATTTGACCAACCAATCGAGGAGTAATGTTTCCAAATTCATCTAAAATGTATTCTGAAGAATATTCTGAACTTCCCCATATCGTTACTGACAGTCTATCTCCTGTTCCTAAAACATAGTTATCAGGAGCATAAATACGATCACTGTTCATTTGAATATTAACAGCACCTGAAGTAAAAACAGAATGTCCAAACTTTTTAACCTTTGTTGTATCTACTTCTTTAACAGACTCTAATACGAATTCTTGCTGTTGTTGTACTTCTTCTAATAAGCTTGTATCAACTGGAGAAACTTCATCTCCTCCTGAATTGTTACTTTGAGCTCCTTGCTGCAAAGCTCTAAGATCTGTATTACTTATTCCAAGGTTAATTAAGTCATCTGGACTTAAGGAATTAAGGTCAATTCCGTTTACTTGTCCGTTAACCGCTAGAAACGAAAACAATACCGTTAAGAATAATATCGCTTTTTTTAACATGAGTCTTTCCATTGTAGTGCAAATCTGCTATAAAAAAATGAATATTCAAAGAGTCTGTAACTTTCAGTATACCTATACTCTTCTTGTATTTCATTAAAGCATGTATATCAGTATTCCCAGGATCACAAATACAGAAGTAAGTAGTAAACCTCCTCCATACTTTATATAATCTATTGCTTTATACCCTCCAGCTCCTTGTATCATTAGGTTTGTTTGATAACCAATGGCAGTTAAAAATATTTTAGACCCTCCAAAAGCAACCATCATGGACATCAAGAAAAGGTCAATTCCTAACTGATTTGAAATAGCATGTGCAATTGGAAAGACAATGGCAACGGCTCCTATGTTTGTCATAATTGAAGCCAACAAGTTGGTTACAATAAATACACCTATAAGAGTAGGTATCATCCCTAAATCTGAAAATATGAACAATGACTTCGAAGCTATTGATTGCGCAAGTCCGGTAATAACCATGGCTTTCCCAAACACTAAAGCACCCCCTCCTATTAACAAGAAGTTATAATTGAAACTCTTTCTTAACTCCGCAAAAGGAACTTTCCCGCTGATAGCGACAACAGTAAGCATTAACAACATGGATGTAAAAAGGTCTAATACTTTAAGTCCTGCA
Source organism: Flavobacteriales bacterium (assembly GCA_965661855.1). Lineage (GTDB taxonomy): Bacteria > Bacteroidota > Bacteroidia > Flavobacteriales_C > CBFIFL01 > CBFIFL01. Next base: position 33,090 of record CBFIFL010000027.1, read on the forward strand.
AGTAGCATTGCAAGTAACATGGATACTAAAACAATAATTGAAGCTTTATTTCCTATATTTTTTATGGATTGAACTTTTGAGATAACGTAAAGCTCATTCACTTTATCAATTCTATTCTCAAACTCCTTACCAGTAATACATAAGAACATGTCTCCTCGCTTTACCTCCAAGTCTCCAATTTTCCCAAAAAGTCTTTCTCCATTTCTTCGAACACCAATAATAGCAGCATCGAACCTTGCTCTAAAGTCTGTATCCTTAATTCTATTGCCTATTAACGATGAGTTATACGGAACCACTGTCTCTATAATCTCTTGTTTATTCTTGATTTCAATGGAAGTATTATTAAGTTCAAAAGACGGATGTTTATCTAAAAACCCAATCACTTTACTTGTATCTCCTGCGAAAATTATTTTATCTCCACTTCTAACAACATCGTCTGGCCCTACTGGCTTAATCACCTCATTCTCACGAATTATTTCAACAATGAAAAGGTTTTTCAACTTTCTCAATCCAGCTTCCTCGACCGTTTGACCATGAATTGGCGCATTAACTTTCACTTTAGTTTCTACCAAATAATCTCTTGACTGAAAGTTCTGACTTAATCGAACTCTAGTTCTTAAAACCTTCCTTGTTAGCATGGTATAAGCATAACCAACCAGAAATATGGGTAGACCAAAAATGGCAAAATCAAATAATTCAAACCCTTCACCTCCAACATCCACATACAGTTTATCTACAATCAAATTTGTAGCCGTTCCAATCAAGGTTATACCACCACCAATAATACTAGCGTAAGATAACGGCAACAATAGTCTTGTTGGAGAAGAATAGTTTCTTCTTGCCCATTCAGATATTTGAGGCATTAAAATAGCGACTAACGGGGTGTTATTAAAGAATGCTGATAAGGATCCAACCAGCCAATATTGTCTGGACAAAAACTGTCTTTCCGATATTCCATCCTTAAAGACGCGTTTGAACAAGGTTTCTACCAGGGTACTCCGTTTTAATATATTCCCCATAATCATGAGCATCAATACAACTGCAATCTGTTCATTGGCTATTTGATCCAAAACCTCCGCAGGCTTCATGATACCAGACACACAGACAACTGCAATAACAAGTAAAAAACTGATCGGTGTAGTCACCCATTCAAAGAGTAAACTGAGTATTAGAAAGGCTAAA